>JAGQPS010000066.1 GCA_020426595.1 Planctomycetales bacterium
GGCCGGGGACTCTCGGTTGGGTTCCACTTCTCGGTCCGCGAACGCGCCCCGCGTACTCGCTCCGTCGTCGACGCTCATCAAAGGCCGATAGCCCCGGCGGACGATCGCTCCAAGGCATCGCCCGCGGCTCCGCGACTGGCCCGCGCGCGGGACCATGACCGGCGCGCGCCCTAGCTTGCCAGAGGTGAGCCTCAGAACTCAGCAAAGCCACCTGGTAAGCGACTCGCCAACCACCGCCCGATATCGTCGACCGGCATCGCCTGGGCCTCGAACCAACTCGTCAACCGCGAGGACAAACGCGTTGGAGCCGACCAGCCCATCAGGACCTCGGCGACTCCGGTCGCCCTCACCGCGGGCCGCAACGCCGTCAGTTCATCCCGCAAACATGCCGCGACAAAAGTCGGCGTGCGTCGACGTCGCCAACGCACGATCGATTGTAGGTCCGCCACATAGGATTCAGAAGTGACCTCCCACAACAGGGCGGCCGGCTCGCGGTTTTCCCAAAGGTCGGACCATGGCGCGGGCTCGTCGCTATCCCAGCCTGGGCGTGTCGGGAGCACCTTAACGCGCAGCCAGGGCAACTCAAGCCGCTGGCGGAGCCACGCCACGCGATCGGCGAATGGATCATGCACCCACAACGTGGCGCCTTGTTGCAGAGCCGCGCGCAGCGCGCGCGGACCATCGAATGACTGCTCAGCCAACACTAGCCCCTCGCTGTGAATCCTCGCCCCGACGACACGGACTCATGACTCCTCTCCCGACTCCTCGGAACTCGCCGCCTCGGACGAGTCGTCCGAAGTCCCCTCCAGCGCCATCAGCGAGTCCATTCGCCGATGAAAACCGCCACGCGACAATCCGAGCAAGCGCGCCGCCTTCGTCTTGTTCCCACCGCATTGCTCGAGTGCCATCCGCATGATCTCCGCCTCGCACTGCTTCAGGAACTCCTCGAGCCGAAACTCCCGCAGCCGGAATCGGGGCGAGCCCTCATCATCGCTCAACGGCTGTCCAAACCACGGAGGCAAGTCGCTCGGTTGCACCCACGGCGACTTGCACTCGCGGCTCAAGCGATCGGAGAGCGACCGCAGCTCTTGGTAGTTTCCCGGCCACGTATGCCGCTGCAAACGAGCCAGAGCGGCGTCCGACCAACCCGCCAAATCGACCCGCTGCGATTCACACGCGCGTTGCAACGTGGCATGAGCCAACACGGCAAGATCATCGACTCGCGCCGCCAAGGCCGGAAGCTCCACGCTGATGACATCAAGGCGCGTCGCCAACTCGGCGTCGAACGACTGAGTCGCCACGAGTTCGGCGAGAGGCTTGAGCGAGGTCACGATCGTGCTCAGCGGCACCTTGGGAAACCGAAGCAGATTGAGCAGCTCGAGCTGCCCATCGGGACTCAAGCGATCGACGTTGAGCAACACCAAGCAACCCGGAGGCGCGTCCTGCCCACGAGCCTCGCGAATCAAGTCTCGATACGTGCTTTGCAACAATTCGGGATCCAAGAACGTGCACTCCAAGGTCGCGATGGGACCGCGGCCCGACTCCGGGCGATGGTGCAGGATCCAATTCGCCACCAATTCGTGCTCGCTCCCCGTCGGACCAATCACCGAAATTCGCTGGGCTCCGCGGGCGGCGAGCGTGACTTGCTCGCGCAACCGATGGGCGAACGCGGAATCGCCCGCGAACAAATCGGAAATCGCATCGGACTCATGGCGCTGGGCTTGCTCCCACAATCGATGCAGGTCGAGCAACCGAGTTGGCAAGCCGACCAGCGCGTGGTGTCTTTGGGTCAGGACGATCAAATACCAATCTCGCTCGCCATCGTTGAGCGAGAGCACTCGAGCCTCGTAGTCCGACAACAGTCCCGACTGATCATCGGGCGGGGCGTCCGCTTCCAACCCGGCCTCATCTTGCTCTGGAGCGGACAACGAGAAGGGCAGGTCGGGCCGTTGTCGACAATGCACGGGAGGCAAGAGCACGCGCGACCATTGCCGGGCTCGACGCGACGCGTTATCCGCGGGATCTCCCACGACCTCGTCGATAAGCGACTTCCAGTCGCCGCCCACCCAACGCTGGAGCGCCTCGTTTCCAAATACGAGCCGCAAGTTCTCGTCCAACAGGTAGGCCGGATGGCGATGCTGATCGAGGGAATTCACGAGGGCCGAACGAGGGCTGCGTGGTTTGGGCATGGGAATCGGTCTCGCGGGACTCGGAGGCTCCACACGGGCGAGCGTTCGACCATCATAACACTCGTTGACTCGGACCAAGGACCTTCGAGCAACACACCTCTCTCCCGCGATGGGAGCGCGGTTTGAGGGCGCTGCGTAGGAGACGGCAGGTATCGCGCGGGAGGGGGTCGGAATTCGTGGAGCGGCCAGGGGTCCCTGGCCGATGCAAGCTTCGCTTGTCTCTAGCAGGTGAACACGGGTATAGTGATCGGCGACAGGAGCTCGGTCGGTATTAGTGAAGTGGGGACTTCGCTCGCGGCTCGAAAAATCGCGGCATCCGTCAGGGAGGGGCCACGGAAAGCATGGCAAGGGAAGCACTCATCGGAGCCAACACGACTGGCGAGACCGAGGATCGGGCTCTGCGGCCTCAACGCATGGCCGACATGGTGGGTCAGCAAGACGTGATCGAGCGACTGAGGATCGCGGTCGACGCCGCCATGAAGCGAGGCGAGTGCCTGGGACATGTGTTGTTCGACGGTCCCCCGGGCCTCGGTAAGACCACCTTCGCGACGTGCATCCCGCGCGAACTTGGCGTGCACGTGGAGTTCGCGAGCGGAGCGGCCCTCAAGGCTCCCAAGGATATCGTTCCCTATCTGACCAACGCGCCGGAACGTTCGGTCTTGTTCATCGACGAAATTCATCGCTTGCCCAAGGCGGTCGAGGAGTACCTCTATACGGCGATGGAGGACTTTCGCATCGACATGGTACTAGGCGACGGGATCAACGCTCGGACCCATAGTTTCCGGCTCAATCCCTTCACCTTGATCGGCGCGACGACTCGAGCCGGAATGTTGTCTGGACCGCTGCGAGACCGCTTCCCGGTCCGCGAGCACCTCACCTTTTACACGGATGCCGAGTTGGCGGAGATCGTGAGCCGCAACGCGACGAAGCTGGGGGCCCAGCTCAACAACGAGGCAGCGTTGCTCATCGCCGAACGGAGCCGGGGTACTCCGCGGATCGCGAACAATCGACTGCTCTGGATCCGGGACTATGCCGACAGTCGAGCGGGCGGCAAGATCGACGCCGAGGTCGCCAAGGCGGCTCTGCAGATGGCTGGCATCGACGAACTGGGACTCGACCGACAGGACCGCGGATATCTCGAGACTCTCATCCGAGTCTTTGGGGGAGGGCCGGCGGGAATCGAGTCGATTTCCCATACGATGAACGGTTCGGTCGATACGCTGGCCGATGAAGTGGAGCCGTTCCTTCTGCGTTCCGAACTGGTCGTTCGAACTCCTCGTGGACGCGTCGCCACGGCCAAGGCATTTTCCCACCTGGGTTTGTCGACTCCGTGACGTGCCGCGGTCGCGTGACATGCCGCGGTCGGAAGTGCCGAAGCCTGCCTCGGGGGCGACGACCGTACCGCGCGATCGAGCCATGAGCGAACCGCGCACCGCGTCTGTTTTGCAGAGCCTGGGTTTCACTCTTGGGTAGCCGCTCCGCCCAAGCCGCCTCCGCTCCCCGTACAGCGCCAAGCCCCGGGACGGTTGACACTCGCGCTCGAGCTTCCTACGATCCGGGATTGGTTTTCTGGCTCGGATGTTTAGCTACCGGGATCGATCCTGGAATTCGCGAACGTCGCGGCGCGGATGCGAGTGACGCGGATGCGAATTGGCTAGTGGATAATCTGACAAGAGAAGTAGCGTGAGCAGAACGGCGTTCCTCTTTCCCGGTCAGGGGGCTCAAACGGTTGGCATGTGCCAGGAACTGGCCAGCAGCCTTCCAGCGGCTCGCGCCTTGTTTGACCAGGCGAACGAGATTCTGGGTTACGATCTGGCCCGACTTTGCTTTGAAGGCCCCGCGGCGGATCTCGATTCCACGGTACATAGCCAACCCGCGTTGTTCGTTTGCAGCCTAGCCGCTCTCGAAAAACTGCGAGCCGAGTCGCCCGAAGTCGTATTGTCTTGTGAAGGGGCCGCTGGCCTGAGCCTCGGTGAGTACTCGGCGATGGTCTTCGCCGGCGCGATGTCCTTCGAGGACGGCCTGCGGGTGGTGGCTCGACGCGGACAAGCGATGCAAGACGCCGCCGACGCGAACCCGAGCGGCATGGTCAGCTTGCTCGGCTTGAGCCTGGAGAGCGTTGAGAAGGTCTGTGAGCAGGCTCGCGATACGGGCGAGATCCTGCAGGTCGCCAATCTCTTGTGCCCTGGCAACATCGTGGTTTCGGGACATATCGGAGCCTGCGAGCGGGCGGCCGAGTTGGCGGTGAAGGAAGGAGCGATGCGGGCGGTTCCACTGGCCGTCGCGGGAGCGTTTCACACGCCGCTGATGGAAAGTGCCGTCGAGCAATTGCGAGCCGCGCTTCAATCAACCGAGATACGTTCGCCCGATCGAATCGTCATTTCCAACGTGGATGCCCAGTCCCACACGGACCCTGATGAAATTCGGGCTCTGCTTTGCCGACAAGTCGTGTCGCCGGTGCGTTGGGAGGACTCGATTCGCGAGCTGATCGCCCAGGGATTCGACCGGTTTTATGAAGTGGGGCCGGGCCGGGTGTTGCGTGGACTGCTGAAACGCGTCGATCGCAAGTTGGCGGCCGAGGGTGTGTTGGATTGACCGAGCGAATTCTGGGATGGTCGCCAGCCCCCGCTGAGGTCCATCTTGTGAAAGGCGCTTACCGAGCGCGGGAAGTTGCCCGGCGACGGGATGACTCCGATGGGAAATAACGAGACAGGCGGCTGAAACCGACGGCCGCGCAATCGCAGCAACTCTAAGCATCCCTGCTGGACAGGGTGAGGTTGGGACTGATGAGCGATTCGCCAATGAATGGCTTCAAGGTGGACCTAACGGGTCAGGTGGCGATCGTCACCGGGGCCTCGCAGGGGTTGGGACGAGCAATGGCGATTGCCTTGGGAGCCAGTGGGGCTCGGGTTGCTTGCGTGGCTCGAAACGCCGAGAAGCTGGCGAGCACGGTCCAGGAGATCACGGAAGCCGGTGGAAACGCCGAGGCTTTTTCGTGCGACGTGAAGAGTCGCGAGAGCGTGGACCAAGTCGTCGATACGGTCGCCGATGATTGGGGACGGCTGGACATTCTCGTGAACAACGCGGGCATCACGCGAGACACGCTGATGCCGAGAATGTCGGACGACGAGTGGGACGACGTCATCACGACGAACCTCCGCGGCACGTTCTTGTTTTCCCGAGCCGCCTCGCGACACATGATGCGGGCTCGTTATGGCCGGATCATCAACATCGCCAGTGTCTCGGGCATCATGGGCAATCCGGGCCAAACCAACTACTCCGCCTCCAAGGCGGGCATGATCGGCATGACTCGATCGCTGAGCAAGGAATTGGGGGGGCGCAAGGTGACGATCAACGCCATCGCCCCCGGCTTCATCGAAAGCGAAATGACCAAGGCCTTGGGCGACTCGATTCTCGCCGAAGTTTCCAAGCGCATCCCGGCCAAGCGGCTGGGCAAGGCGGAAGAAGTGGCTGCCGCGGTGCTATTCCTAGCGAGCCCGGCGGCTTCGTACATCACCGGTCAGACCTTGGTGGTCGACGGCGGCATGACTGGCTAACCCCCCAGCCCCCTTGGGCTCGGAAAGTTGCCAACTATCCTGTATTGACCGGTTTTGTGGACTCCTTCTATCTTGTGGCGTTTTCACCAACCCCATATCATCTTCAAACCGATGCTGCTGGGAGACCTTCGTCGCGGTTGAGTTTTCGCTTGCGGCACGAATCCCAGAGCTTCATCACCTCGACTGGAGGGCTACGCGGTGTCGTCGATTGAGCAACGTGTGTTTGAGATCGTCGCAGAGGAACTCAGTGTGGAGAAGGACAAGATCCGTCCGGAGACCACCTTCATCAACGACCTGGGAGCCGATTCGCTCGACATTGTCGAATTGATCATGGCGCTCGAGGAAGAATTCGACATCAACATTCCCGATGATGCCGCCGAGAAGATCACGACGGTCGGTGAGGCGATCAAGCACATCGAAAAGGCCACTTCGGCTTCCTCTTGAACGTCGTTCCCGCAGGTCCAGACAGGGCGGATGCATGAAGCGCCGAGTGGTGATCACCGGGATGGGCGTCGTCACGTCGCTTAGCGACAAGGTGGACGACCTCTGGACGCGCGTCCTCGCCGGTGAAAGCGGAATCCATGAGATTCGATTGTTCGACGTTTCGGACTTCAAGGTCCGGATCGGGGGCGACATCTATGATTGGTCGCCCACCGAGTACATCGAGCAGCGCGAGCTGAAACGGCTCGATCGATTCACTCAGTTCGCTTTGGTAGCCGCCCAAGACGCGGTCACCGATTCGGGAATTGACTTCTCCAAGGAAGACCCGTTTCGGTGTGGTGTCATTTTGGGATCGGGTATCGGTGGTCTCATGACCATCGAGGAGCAGCTGATCAAGCTGGTCTCCAAGGGTCCGGACCGAGTCTCTCCGCTGACCATTCCCAAGTTGATGCTCAACGCGGCGGGTGGCAACATCTCGATCCGCTTCGGCATTCGGGGACCGAACTACACGGTCGCGACCGCATGTGCCAGTGCCACCAACGGCATGGGCGATGCCTTCAAGGCGATCCAGTACGGCGACGCGGAAGTGATGGTCACGGGCGGATCGGAAGCCGCGATGACTCGCATGGGCCTGAGTGCCTTCCAAAACATGCGAGCCCTGTCGGAACGGGTCGAAGCGCCGAAGCAAGCCAGCCGACCGTTTGACTCCGATCGCGATGGCTTCGTGTTTAGCGAAGGCGCCGGGATTCTCATCTTCGAGGAACTCGAGCACGCGAAGGCGCGTGGCGCGAAAATCTACGCCGAAGTGCTTGGATTCGGCACCAGCGGTGACGCTGGCCACATTACCCAGCCCGACGAACAGGGAACGGGCGCGGCTCGAGCCATGTCGATGGCCCTGGCCGATGCTCAGCTCGCCCCAAATCGCATTGATTACATCAACGCGCACGGCACGAGCACACCGCTGGGCGACCAAGCCGAGACTCAAGCGGTGAAGGTTGTGTTTGGCGACCACGCCTACCAAGTCAGCATCAGCAGCACCAAGAGCCAACTCGGCCACTCCTTGGGCGCGAGCGGAGGCATTGAGTTGGTGCTCAGCGTGAAAGCGATGAAGCACTCCATCGTCCCCCCAACGATCAATCTCGAGACGCCTGATCCGGCCTGTGATCTCGATTACACGCCGAACGTCCCCAAGGATCGCACGATCAACTACGCGATGAGCAATAGCTTTGGGTTCGGTGGACACAACGCCTCGATCGTCGTTGGCAAGTTTGAATAGCCCTTGCTTGTAAGAGCCATTGCTCGGCTCGTGCACGGATCATCTCATTGAGCGAGCTGGCTTCCGCCTGATCGCGCTCCCGTCGTCTCTCAATGGGCTTGCTCGGGAGCTCGGCGCTGCCTCCAGGATCAAACCGGACGGATTGAACCGCGCACCCTCGGGACTTTCGGTATGGCCCAAGAATGCGGCCAGCAAGCGGTAGGGCGGTTGGCTCCCTCGCCAACCGGAGCCTTACATGTGGGGAATGCCCGCACCTTTCTCTTGGCATGGCTTTCGATCAGAAAGTCCGGTGGCCGCTTGATTCTTCGAGTCGAGGACCTCGATTCGCCGCGGATCAAACCCGAGACGACTCAATACGCGATCGACGACCTGCATTGGCTCGGACTCGACTGGGAGGAAGGCCCCGACCGAGGCGGGCCTCACGAGCCCTATGTGCAGACCGCGCGAACGGCGATCTATGACGAGGTGCTGGCGGAGCTCCGATCACGCGAGCTGATCTACCCCTGCACATGCAGCCGAAACGACATCGCTCAAGCCGCCAGCGCGCCGCATTGGGAACACGAGGGGTTTCTGTATCCGGGCACTTGCGCCCAACGGACCGCACGGGATGCCGAGTCCCTGCCTCCAGGCACCTTCGCATGGCGTTTTCGGACGACCGACGAGGTAAGCCGCTTTCTAGAACGCGGTCGCGAGGAACGAACCTGTGACGTGAAGTCCGAGCTTGGCGATTTCGTCGTGGCCAAAAAGGACGGTACGGCCGCCTACCAATTGGCCGTGGTGGTCGACGATCACGCGATGGACATCACGCAGGTGGTGCGGGGCGACGACCTCTTGGCCAGCACCTATCGGCAACTCCAGCTCTACCAGGCGCTCGACTGGGAGCCACCTGAGTTCTTTCATGTCCCGCTCATGATTGGCCCCGATGGGCATCGCTTGGCCAAACGGCAT
Source organism: Planctomycetales bacterium (assembly GCA_020426595.1). Lineage (GTDB taxonomy): Bacteria > Planctomycetota > Planctomycetia > Pirellulales > Pirellulaceae > UBA11682. Next base: position 8,412 of record JAGQPS010000066.1, read on the forward strand.
GGCGATACGCGGATCTCGACATTGCGAGGCGAGGGAGTCACCGCCGAACGCCTCATCGGCTGGCTGGCTTGCTCCGCGGGGATTCATCCGTCGGCGAATCCGTGCACCGCCAGCAGCCTGATTGATCGATTCGATTGGGAGCAGGTCGCGGACTCAACTCCCACCGTCTTCGATGAAACGAGCCGGAACGAACTTCGCTAGACAAGTGTCGCGCGACCTAGCGATTCGGTGCCTAGCGAACAGCCGCTCAAGTCATGCTTTCGAAGGCCTCGGCCAGCAACTGCAACCACTCGTCGGCGAGGACTTGCTCGATCGCATCGAAGTTCAGTTTGAGGACGTCGAAATCCGCATGGCTCGAATCGACCGCGCTCGCGGTGCCAAGCTTGGCGATCTTGCCCAGCGCGAAGGTCTCCTTGGCCGCGCGAACGGCCACCAGGATGCTTTCGGGTCGCTTGGTCGTGACCGTCACCCAAGGATCGCGGATTCGTGGCGACACATGATGCACGAGCGTCTGGAGGTTCCAAACAAAATCACCTTCGGGCTCGGTTCGTTGAATCGAGGCGAACACCTCCTCGAGCGTTTCGAGCTTCCAGCGCGTCTTCTTGCCGGGCGGCATTCCCTTCGACGAAAGATGCCACTTGCGCCCAAGCTTCTTCCAAGGCATGGCCTCTTCAACATCCGCGGTTTCGGGAGCGGCGAGCTGGCCAGCGAACGCGCGACAAGCCTCGTCGAGGAACTTCCAGAATCCCGGCACGTCGATCTCGGCGAAGTCATGCGCGCGAATCTCGATCTCTTGCCAATTACCCGTCACGTTGCGGACGCGCACTCGCGGTTCATTGCCGTAGACCGGCAGGTCATCGCGTTCATTGAGAGTCGCGAGAGGAATGTCCCGGTGTAGATCGGTCTGCTTGAAGTGTCCGCGTGGCACACGGAACTTGAGCTTCAGAATCCATGTCTCGGCGGTGATGGCATGCAGGAACCATCCGCGACTCGCGGGCGTGCCGGTGACCTCGACGATGCTGCGTGAATTCCACTGGGTCGCCTGAAAGAAATCCGTCGCCTCGATCCGATCAATCACCTCCTCGAGTATCCGACCCTCCCAATGCACCGGCTCACCGCGTCGATCACGGCGGTCGACCGTATGCCATTTGCGGCCATCGATTTCCCACGGCATGCGGGCGTCGACGCCGAGCAAGTTGGAACCATCGGTTTCCGCGAGCGCTTGCTCCTGGGGATCGAAGATCTTGCGTTCGACGTAGGGGCCCGCCTCCAACAAAGGCTCCAACGCGTCTCCGGTGTGACACGCGGGAAACTTCTTGCGTTGGCGGCGAGCCTTTCGCGCGTACGCGACCACTTCCTCGGGTGTTCCACAGGTGACAAGGTGCCCACCGGCGTCACCCGCCTCGGGTCCTAGCTCGATCATCCAGTCGGCGCACTTGATCAAGTCCAGGTTGTGCTCGATCAAGACGACGCTGTTGCCGAGATCGACCAATCGCTGCAACACATCGACCAGCTTTTGCAGGTCGTCGAAGTGCAAGCCAGAGCTCGGCTCGTCGAGCAAGTAGAGCGTGCGACCGGTGTCGGGTCGCGAGAGTTCCGCCGCCAACTTGACTCGCTGGGCTTCTCCTCCCGAGAGTGTCGGCGCCGATTGCCCCAAGGCGACGTACCCCAGACCAACATCACAGAGCGTCTGTAGAATGCGTTGAATCCGAGGCACGTTGCGGAACACGCGATTGGCCTCGGCGCAGGTCATGTCGAGCACGTCGGCGATCGAGTAGCCGTGAAATTTCACGCCCAAGGTTTCTTCGTTGTATCGCTTCCCATCGCAGGCTTCGCACGTGATCCAGACGTCGGGCAGGAAGTGCATCTCGATCTTCCGTTGGCCATTGCCTTCACACACCTCGCACCGTCCGCCTGGCACGTTGAAGCTGAACCGCCGCGCGGCATAGCCTCGCACGCGCGAGTCTGGCAGTTGGGCGAAGAGGCCACGAATGAGCTCGAACACACCGGTGTAAGTCGCGGGGTTGGACGTCGGCGAATTACCCAGGGGTTGCTGATCGACTCGCACGACCTTGTTGACGTGTTCGATGCCTTGAATGTCGCGGTGCTTTCCTGGCGACGTGTTGGCTCGATGCAAGGTTCGGGCGAGCGATGCGTACAGGATCTCGTCAATCAACGAACTCTTCCCGCAACCACTCGGGCCGGTCACGACACTCAGACAGCCCAGCGGGAGCGAGACATCGATATCCTTCAGGTTATGGTGGCTCGCCCCCAGGATATCGAGCGAAAGGGTCGTGGGTTCCTCTTCCTTGGCACCGCGGGATTTCTTCTTGGTGGTCGACTTGGCCGGAAATCGCACGGGTCGACGATTGCTGGGAATCGCGATCGACTTCCGACCGGAAAGATAGGGCCCGGTTACCGAACCACGCTTCTTGGCCACCTCGGCGGGCGAGCCTTGCGCAACGATCTGTCCTCCATCGCGTCCCGCTTGGGGCCCAAAATCGACCAGCTCATCGGCCTCGTCGATCACGTCGCGTTCATGCTCGACGATCAACAAGGTATTGCCGAGTTGTTCGAGTTTTCTGAGCGCGGTGAGCAACCGGCGGTTGTCCCTTGGATGCAACCCCACGGTCGGTTCGTCGAGCACGTACAGCACGCCGCACAAACCGCTTCCGAGCTGACTCGCGAGACGAATTCGTTGCGCTTCGCCATTGCTCAGCGTGGCGGCTCCTCGAGCCAGCGTGAGATACTCCAGCCCGACGTCCACGAGAAACTGCGTGCGATCGATCACTTCGCGAAGTACCTCGCCCGCGATCCGCTTTTCTCGACGGTCGAGTTTCCAGGACTTGAGAGTCGTGACCAACTCGGCGAGTGGCATGCGGTTGAGATCGTCGATCGAACATCCACGCAACGCGACCGCCGACGCATCCGCCCGCAATCGCGATCCGTCACACGACGGACAAGTCACTTCATCAACAAACTGATCGACCTGTCGTCGTAGCGTGGGACTCAGTCGGGCCGCCTCGTCCAAGCCCGGGTAGATCCCCTTGTATTGAAATTGAAAAACGACTCGGCCACCTTGCGAAACGGGAATCCAGCGCTCGCCAGTGCCGTGAAAGACGAGTCGTCGCCAACGCGATGAGAGCTGCTCGAATGGTGTCTCGATGGGCAAGCCCGTTTCGCGGGCCAGCGACTCCAACATCGCCTTGGCGATCGGGTGATCGAGCGAAGGCCAGAGGGAGCTCGCCCCCTCGCTCAACGTTAGTTTTCCATTGGGCACGAGCGCCGCGGGATTGGCTCCCAGGTGAGTTCCCAAGCCTTCGCAATCCGGACACCAACCCAATGGACTGTTGAACGAGAAGTTTTGCGGTCCCAGTTTCTCGTAGCTCGTGCCGCACTGTTCACATGCGAGAAACACGCTGTGCCGATCCAGCTTCCATTGTCCTTCCGAGCAACCTTCCTGGGGATAGCTCACCCACACCAAGCCCTGCCCCACGGCGAGCGCCGTCTCGACACTGTCGGCGATCCGCTTGCGAGATTGATGAGCCAGGGTAACTCGATCCACGACGATCTCGACTTCGTGTTTCGACCGTCGATCGAGCGCGGGCACGTCGTCGACGTTGTAGGTCACTCCATCGACTCGAACTCGCTGGAAGCCCTGCTCGCGCAAGTCTTGCCACATTTCATCCCAGTCGGTGCCAACGTCCACGACCTTGGGGGCGAGCAGAATCGCGCGAGTTCCTTCGGGCTGGGACAGCAGTTTCTCAACGATCTGATCCGAGGTTTGAGTGCCGATCGGCACCAAGCAACCGGGACACATCGGAGTACCGAGCCTCGCGAGCAGAATCCGCAGATAGTCGTGAACCTCGGTGACGGTACCAACGGTCGAGCGAGGCGTGTTGCCAAGGTTCTTTTGCTCGATCGCGATGGCGGGCGAGAGTCCATCGATGGAATCAAAGCGAGGCTTACGCATTTGATCGACGAACTGCCTGGCGTAGGCGCTCAAGCTCTCGACGTAGCGACGTTGTCCCTCGGCGTAGATGGTGTCCATGGCGAGCGAGCTCTTGCCCGAACCGCTGGGACCGCAAAACACGGTGATGCCTTGCCGCTGGATATCGGTATCGATGCGACGCAGATTGTGCTCCGCGGCGCCGCGCACGCGAATTCGATCGATCGACTCGAGCTTGGACTTCCCGGTGCGACCCGAGCCATACACGAGCGGCTCGCGCCGCGGGTCGAGCCAACGGGCGAGCGATTGTCCCGTGTGTGATTCCTTGACTCGAGCCACTTCCTCGGGAGTTCCTTGGGCCACGATCCGTCCGCCACCCGCGCCCCCCTCGGGCCCGAGATCAATCACCCAATCCGCGACCTTGATCACATCCAGATTGTGCTCGACCACCAACACGGTGTTGCCGGCGTCGACAAAGCCTTGCAGCACTCCGAGCAACAGCCGCACATCGGCAAAATGGAGTCCCGTGGTCGGCTCGTCCAACAAGTACAAAGTCTTGCCCGTGGAGCGTTTAGTCAATTCGCGAGCCAGCTTGATCCGCTGAGCCTCGCCACCCGAGAGCGTTGGGGAGGGCTGTCCCAACTTCAGGTAATCCAGGCCCACGTCGTGCAGCGTCCGTAGTCGCTGCTCGATGGCCGGCACGTTCGTGAAGACCTTTAGCGCTTGCTGCACATCCATGTCGAGAACATCGGCGATCGAGTGTCCCTTGAAGGTGACATCGAGCGTCGGCTTGTTGAATCGCTTTCCCTCACACACCGGACACGTCACCCAGACGTCGGCCAAGAAGTCCATTTCGAGTCGGGTGGAACCGTTACCCTCGCAGGCGGCACAACGACCACCCTCGACGTTGAAGCTAAACCGACCAGGCTGAAAGCCACGCCGTTTCGATTCGGGCAGGCGAGTGAAGAGCTTGCGGATCTCGTCGAAAAGCTTGACGTAGGTCGCGGGGTTGGAGCGAGGCGTGCGACCGATCGGCGATTGATCGATCGCGATCATCTTGTCGAGATGTTCGAGCCCCTCGAGTCCGGTGTGCAGTCCGGGAAAACCATCACCGCGGTTGAGATCGCGCATCAAGGCTTCGGCGATCACGTCGTTGACGAGCGAGCTCTTGCCCGACCCCGAGACTCCGGTGATGCACACGAACTTGCCCAGCGGAATCTCGGCGTCGATTCCGGTTAGGTTGTTGTGCGTCACTCCACGCACGACGAGGCTCTGGCCGTTGCCCGCGCGGCGCGTGGTGGGGATCGCGATCGATTCCCGGCCACTGAGGTACGCACCGGTCACGCTTTGTTTGCTGGCCGCGACTTCCTTAGGCGTGCCATGAGCCACGATCTTGCCGCCACGGACACCAGGTCCTGGCCCAAAATCAACGACACGGTCGGCCGCCCACATCGTGTCCTCGTCGTGCTCGACGACGATCACCGTGTTGCCTTGGTCGCGAAGCTTCCCCAAGGTTCCGATCAGCCGTTCGTTGTCACGTGGATGCAATCCGATCGATGGCTCGTCGAGGATGTACAAGACTCCGACCAAGCCGCAGCCAACTTGGCTCGCGAGCCGAATACGCTGAGTCTCCCCGCCGCTCAATGTCGGCGCGGCTCGATCGAGCGTGAGATAATCGAGTCCCACATCGAGCAAGAACTTGAGGCGCCCCGTGATCTCCTTGACCGCCTCGGTCGCGATCGTCCACTGGACCGTATCGAGATCGAGGGAGGAAAAAAACTCGTGGGCTCGCGAAATCGCCAAGCCGCTAATCTCGGGCAGCGAGCGTTGAGGCTGCTCGCGAAACGCCTCATGTCGCGACCCAATCGACACGGCTCGGGCCTGGGGATTGAGCCGCTGTCCTTGGCAGTCAGGACAGGGAACCGTGCGCATGTATCGCTCGAGCTTCTCGCGGTGCGCCTTGCTCTTCATGCCGCGGTATTTCGTTTCTAGCTCCGGGATCAATCCATCGAAGGTGCCACCGTACTTGACCGCCTGCTTTCCGCCTCGCCACGTAAACGTGATATGCGTCTTGCCCGAACCGTGCAGCCAAATCTTGCGTGCCTCCGCCGGCAGCTCTTGCCACGGAGTGGTCAGCATGATGCCGGCCGGCCATTCCTTGACCCGTTCGATGGTCGCGGCCACACCCTTGTAAACGTGCCGTTTCCAGCGCCCCAACTCCTTGAGCGCGCCGAGGTGCACGAAGCAACCTTGCTCGAACGACTTGCCGGGATCGGGCACCAGCAATTCCGGATCGAACGTATGCCGTCGCCCGAGTCCATCACAGGCGAGACACATCCCTTGCGGACTGTTGAAACTAAACAACTGGGGCGTGGGAGGCTCGAAACTCTCGCCGCAGTCGGGGCAAGCCGCCGAGCTTGAAAGCAACCAATCCTCGCTCGCTTGTTCGGCTCGTTCGACATGCGCCACCAACAGGCCCTTGCCTCGCGCGATGGCGGCCTCGACACCTTCCGCCAAGCGACCGCGCACCGATGATTTGATTTCGAGCCGATCGATGACCAACTCGATGTCATGCCGCATGTTGCGATCGAGCCGCGGAGGATCGTCGAGCGAAATCGTCTCGCCATTCACGCGAGCCCGCATGTAGCCTTGCCGCAAGAGATCGGCGAAGAGATCGCGATGCTCGCCCTTCTGAGCTCGGACCACGGGCGCGAGCAATGTGACTCGCGTTCCATTCTCGAGCTGCAGCAAACGAGCCGTGATTTGATCTTGGGTCTGGGAAGCAATCGGGACTCGGCAATTCGGACAGTAGCTCGTGCCAACCCGCGCGTAGAGCACGCGCAGGAAATCGAGGATCTCGGTAACCGTGCCGACGGTCGAGCGAGGATTGGTTCCCGATGATTTCTGGGAGATTGAAATCGAGGGGCTGAGGCCGGAAATCAGATCGACATCCGGCTTGGGCATCTGACCGAAGAATTGGCGGGCGAACGTCGAGAGACTCTCGATGTAGCGACGTTGCCCCTCGGCATAGAGCGTATCGAAGGCCAAGGAGCTTTTGCCCGAGCCGCTCACGCCGGTGAAGCAAATCAGTTCGTTGCGGGGCAGCACGAGGCTGACTTCTCGCAAGTTATGCTCGCGGGCTCCCTTGACGACGATTTCGGCCTGCTGAGTCACCGGTTCGAACTCCCTTTCCGCTCCGATCCACCCGCTGTTTGAGCGTGGCGCGCGGAGACTCATGGACCTGCATTTCTGGCTCGAAACCATGATGGCGGGCCAGGGGCAAGCCGACCATGGGGGGCCGCGAGTTTCGCTGGCTCGCTTCGCCTACTCGAGTGACCAATCCGAGTCTCCTTACGGACACGGCGTCTGTCGTGGAGGTCGTCGAACCGAGGATCACCGGCAGGGGAGGGGGAACGGTCAGTGGTTGTCTGTTTTGAAGCGCCGTGGCTTCGGATAGGATGGAGGGCTGTTGATCCCACCCAAAATCCGTTTTCAGAGGAACCATCGATGCCATTCCGCTTTGGACTCGTCGCTCTCGCGTTTGCCGTGGGAATGGTCGTCGCCTGGGGGAGTACCGCCCGCGTGAATGCTCAGGACGATCAGGCTTGGCAAGAGAAGTACGAAACGCTGGTCTACGAAGCGGAGAACGGCGAGAAACTTAACTACCGCTGGTACATGCCGGAAGTGCCCGAGGGAACGGAAGTCCCCATCATCCTGTTCCTGCACGGAGCCGGAGAACGAGGTGACGACAACCAACGGACACTCGTGCACGCCGCCAAGGATCTTGTTTCGCCTCTGGTGCAGGAACGCCAAGCCTGTGCGGTCTTGATTCCGCAGTGTCCCGAAGGCAAACGTTGGGTGGAGGTGCCCTGGTCGGACGACCAGCACGAAACGCCAAGTGAACCCTCGGGCCCCATGCGTCTGGTGGTCGAAGTCGTCAAGCAATATGTCGAGAACGAACCGATCGATGAACGTCGGATCTATGTCACGGGTCTCTCGATGGGAGGCTTCGGAACCTGGGACCTGTTGGCTCGCTACCCCGAATACATCGCGGCCGCGATTCCGGTTTGTGGTGGTGGCGATTCTCGCGAGGAGGTCGTGAAGCGTTTCGCGGACACGCCGATTTGGGTTTTCCACGGCGGCGCCGACAATGTGGTGAAGCCCGAACGAAGTCGCGCGATGGTCGAGGCTCTCAAGGCGGTCGGTGGCGAACCGAAGTACACGGAATACCCTGGCGTGGGTCACGACAGCTGGACTCAAACCTACTCGAACGGCGATCTGTACGATTGGCTCTTCGCCCAACGCTTGCCCGAGTGATGAACACGCTTCCCGAGCGGCCGTCAGCGCGGGAAGCTTTTTTTAGTTAACCTAGCGAGCTGGCCGAGTGGGAGCGTCTCAAGGGACTCGAGTGTCCCCTGGGCAACGATGCAACCGGAGAGCGATAAGATGACCTCAGGGCAGTTCCTCCCCATCGATGGTCGCTGGAATCGGCGGGATTGGATGCGCATTGGCGCCGTCTCGCTAGGGGCGATGTCGCTGGGAACCAATCCCTGGAGCGCCGCGTCAACGGCCACGCTCGACGCGAGTACGGGAGACGATCCGGCAAGCGCGAGTCACTCGTGCATTTTCGTGTTGCTGCAGGGTGGGCCAAGCCACATCGACCTTTGGGACCCCAAGCCGCTGGCCGGCAGTGACGTGCGCGGCTCTTTTGCTCCCGCCTCGACCTCGGTGCCCAGCGTGCACTTCACCGAATTGGTTCCCGAGATGGCGAAGCGGTTCGACCAATTCTCGGTGGTGCGCAGCGTCAGCCATCCGTTCGCGAATCACATCGCCGGAACGTACATCACGCTGACCGGAAGCTACAACCAACAGGACCGTGACCGAGAGGCTCATGGCGATGATTTCCCTGGGCCTGGTGCGATCCTGCCCCACTTGCAGCCGCCGCGCACCGAAGTCCCCGCCTCGATTTCGCTCCCCAATTGGCTCAGTATTCCAGGACCCTCGAATCGCATGCCGGGTCAGTACGGCGGGTTCCTTGGCGCCGTTCGCGACCCATTCGTGCTCGAGGGAGACCCGAACGGCGATGGCTTCGATCCCCTTGGGTTGAAAAGCGGATCGGCTCTTCCGATCGAGCGACTCGACGATCGCCGTGGATTGTTGACTGAACTGGATGTCGCTTCTCGTTGGCTCGATTCGGAAGTCCGGCGAAGTGGTGATCGATATCTCCAGAGCGCCTTCGAGCTCGTTTGTAGCGGGAAGTTCCGCACGGCGTTGGATCTCGGTCGCGAAAGCGATGAAACACGAGACCGATACGGACGCAACAAACTGGGGCAGTCGTTCTTGCTCGCTCGGCGTTTGATCGAGGCGGGAGTTCGGTGGGTTTCGATCAACGAATTCAATCAGAAGTGGGACACGCACGGCGATTTGGTCCGTCGATACCAAGACATCGTGCCGCCGCTCGATCGCGCCTACGGAGCATTGTTGGACGACCTGTCGCGACTTGGCCTGGAGAGGGAATGCATGGTTTGTCTGGGCGGCGAATTTGGACGCACGCCAAAGATCAATCCTCAAGCCGGCCGTGACCACTGGCCCAATGCCTATTCCATGCTCCTCGCGGGCGGCAAGGTGCGCGGCGGCGTCGCTTGGGGAGAGACCGATGCACAAGGCGCGGAAGTCGCGGCTCAAGGCGTGCGCCCCGCGGACGTCCTAGCGACCCTTTGGCAACATCTCGGGATCGATCCCAAGACGACGATCCACGACCGGCTCGACCGCCCCTATCTCGTGTCCGAGGGCCGAGTGCTGTATGAGCTGATGGGCTAGGCTCCCAAGCCCAACTCGCCGCGATCGCCTAGTACCGTCATCACCACGAGGCGCTTTCCACGTATGTTTTCGCTGCGTGAACGTCTGCTGGCTTGGAACGGCTGGAGCCTGGTTGGGTTTGTCGGTTCGCTGGTCGTTGGCCTGCTACTGCTGATCGAGTCGGTTGACCTCTCGGCGACCGCGTTGCGTTCGCTCTCTTTTGTGATGTCGTTTCTTGGGGCGATGGCGGCCGCGTTGCTACTCGCGATCGTCCTAAGCCCGTTCGTTTCGTTTGTCTTGTTTTCTGGTCTTGTCGAACGACAAGTACGCCGGAACGGTGGCCCATTCAAGGTTGGCGATCGAGTCGTCATCATTCCGGGCCGTCAAGCGGGACTGCGCGCGACCATTTCCTCGTTCGGCCAATGTCGATCGCTCGGAATCACCATCGACGGTGAACTCACCGAGCGGTTGGGTTACTCGGCTCGGCAGCTCAAACTCGTGAATGAACCGATGTCGTCAACCGAGTCGCCCCATCAAGACTCGCCCTGATCAAGGCAAGCACGACGGGGCTGGCGTTTGCCGGCGCCTCCACGGTTCATCCCAGGGATTCGATACCGTGCAAAAGAAAACGGGCTCGAGTCGCAATACGCGCCGAGCCCGTTAATGATGAGTCGTCGTTCGAACCACTTCGTGATTTAGTGGTTCTCGTCCATGCCGAGCCGCATGTACATCTCTTGGAATTGCTCGTGGTATTCCTCGCTCGACGAGTGAACGTGTTCGGCCTCGGTCAGGAAACGAATCTTCTCGTCGCAACGAACTCGGTTGCGTTCGAGGCGATGTTCAAACGTCTCCAGGGGGCTGCCGTAGACGATGAGCAGCTTGTGCTCGTCGAATTGCACCTCTTGAGGCGTATTGGGGTTGAGGACGGCAATTCCGGTGCAACCGTCATTGGTTAGCAGATCTTCAAAATCGAACAGGATGCTCTTGAGCACCGGCATATCGATGTGTTCGCGGTAAAGATCGACGTGTCCGGAGCCGGAAGGGTCATGGCTGGTTTCCAACACGACATCGACGACCGGCCCCAGGGGATCGATCAGGTCCATGAACGTGTCGAACAGCCGTTCCTTCGAGACCGCCGCCATCAACACCGGCACACGTGAACGCGACTCTTCGTCGACATAAACGTCATGACGGTAACCCTGGCGGGGACGGACCTTAAGGTCGTAGGAAGGCCGGAGCGCGTCGGTCAGCTCAAAGTCTCCGTAACGAGAAACCGACAAATGGGTTTCCAGTTCCATGTCCGAGAGCAAATCAAAGCTGCTCGAAGTGGCCGCCTGCGTGGCGCCTTCGTGGAAGACATTTCGGAAGAACTTCTTGAGAAATCCCATCGTGAACCTCGGTCGAACTCGTCTATGGGCAAGTGGGTCGGAGGATAACGTCAGGCCGAAAAGCCGGCACTCACGTGCGACCGGTAACCGTAGGTCACGTTTCGAATCCCTTCCCGCGCCAATTCGATCGATCGCGTACAAACCGAAGCGGCCTCGGTGAAGCTCCTCTGTTCGAACCAAGGACTTGGTATCGAAGGGGGCTCACACGGTTCGATTCGGGGGTGCCTACCGTACCCATGCGCATGCCGGGAACGCTTTCGCCCAATTGCCAACGTCGATCAGCGGAGGTGACCGCGCGATTCGTTGGTTAAGTTCGATCCGTCGCGGGCTGAAACCCGCAAGAACCTGGGAAGATCGCCCTATGGCAATCAGTACCGAGATGCCGACCAGCTAGACTCCGAGGGTCGCACGGACGCGTTGGTTCGGGCCCGAGACTCGGAAGTTATTCGTCAGGCAAGATATGCCGGCCGTTATCCGGTCGCGACACGTGGCCGCCAGCCTTGGATGTCGCGATTCTTGGAATCAAGCGAGACGGCAGGGTTGGTGGCGGAACGAGTTGTTGGCTTGCGCGGGAAGTCGAGGAATCCCTCGCTCACCGGGCTGTTGATGTAAACCCAACGGTTGCGATTCATGCCCAGGCAAAAGGCGATTGGGGTGCAAGAGAGTCGAACCACGGTTTGCTAAGCCCCCAAC
>JAGQPS010000670.1 GCA_020426595.1 Planctomycetales bacterium
GGCGACCACGGTATGAGGGACCCCGGAGCGAGGTGTCGTTGTTGACGCATCTGGGGCAAAAAGTTCTCGACCGCAACAGTCCGATCGACTGGAAGAGACTCGAACGGCACGATTCGATTCGGGAACTGATCGGAGAATTGATTCCGGGGTTCGAGGGGATTTCCGACATCGGGCGATCCAAAAAGGAATTTCATATTCCCGACCGCCACATCAACTCCACGAAGTTTCCGACGGCGAGCGGCAAGGCGAAGTTTCATGCGGTGGCGATTCCCAAGTTGCCTGCGGTCGGCGAAAACGGATTCCGATTGATGACGATCCGATCCGAAGGGCAGTTCAACACGGTGGTGTATGAGGATGAGGATTTGTATCGGGGGCAGAAGCGACGCGATGTGATCCTGATGAATCCTGCGGATATCGCGAGACTTGGATTACAGGCCGACCAACCGGTCAAAATCGTGAGTGCGGTCGGCGAGATGCGTTACCAGCGGGTCCGTCCGTTCGACGTCCGATGCGGTAACGTGATGATGTACTGTCCGGAGTCGAACGTGCTGATTCCGCGGAGCGTGGACCCGGAATCGAAGACTCCGGCCTTCAAGAACATCCCCGTTACGATTACCGCGGAGCCACCCGCCGCCTGAGC
>JAGQPS010000671.1 GCA_020426595.1 Planctomycetales bacterium
TGCTGGGCGCTTGTCGTGGTCAGGCTGAGCTCATCGAGATTGACCGAAACACCGGTGACCGCCGGCAGTGCCGCCAGGGTCGATTCATCCAGATGCCCTTGCTCGATCGTGGCGTGAATCGTGGCACTCATGTTGAGCCCGCGAATCAGCGCCTGCGTGGTATCGCAGGCGATCAACCGGCCGCGATCGAAGAGCGCGATGCGGTCGCACAGCACTTCCGCTTCTTCCATGTAGTGGGTGGTCAGCACCACGGTCGTTCCGCGCTTCCGCACCCCTTCGATCACGCCCCACAACGAGCGACGGGCGGCCGGATCGAGTCCGGTGGTCGGTTCGTCGAGGAACACGACCTTCGGATCGTTGACGAGCGCGAGCGTGATCGCCAGCCGCTGTTTCTGACCGCCGGAGAGTTCGTTGACCTTGGCGTTTCGCTTTTCTTCGAGATCGACGAGCTTGAGCAGATCGTCGATGCGGGCCGACGAATCGTCAACGTCATAGAGCGCGCAATAGAGCTCGACCAGTTCGGCGGCGTTCAGGTAGTCGAAGAGCGCGGTCGTCTGGAGTTGGGCGCCGATCACCTTACGGAGTTCACGCGGTCTGGCGACAACATCGATGCCGGCGACCTCGATCGTTCCCTGA
>JAGQPS010000672.1 GCA_020426595.1 Planctomycetales bacterium
CTTCCAACGTTCAGGCCTTCGGTGAGCTACCTGCCCGCCTACTATGCCCTCTGCTGACTTCTGCGCCGCGATCAGCCGCCTTGCGACGGGCTCATCAGCCCCGAGGTCGAGGCACGGCGCAGACCTCCCGAGGTAAGTTCGACCGCCTTCCCCGCGCACCCGCCGAATCTACTGCACAGGCCCTTGATGGCCGTGGACTTCGCGGTCATCCGCCCGCTCGTCCGCCCTGCACAGCCTCCTATCCGGTTCTTGTCCATCGGGTCGCGGGTTTGCTCCACACTGCCTTCAGACCCCGCCTCGCGACGACGCCCTTGTGCTTCGCTAACCCTTCGCCGCCATCAGGCTGGGTAGAGGACTTCCACCTCCAAGCTGTCGAACATGCTCGGCACACGAATCGGATCGAAGGCCTGCTGGCCTTCGATGGCGTGAAGCTGGTGATCGCCGACGACCACAAGGGCCTGCGCGCTGCGGCGCGGCGCGTCTTCGATGCGACCCACCAGCGCTGTCGCGTGCACTGGATGAGGAACGCCTTGGCGCACGCACCGACAAAGCAGCGCATGGCCGTGGCGGCGATGATCAAGACGATCTTCGCGCAGGAGGCCAAGGCCGAGGCCATGGTGCAGTGGGATG
>JAGQPS010000673.1 GCA_020426595.1 Planctomycetales bacterium
TCCGTGGTTCGCTCGGGTTTCGAGCGGAGCGGGCGGCCAGGACTTGCGCAAGACGAATGCCGAGCGGAGTGCCTCCCGCGTTTAGCCCGAAACCGGGTCGCGAGGCTGGGTCTCGCTCTCAACGAAACAATGAATACAGCTCTTAGGAGATTGACTCGATGCCCAAGATGATTGCCTTTGATCAGGAAGCTCGCGAAGCGATTCGCCGCGGAGTTTCCAAGTTGGCTCGCGCCGTAAAGGTCACTCTCGGTCCCAAGGGCCGCAATGTGATCTTGCAGAAGAGCTTCGGCTCGCCGACCGTGACCAAGGACGGCGTGACCGTCGCCAAGGAAATCGAGCTTGAGGACACCTATGAGAACATGGGTGCCCAGATGGTTCGCGAGGTCGCCAGCAAGACGAGCGACGTGGCGGGTGACGGCACCACCACCGCTACCGTGATGGCCGAGGCGATCTTCAATGAAGGTCTCAAGGCGGTCACTTCGGGTGTGAACCCGGTGCAGCTCAAGAGCGGCATGGAGAAGGCGGTCAAGGACATCACCGATCAGTTGGCCAAGATGGCCATCAAGATCAAGAACACCGCCGAACTCAGCAATGTCGCGACGATCGCCGCCAACAACGACCGAGAGATCG
>JAGQPS010000674.1 GCA_020426595.1 Planctomycetales bacterium
CGCGGTCGTGAACCAAGTGCGTCGGCCGATGTTCACGGGTCTTGGCTTGCTCAACGAACTCTCGAGCCTGCTCCGTCACCCACTGCGAATTGGGATTCCGAGTCGACTTCGTGCAGATGATCTCTCGGGTCTCCAAGTGCATGAAAACCAACACATAGAGATCGACGATGCCTTGAGCCGTGACTGCTCGCTTCGTGAAGAAGTCACACGCCCAGAGCGTTTCGGCGTGGGCTTTGAGGAACTCGCCCCACGTGCCGCGTGAACGTCTCGGGCTCGGCTCGATCCCTTCCTCCTTGAGGATGTTCTTGACCGTCTGGCGACAGATCCGCGAGATGCCCAATCGCTGTAGCTCTCCCAAGATCTTGGTGTAGCCAAAGCCAGTGGACCTCGCCACTTGGATCACAAGGTCACGCAGCACCTGGCTCTTCCCGTGAGTCCGAGGCTTTCGCTTCTTTCCGCGTGAAGCCTCCCGCCTCCAGCGGTAGAATGTCGACGGCGCAACGATCGTGATGAGCTCTTCGATTGCCTTGCCGAGTGGAAGGCCGAACTTGAGCAGTCTTTCACGTTCACCCGGCTTAGTGTGGATCTCAGCGGGGAGCCGAGCCCGGAGGATCTCGTTCTCGGCCT
>JAGQPS010000675.1 GCA_020426595.1 Planctomycetales bacterium
CCTTTGTCGTCGTCGACCTTCGCGATGAAGAGGGCCGAGAATGGTCGGAAATCTGTGGCTTCCCTCGCGGCCTGCCGTGGTCCCCCAAGGACGACCGTGACAGCTGGAAATGGTATCGGTGCCAATACTCAGCAGGCCGTCTAAATGCGGCCCAAATTGCAAGTCTTGACACGCGATTGGAAGAGTACGCAAAACTGGCTATTGCGTCCAATGTGGAAGTGCGATTCAGCTGGTCCGGAACCGTGCGAAACTAATATCCTAGTCAGAATCTGGTTATTAGCGAAACGCCGGCCGGCGGTACAAAACAACGGAACAGGGTTTCGATGGACAGAATTCAGGGCGTGAATTAACAACCGAAATGCAACGTTGAGGTCCGTTGAGAACTGGCATTGGAGAAAACATCGCTGAGAGGTTTGGATGTGGTTCACTACTACACGCCATTCAAACGGAGTCTCAGCGATGGCCAGCGCGCGGTACAAAACGACTGACCAAGGTTTCGGCAGGCAGAATCCGGGGTCGAAGCAGCAAGACGACGGTTGAGAAGGTAACCCTAACCATCGATCGCAGCGGCGGAAGGTCGTGATAGAGCGTTGGGGAGATGAGAGCGCGAGCGTGGCTACTCCAAG
>JAGQPS010000676.1 GCA_020426595.1 Planctomycetales bacterium
CGAGGTATCCATCTGTTTCTTCCGATTCTCGATGTCCCGTTCTGAACCGAATCTCCGCGTCAATCAGGTCATCATACTCGCGATCCCGCACGGTAAGCCAAGCAGCATCCGGAATCGGTGTAAGGTCATGAATGTACCCACACGGGCATGCAAGCTTTGGCATATCATTTCGCCGCATTGTTTCTGTTTCCAATCCGTTCAATCGCTTCGCCGCAACTGACCATCGGGACGATCAAGCCGTATACAACGAGAAATGGAACGCCGAATAGCAGCGTCGGTATTCATGTCGTCTAGTGCGTCGTGGTAAACAGCCATCGCAGTCTCTACGTCGCGCCAATACCAATAGCAAGGATGACCGGCGAGACGATGAAAGTCTCGTTTGTTGCGAATCCTCATCTACGGCGTCGCGATTGCTATTTCCGCTTCTTTCCCGACGAATATTGCTGTAAACCAGGCGGCAACGAAAGATGGTCCATTTCAAAACCGCCCCACTTCGCCGCTCCGGTTCACGGCCTTGTTACCCGCTCCGTAGATCGACTCAAGTTTTGCGCGTTGAGTGCGACCGAGGTGAGCATTGGGGCGACATTGAAGTACGTAGTTTACAGCGTCATCAATGGTCTTCGA
>JAGQPS010000677.1 GCA_020426595.1 Planctomycetales bacterium
TTCGGGATCGTAAAGGTCCCAGTATTTCTTCGGGGCAATCCAGGCCAGATGCGGACGGATGTAGCCCATCGCCAGAAAGAACGGCTGTTGCTGCTGGCCAAGCCGTTCCAGATCTTCAATCGCCATGTTTGTCCTCGCGCCATCAAGCAGTTGATGATCAGCGAAATCGGGTGCTGCCGTCGAAGGGCCTCTCAGGTTGTTCTTTCGCCAATCGTTAGACGGCAGCGATTGCTCCACCTGTGCGATTCGCTGTATGGCTTCCACCGGATAGGGGTTTGGCAGGGCAGGCAGAGAACGGATCGGTTCGGACCACGACTGCGGATCGGGCGTGGGGTTGTGAAAGATCTTTCCATGACTGACAGCGGTGTAGCCGAACTTGCGAAACCACTGGGGCAGCGTCACAGCATCGGGCACAGCTTCGCGAAAGTGAATGGGCAGTGTCCAGACGCCAAGCCGATCCGGACGCAGCCCTGTCATCAGGCTGGCTCGCGAAGGATTACATACGGCCACCTGGCAATATGCTCGATCGAATACCACACCTCGATTTGCCAGACGATCCAGATTGGGCGTTATGGCATGCGGATCTCCATAGCATCCAATCGACGGACGCAAATCATCGAC
>JAGQPS010000678.1 GCA_020426595.1 Planctomycetales bacterium
AGAAGATCGGCACGCCGCCTCGGCGCATTGTGGTGTCCACGCACACGATCGCCTTGCAGGAGCAGCTCCTGCACAAGGACTTGCCGCTGTTAAACAGCGTGATCCCGCGGGAGTTCACCGCGGTGCTGGCCAAGGGCCGCCGCAACTATGTCAGCCTCCGCCGGCTGGCCGCTGCGATGAACCGCGCGGGCAGCCTCTTCAGCGAAGACGCGGAGGTCCGCGAGCTCAAGGAACTGAACAAGTGGGCGGCCGCTACTCACGATGGTTCGCAGGCGGACCTGGCCCGCTCTCCGCTGCCCAGCGTGTGGGACGAGGTCGCCAGCGACAGCGGCAACTGCCTGGGCCGCCGCTGCCCCACCCATGGCAAGTGCTTCTACTACGCCGCGCGCCGGCGGATGCAGAACGCGCAGGTGCTGCTGGTGAACCACGCGTTGTTGTTCAGCGACATCGCGCTGCGCAGACACGGCGTGAGCCTGCTACCCGACTACCAGGTGGTGATCCTCGACGAGGCGCACACCATCGAACAGATCGCCGGCGACCACCTGGGGCTGCGGATCAGCAGCGGGCAGATCGAGTACCAGCTCAACAAGCTGTTCAACGAGCGGAACGGCAAAGGGCTGC
>JAGQPS010000679.1 GCA_020426595.1 Planctomycetales bacterium
CACTTCGCACGCAACGCTTCGCGCAGCTCGATTGTCTCGGGAACTAACTTCAGATGCGATGTCTGCCGACGTCGAGAACCGGTGGTTGACTCCGCGATGACGGGTTGCTCGTCGCTAGTCGCACCTTGATTGACAGGAGCCGTTGCCACGTTGCATTCCTTCACGAGTTGATCAATACGAGTTAGGACGTGCGCGACATTTTCGCGTTGCCGGTCATATCCTGCTGAGCCAATTGTTCGCTTGCGTGTCGGAGCGCGGTGGCGACAAAGGTCAGCGGATAGAGCTTCTCATGATACCAAAGCTTGGCGAAGTAGAAACCAATGGGCTGCGGACTTCTGTGCCTGTCTGCCTCGACTTGTTTGATCAGCCAGGATAGGCCTTGATCGATCGTTTCACGCACCTGCTTGTCGTCAGACCAAGCCAACAGTGCCTCGACAGCCAAGGCGGTTTCTTCGTTGCTGCCGGGCCAGATATCGTCGTCCGTCGAGGTTTCTGTGCCACTGCCACCCCAACTGCCGTCAAGATTCTGCAACGCGAGCAGGGCCGCGACTGCGCGCTGCGCAGTCGCGTCGTCACGCCGGTTGAAGGCCCGATACGCCAACAGAACCTTCGCCGTGCCGT
>JAGQPS010000067.1 GCA_020426595.1 Planctomycetales bacterium
GTTGGTGGCTTGATTGAGAAGTCGAAGAATCCCTCGCTGACGCTTCGGGTTTCCTTTGATTTGCCACGCTTTTGAGTTGATTGGCCTGGGCGAAGCGTGAAAAGCGCGATATCAAAACGTTACGCTTCGGGGTTCCCTTTCGTTTCCACGCTACCGACTTGGTTGACTCGGTCGCCGTGAGAAGGTCGCGACACCACGACTTCCGCTTCGAGTTGGCGGCCTTGCTCCGCCGTGGATCACGTCTCCCGGCGCGGCACGGCTTATTCGGCCGAGTGCAGCGGAGTCACATCGACCGATACGGTAAGCGCGTGGCTACCGCCCCCGAGAAAGACTCCTCGCACGGGGATGACATCCTGGTAGTCTCGCCCAATCGCGATCGGGATATGGTCCTCATGGACCACGCACTTATTGGTCGGGTCGAAGTCGACCCATCCTCGTCGCCCGGCATACACCGAGATCCAGGCGTGGGACTGGTCGGCTCCCACGAGCTTTTCTCCACCAGGAGGGGCCACGGTGCGCAAGTAGCCACTGACATAGCGAGCCGCGATGCCCAGCGACCGCAGGCAGGCTAACTGCACATGAGCGAAGTCCTGACACACGCCGCGGCGAATTTGAAATGCCTCGGGCGCCGTCGTGTCGACCGTCGTCGCCGAGGCATCATAGGTGAAGTCGCGGTGGATCCGTTGAGTCAGTTCGAACACCGCATCGAGGATCGGACGATTCGTCGTGAAGCAGTCCGCGGCGTACTCACGGTAGATCGACGCGCGCCGCACCCGAGACGAGTCAAAACTGAATCGAGCCGCCTCCAACCAGTGGGGATCGGTTCGTTGTCGCACTTCCTCGATCACTTGTTCCCATGGATCCGATTGCAGGACATCGATCCGCTCGGCGTAATGCACGCGCACATGGCTGTGCGCCGAAACGACAAGTTGACGATGACTTTCCTCGATCGAGAACGTGCGAACCGGGTTGCCAAAGAAATCGACTCGGTCGGCCTGCAACTGCGGAGTCGGCTTGATGGTGATCCGATGCGACAGACATTCCAGCGCGGGACTGACCCGTGGCGACAACAGAACCAAGTTGTGGCACACGCGAACCGGTTCGGAGTATTGATAGGTCGTGACATGCGAGATGCGATACTCGGTCATGGTGCGTTCCTCCGCACCACCGCCGAGGAATAATGCCGCTGCAGTCCCGCGTGAATGAGGAATCGACCCGAGATGTCGTCGGCCAGCTTCGGAAGATTGGCTAGGATCCGATCGGTCAAACGGACCAGCGCGGGGCGTTCACCATCCGCGTCGACCAGCGCCAATTCAAAGACATCGGCCATCGCCACATTATGCCGCATCGAACGAGCCAGTCGCTGTTCGCTCGCCAACACCGCCGATGTGGCGTCTCGCGGCAGGCGGTCGACGTGTTGGGCGATGCGGTCGAGCTGAAACACGAGGCTCCGAGGGTTCGTGTCGTCGGTGAGCAGCAGATCGAGCACCGCCTCGGGATGCAAGGCGACCATGTACCTCGATCGATAAGTCATGATGCTGTCGAGAGTCCGCAGGACCGCCTCCAGTTGAGGCGGCTCGTCGGCCGAGACTTGCCCCAGGGTCGTGCGGATCAACAACGCGGTCTGCCGGGCACGTTCGAGTCGGCGTCCCAGGTCGAGAAAACGCCAACCCAGCGTGCGAGTCATGCTTTCTCCCGCGAGGCCCGAGAAAGCGACGAGCTCCGTGACGAGGTCGTCCAGAATGCCCGAGACATCGGCGGCATCCAACGAAAGGTGATCGTCGTACTCGTCCTCCGATTCGTCGTGTGCGATCGGTTCCGTCAGCTCGGGTTTCGGCTGCTGGCAGGCATCGTTGAGGCGATGGATGATCCGCCACATGTCGAGGGCGATTCGATCGCGGACGATACTACCAAGTCGGAACACCTCATCGATCGTGCTCCGCAGACTCATCGGCAAACGACGATCAAACATGGCGGCCGGGAGCGCTTCCAGCACATCGGGCAATTGTTGCCGGAGTCCATCGACGATGTAGTCGGGATCGAGCTGCCCGGCTTCCACGGCGGCTCGGAGCATGACATCCTCGCTGCGCTGCTCGGATCGTTCGCTGGTCAACAACGACAACAAGGTCCGAAGCAAGCGGCAACTGAATTCGGCCCGCTCCACGTAACGCCCCAACCAAAACAGATTGTCGGCGACGCGGCTCGGCAATTCGGCACCACTCCGACGCAGGACGACCGAATGTCCCGGCGGCAAGAGCAGCGACGATTCATCGACCGGGCCATCCGACAAGACCCACAAGTCTTGGCTCCGCTCGCCCGCCGTCATGGTTTGGTCGAGCACATGCGGATCGGGCGAGACTCGGACAAGGCCGCCGGGCAGCATCTCGAAGGAATCCCGCTTCGCCGCGAGGAATGCCCTGACGCCCATCGACCATGACACGGTCTTCTCGTCGGCCCAAACCGGAGTCGTCGAACGTTGAATCGGTTCCTGCGCGACGAACCGCTCGGGATGAGCCTTGATTCGCTTGCGCCACGCCTCTTGCTCCTTGCGGGCGAGCCGGCCGACGTGCACGACGGATTCTCCCGAATCGCGAAACGTCGGGCGAATCATGAGCTGTTCAAGGTGGTCCAGCACGTACTTGAGCGACTCGCTTTCGCCGCACCACCATGTTCGAGCCATGGGTATTCGCAGCGGTTGCCCCAACAAGCGTTGGCTGATGGCCGGGAGATGAGCCATCAACAACGGCGATTCCAATAGCCTGGTGCCCAGCGCGTTCGCGGTCGCGACGTTGCCCGCTCGGAGGATCTCGATCAGGCCCGACACGCCGCTACGCGACGATGACGCCAATTCAACCGGATCGCAATCGTCGTCATCCAGTCGGCGGAAAAGGACCTCGACCGGTAGCAGGGCTCCGAGTGTCTTGAGCATGACTCGGTTTTCCCGCACCGCGAGGTCGTCTCCCTCGACGAGCGTGTAGCCGAGATATCCCGCCAGGTAGCTGTCCTCGAAATAGGACGGGCTGGACGGACCCTTGGTCCACACGACGATCCTGGGATTCTCGGTGTTGCGGACGGCAAGCTCGCGCAGTGTTTCACGTAGCGTCATGAAGAAGCGAGCGAGTCGTTGCACGCGGCAATTACGAAACACGCTCGGCAGCATTCGCGACGTGATGATGCGATTCTCGAGCGCGTATCCGAGACCAAACGGGGCACGCGTGCGGTCACCCATCACATACCACTGACCATCCGGTCCACGAGCCAAGTCGGCCGCGTACAACTGCAAGTGACGCTGGTCGCTAGGCGTCAACTGATGCATGGCCGGATGGAACGACGGTTGGCCGTAGAGAAACTCCGCCGGGAGAAGTTTCTCCCGCAGCAGATATTGGGGACCGAACAGATCTCGAATCACGAGATCGAGTAGCTCCGCCCGTTGCACGAGACCGGCGGCGACCGCGTTCCATTCGGTTTCGCGGACCAAGAGCGGAATCGCATCGAGCATCCAAGGGCGAGCGGCCGAACCGGTCGCGCCTTGGGGATGAAACGTGATGCCGTTGTTCTCGATCTGGTGTTGGGCCTGCTGCCAGCGCCGTTGCAGATCGCGGGGCCCCATCCGCTGCAACATCGCGACCAACGTTTGCCAGTACGGACGAACTTGCGAGCCGTCAACGAGTTCGTCGAACGCGGGTGCTTGAGCCTGATAGGCTTGAAATAGGCTGGGCAGGGAACCGGCCTGGGGCGTTGTCGGACTCATGGACGTCTCGGGGATCTCCGTAAATCGAGCGTGCAGGGAAAGGCCGAGTTTGCTTCCTCCGGCGGCGACGGCAAGGGGCCGGGCGTGTGTCCCATCGGCTCGAACCTCGCAGCTCGTCGCGACTCAGCCTCCAAGGCATTGACCGGAAAAGTCTCGTAGTTCCGTCCGGCGGGGTGAGCCACATGGTAGGTGCAGCCACCGATCGACCGTCCCATTTGCGTATCTAGGATATCGAAGACCAGTGGGGTGTGGACAGGGATCGTCGGATGAAGGCAATGCGCGGGCCACCACGCCCGATATCGCACCGCCCCAAAGTACTGTCCCGCCGTCCCACTGGGAATCAGCGGGACGCGCCGACCGTTGCAGGTCACTTGATATCGTGGGCTCGTTAGGCCATCAAAGCGGACTTGCAGCCGTTCGATCGAGGAATCGACGTAGCGAACCGTTCCCCCTCCCCCCGGCTCCTCGCCAAGCACGTACCACGGTTCGATCGCCGTCCGCAGCTCCAGCCTCATATCGCGTTGTTCGACCGCGCCGATGAACGGAAAACGAAACTCGAAGTGCGGCTCGAACCAACGTTGCTCGATGGCGATTCCCCGGTCGATCAAATCATCGATCACCTGCCCGAAATCGGCCCAGACGGGATAGGGGAGCAAATAGCGGTCGTGCAACGAAGTCCCCCACTCCATGAGCGGCTGGTCGTAGGGGCGTTCCCAAAACGCGACGACGAGCGCGCGAATGAGCAGCAGCTGAGCCATGCTCATCCGGTGATGAGGGGGCATTTCAAACCCGCGCAGCTCGAGTAACCCGAGTCGTCCCGACGACGAATCGGGCGAGAAGAGCTTGTCGATGCAAAACTCCGCCCGATGCGTATTGCCGGTGAGGTCCGTGAGCAAATTGCGGAAGACTCGATCGACCAACCAAGGAGGGCAAACCTGGTCGCGCGGCGGAATCTGCGCGAACGCCAACTGCATTTCGTAGATCGCGTCGCGGCGACCTTCGTCCATGCGTGGAGCCTGGCTCGTCGGCCCTATGAACTTGCTGCTGAACAAGTAGCTGAGCGACGGATGGTTGTTCCAGTAGGCGACGAGGCTCTTGAGCAAATCGGGGCGACGCAGAAAGGGGCTATCGGCCGGCGTCCGTCCACCGAGCACCACATGATTGCCTCCGCCCGTTCCCGTGTGCCGACCATCCAGGTCGAACTTCTCCGTGCCGAGCCGAGTCTGCCGAGCCTCCTCATAGAGTTCCTCGGTGACCCAGGCCAACTCGTCCCAACTCGAAGTGGGTTGAATGTTGACCTCGATCACACCTGGATCAGGCGTGACCTTGAAGTCCGCCATTCGTGGATCATGAGGCGGCGGATAGCCTTCCACGACCACCGGCCATTGCAGCGCGGCGGC
The DNA here is from genome assembly GCA_020426595.1 of Planctomycetales bacterium. GTDB lineage: Bacteria > Planctomycetota > Planctomycetia > Pirellulales > Pirellulaceae > UBA11682. Next base: position 5,152 of record JAGQPS010000067.1, read on the forward strand.
CGTTCGTTCGATCGCTTCGACCAGGTCGAGATAGTCCTCAAGACGCTCGACCGGTGGCATGAAGATGTGCAGCCGACCATCGCGACTCTCCACGCACAGCGCCGTTCTCACCGGCATCGGCGACTGATCGTCCGCGACGAACTCTTCCTCATCCGTCGCCTCGGAAACGAGCGGAATCTGGGCATTGGTCGGCAGCTCGCGCGGTTCGCCATTGGCGTCGACCATCAATGACGATTGAGGACGGCGAGGCGGAAGCGGGCCAAAGGGTGTCCACGGATCCGCCGGATAAAAATCATTCGCGACAGCCGAGAATGTGGCTGGTAGGGAGTCGAGTGGAAGACGCAACCCCAACGGCGAATCACCGGGCAGGAGCATCAAGTGCTCACCTCGGAACGGCCATTCGCCACTCGTCCATCGAGCCTGGCTCTGCCACCATTGCCTGCGCAGGGGCATCACGAACCCAACGGGTTGATCGAGCCCTTTCTCAAAGACTCGCCGCAACCGGTCTCGCTCTTCCGGATCCTTGACCTTTGAGTTGCGTGGATCGACTTCGGCCGGAAGTCGTCCTTCCTTCCACAGGTAATAACCAACGTCCTCGTAGGCCGGACGAATGCGGGTCGACGAAATTCCTAATTCCCGCGCCAGTTGCTTGGCGAAACGGCGAGCGTGTTCAACGCCGTAGCCATAGTGCCAATCCACGTTCGCGATTAGGTCGGCGTTCTCCCAAACCGGCACGCCGTCGAGTCGCCAGTAGCATCCGAGGGCCCAACGCGGGAGCGACTCGCCTGGATACCACTTTCCCTGTCCGTAATGCAACAGACCACCGGGAGCGAAGCGGAGCCGAAGTCGCTTGATCAACGCCTCGCTCAAGTGCCGCTTATTCGGCCCGACCGCGCTGCCATTCCACTCAGCTCCTTCCATGTCGTCGATCGAGACGAACGTCGGCTCGCCCCCCATCGTCAATCGAGTGTCTCCTTCCTTTAGACGCCGATCGACTTCTCGACCGCACCGTTGGATCGTCTCCCACGTCGCATCACTGTACGGGAGCGTCACGCGAGGATCCTCGTGAATCCGAGTCACGCTCATCGTGTGATGAAACTCGGTTTCGCAAAGCTCCAAGCTGCCAGATATAGGGGCCGCGCTGAATGGATCGGGAGTCGCCGCGAGCGGCAAGTGTCCCTCGCCGGCGAGCAAGCCCGAGGTCGGGTCGAGGCCAACCCAGCCAGCGCCCGGAATGAAGGCCTCGGTCCATGCATGCAGATCGGTGAAGTCCTCGGTTGGGCCACTGGGACCATCCAGACTCTTGACGTCCGCCACCAACTGGATCAGGTAACCCGACACGAACCGAGCCGCGATCCCGAGATGTCGCAAGAGCTGAACCAGCAGCCAAGCCGAGTCCCGGCATGAACCCGTTCGCTTGGCCAGCGTTTCGTGCGGACTCTGCACGCCCGGCTCGAGGCGAATCACATAGCCGATGTCGTGTTGCAATCGAGCATTGAGCGCGACGAGGAAATCGACCGAGCCGCGCGGCGAACGATCGATCGATTGCAGGTAGTGATGAAACTCGTCTCCCAGCGACTCGCATTCCAGGAACGGCCGCAATTCCTTCTCGAGCCACGGCTCATACCCGAAAGGGAATTTTTGGGCCTTCTCCTCGAGGAAGAAGTCGAACGGATTGATCGACGAGAGCGAAGCGACCAGATCGACGGTCACCTCGAATCGTCGGGTTGGCTTCGGGAAAACAAACCGCGCTTGATAGTTCGCCTGCGGGTCTTGTTGCCAGTTGACGAAGTGCTCTTCCGGTTCGACTTTCAGCGAGTAGGCGAGTACCGGCGTGCGGCAATGGGGAGCTGGTCGCAACCGGACGATTTGCGGCCCCAGCGTGATGGGGCGATCGTATTCGTAGGTCGAAACGTGATTCAGGGCGACGCGAATGGCCATGCGGTAACTCGATGAGCGACGATCGGACCAGGATTAGACTCGGGCGGCGTCGATGGGACGCATCGCGAAGAACGTATCGTGGATCCCAGCACCGACTTCGTTGAGCGTGCTTTGCAATCCATCCACGAATTGATGCAACCCACTCTGCGCGATCGAGCGGACATCAGCGTAGGCGAGTTCGGCCTTGAGACGTCCGAGACGCTGCTCGGCGATGTTTCGATAGGCTCCCATCGGCGATCCCGAGATCTCATGGAGCGAGATGTCGGCATTGGAGATGCAATGTCGGATCGCCCGCGGGAATTTGGCGTCCAGGATCAAGAACTCGATGACCCGTTCGACGGTGATCGTGTGATAACGCTTCCGAAACATCTCGAAGCCACTCACGCTTCGCAGCACCGCCGACCATTGGAGGTCATCGATGGTCGTGCCCACGTCCTGTACCTTGGGCAGCAACGTGAAGTACTTCACGTCCAGAATGCGGCTCGTCTTGTCGGCTCGTTCAAGCAATCGACCGAGGTTGGCGAAGTTCCATCCTTGATCACGGCTCATGGTCGCATCGACGATGCCGTTGAAGAGATGGCTTTGTTGCTTGATGCTGCGAAAGAACTCGGTCGGGCTGTCGTTGCGGAGCCCCGCGCCTGCTCCGTCTCGCACGAAGTGATAGAACTCGTTGAGCTGTTCCCAAGCCTCGCTCGAGATCGCCTCGCGAACCGTCCTGGCATTCTCCCGCGCCGCGCTGAGGCTTGAAATGATGCTGCTTCCATACTCGCGATCAAACGCGAGGAAGCGAATCACGTGATCGGCGGTCGCGGCGGGATAGCGTTTAGAGAACTCTTGTTCATCCCCGGTCGCGCTGATCAAGGGCTCCCACTGCTGCGCGGTTCCATGAGGTTGATCGAGAATCAAGTTCAGCGTCACGTCGATGAACCGCGCGAGGTTCTCGGCTCGCTCGACATAACGGGCCATCCAGTAAATCGAATCGGCTACTCGGCTAAGCATGATGGTCCTCGTGCCCGACAAAACGAATCCGCGAGAAAGGCGCTGGCGGATGACTTGGAGTTCACTGGGTGGCTGGGGGCGAGTCTCGCTCGCGGTCCTCGGCGCCCATCACCCAGTAGGGTCTACATCGGTGTGGTGGGATCGGCCGAATCATCGTCGGTTTCCGCGACGACCCAGGTATCCTTGCTGCCACCTCCTTGCGAGGAATTGACGACCAGGGACCCCTTCCGCAAGGCGACTCGAGTCAACCCACCGGGAAGGACCCAAATATCCTTGCCATAGAGAATGTAGGGTCGCAGATCGACGTGCCGGCCCTCGAAGTGCTCGTCGACCATCGTCGGAACGCGCGAGAGGCTGAGGGTCGGTTGAGCGATGTAGTTGCGTGGATTCTCGGTCACCTTGTGAGCGAACTCGCGACGTTGCTCTTCCGTCGAGTGTGGACCGATCAGCATGCCGTATCCGCCCGCCTCGTTCGCCGCCTTGACGACGAGTTCATGCAGATGCGAGAGCACGTATTTGCGATCCTCCTCTCGTTCGCACACGTAAGTGGGAACATTCGGCAGAATCGGCTCCTCGTTCAAGTAGAACCGAATCATGTCGGGAACGAACGCGTAGATCACCTTGTCGTCCGCGATACCGGTTCCCGGAGCGTTGGCCAGCGCGACGCGACCTTGCCGATACACCTCCATGATCCCCGGCACGCCCAGATAGGAGTCCGCGCGGAACGCCTTGGGATCGAGAAAATCATCGTCGATTCGTCGGTAGATGACGTCGACGCGTTGGAAGCCGTCGGTCATTCGCATGTACACGAACCCGTCCTTGACGACGAGATCGCGCCCCTCGACGAGTTCCACGCCCATCTGTTGAGCCAGGAACGAGTGTTCGTAGTAGGCCGAGTTGTAGATGCCGGGCGTCAGCACGACGACGGTCGGATCCGACACATGCTCGGGAGCCAGTTGCCGCAGCGTTTCATAGAGTCGACTGGGATAGTCCACGACGGGACGAACGCGTGACGCCGCGAAGACTTGCGGGAACGATCGCTTCATCACCAATCGGTTTTGCAGCACGTACGAGACGCCCGAGGGGCAACGGAGGTTGTCCTCCAGCACGTAGATCTTGCCGTCGCTGTTGCGAATCAAATCGGTGCCGGTGATATGGCACCACACGCCGTGCGGCGGATTGAGCCCCCGGCAAGGTTCGCGGTACGAAGTCGCCTTCGCCAATAGGTCGCGCGGAACGACTCCCTCGTTGATGATCTCTTGGTGATGGTAGATGTCGTCGATGAAATGATTGAGCGCGCGAATGCGTTGCTTGAGCCCTTGTTCGATGTGACGCCATTCCCGCGCTTCGACGATGCGAGGAATGATATCGAACGGGAAGATCTTCTCCGTCCCTTGATCGTCGCCATAGACGGCGAACGTGATCCCCATCCGCAGCAGCGCGCGATCGATCGACTGCTGCCGATGGCGGAGGTCGTGACTCGACAGTTCGTTGATCTTCTCGATCAATAAGCGAGCGCCCGGACGCGGCTGTCCCGCTTCGTCGAAGAGTTCGTCAAAGAAGTATTCGGTGTCGTAGCTGTCGAACAAGTTGTGGTTCGTCATGGAGCGTCCCCTAAGGCCTCGTGTATGACTCGAGGCTTGCCGCGACTCCAACCCGGCGCCCCAGTCTACTCCAAGTCATGCCCGCACGCGAAGGGAGGTCGAACGTCCCGTTCGCGTGAAATGCATGGGCGAAGTCGATGGCGCACGGCCGTCCGAAAAAAGGAAGTCGCTCGTTCGCCACCGCAGCTCAAGGGTCGGTTCGTCGCGAGGTTGTGTCGCGAACGTGCGTGACGTTTCGGTGCGTCACTCGACCTCGCCTTCCCAGAGCCACTTGAGGCTCTCCGGCAGAATGGCTCCACCGTGTGCGCCACTATGCCCCCCTTCGCCGAACTCAAAGCGATAATCGTATCCCTTGAACTTCAGCGCGGCGGCCATCTGTTGGTTGGCGAGCGGCCAATTGCCATGCTCGTTGTCGAGGTCGCCCGATCCCCCTTGCAGGAAGACTCGAATCGGTTTCCGGTCGGTCTTGCGAATCATCGCTTCGTAATGATGCCCGCCGCGAATGTTGGTGAAGCTACCGACATGACTCAGGACTCGTCGAAAGGCATCGGGCCGTTCCCAGGCGACGGTCCAGGCACAGATGCCCCCGGAGCTAATGCCGCAGATCGCTCGACGCTGGGGATCGTCGGTCAGGTTCAGGTCGAGTGCCACCTTCGGCAAGATCTCGTCCAGCAGGAAGCGTGAATACTGGTCCGAGAGCGTGTCGTATTCAAAGCTCCGATTGGCCGGGGTGGGGCGCCAGCCGGGCTGATCCGGCAGCTCCTCGGTCGTGTGCCCAGGATCGATGAAGATGCCCACCGTGACCGGCATGTCTCCGCGATGGATCAAGTTGTCCATCACGATCGTCGCGCGAAACTGTCCGTTCGGATCGACGTACGCATGTCCATCTTGAAAGACCATGACGGCCGCCGGCTCCTGCTCGTCATAGGCGGCCGGCACGTAAACCCAGTACCGCCGAATCGTGCCGGGAAAGATCGCGCTGCGATGCACGTGCTCGGTCACGCGTCCCTCGGGGACGGATTCTTGACGCTGCGAATCGGCCCCCAGCTGATACACCTCATCCCCTCCACGAGTCGTCATTGCGAGGCCTCCCAAGAGGAGTGAAACCGTACACAGGTCAATGAACACGCGAACCGAGCGACGCGCGCCGGCGACCGGAGCCGCGGGGACGACAGCGATGTGGGACATGGTGATCTCTCGTGGGAAATGGTGGCGAACCTAGTATGTTGAAATGTGTTCGCGGCGCATGCCGGAAACCGATGTGACGGTCTCGCGACTTGGAACATGCGATCTAGCTCGTCGAGCGGTTGGCCGAAGCGCGACGCAGTCGATCCATGATGGCGCGACCGAGGCCAATCTCGGCGCACTTGTCGACGACGATGCCTTCGAGGTGGAGGTGATCGAGCTCGCGCAGCGCCGCGAACAGCCGCCCCGCGATTTCCGTGGAGTCATCATCGCGACTGATGACACAAAGCTCGGCGTACTCCTCGCGCTCGCGATCGGTTGGGTCGTGAAAGCAAATGCGGCCCCAGCGGCCGCGCCGCCGATCGACCGGCGGAGCGTCGTCGAGAAGCCACACGGCCGTTCTCGGGGCGTAATGGATCTTGAGTTGTCCAGGCACGACGGTGTTCGAGCCACGCTCCCCTTCGCTTGGAGCTGCCTCGCGTAGCAAGACGTCGAGCGAAATGCCCCAACGATGAGCCAGGAACTCAGCCGGCATCGCCCCGAAACGCAACAAACGTGGCTCGTCCTCGAGCAGCGTCACGATCGTCGACTCCAGGCCGCAGCGACAGTCTCCTCCCTCAAGGACCAACGGGGCGTCCCCACCAAACTCATCCCGAACATGCTCGGCCTGCGTGGGGCTGACTCCGGTCGACCGATTGGCGCTCGGGGCGGCGAGCGGAAAGGGACAACAGGCCAGCAGCTTGAGGGCTACGGGATGGGACGGAATCCGTACCGCGACCGATTCTTGACCGGCCGTCACGATGCGAGGCAACCGAGGATTGCGAGGCAAGACGAGCGTGAGGGGGCCGGGCCAAAGATCGGCGACCGCCGCCAGGCGCTGCTCCATCTTGTCGGGGAGTGGCAGCGCGACCGCGTCGCCCAAACGCCCGCGCTGCGCGACGTGCACGATCAAGGGATTGGATGGAGGCCGTCGCTTGAGCGCGAAAATCTCGTGGCATGCCTCTTCGTTCCAAGCGTTGGCCGCGAGCCCATAAACCGTTTCAGTCGGGATCGCGACCAGGCCACCTTGCGAGAGAATCTCCACCGCTTGTTGGATCCGTTGTTCATCCATGAGCGGCATTCCTCAATTCTCCAGCCATCGCAAGAGCCATGTGATTCGATACGCCGGTCAGCCAACCTTATGACGGCGCGTTTTTCGCCCCGACCGAGCATATGAGCGGCGGCGACGCAACCGCATCGTACTACGCGAAGAGATCCCAGACGACTCGCCCCCCGACGTCCGTCAGGCTTTCCTCGCGTCCTTGGTGGAAATAGGTTAGCCGCTCGTGATCCAGACCCATCGCGGCCAGTAGCGTGGCGTGCAGGTCGTGGAGGTGAACTCGATTCTCGACCGCCTCGAAGCCAAACTCGTCGGTCGCCCCGTAACGCATGCCGCCGCGTACGCCTCCGCCAGCGAGCCACATCGTGAAGCCATACGGATTGTGATTGCGTCCCGGAGCCCCCGGACCTTCCGAGAATGGCATGCGACCAAACTCCCCGCCCCAGACGATGAGGGTTTCGTCGAGCAATCCGCGCTGTTCCAAGTCCGTCAGCAGCGCGGCGATTGGTTGGTCGACCTCGGCGGCATGACGCCCGTGGTTCTTCTCGATGCTCTCGTGCGCGTCCCAGGTTTCCTCCAAGTGGCCGCCACCGGAATAGAGCTGCACGAAACGCACGCCCCGCTCCACCAAACGGCGAGCGATCAGGCAGTTGCGGCCAAACTCCTCGGTCGGTTCACGCCCGACGCCATACATCTCTAGTGTCGCCGCCGACTCCTGCGTCAGGTCGACGGCATCGGGGGCCGCGCTTTGCATTTGATAGGCGAGTTCATAGGACTGGATCCGCGCGGCGAGATCCGCGTCATCCCTTCGTCGCAGGTGACCTTGGTTCAGTTGGTCAAGCAGCGCGAGTCGTTCGCGCTGAATCGTGTCGGTCACATGGTCAGGGGGAGCCAAGTTCAGAATCGGTGGGCCTTCGCTTCGAAACAGAGTCCCTTGGTAGTCGGCACTCAGGAAACCGCTCGACCAATTCGGCTGTCCACCGATCGGCCCGCCGCGACGATCGAGCATTACGACGAAGCCGGGCAAGTTTTCATTCTCGCTTCCCAATCCATAGACCGCCCAACTTCCCAAACTAGGGCGGCCGATGAAGGTCTTGCCGGTATTCATCGCGACCAGCGCCGATCCATGGGCATGACTGTCGGTGTGGCACGAGTGAATGACGCAGAGTTTGTCGGCATGATCGCGGACGGCCGGAAAATAGTCGCTCACCGGCAACCCCGATTCGCCACCCCGTCGAAACGGACGCCAGGCGGGAGTCAGGAAGCCGAGCGGACGACCGCCACTATTGATGAACTGCTTGCCTTCGGGCAGCGGCTGGCCGGCATACCGCGCGAGTTCAGGTTTGGGGTCGAACGTATCCACCTGACTCGGCCCACCATTCATGAGCAGGAAAATGACGTTCTTGGCACGTGGCATGAAATGCGGTGGTCGTCCGACCGAATTCGAATCCCCGGACGCGCCGCTTGGTTCGGCCGCGCGCGACGCTCGAGAGTCGAGCGACATCATGCCGGTGAGCGCGGTCCCGAAGAATCCGGCTCCCACCCTACCCCACCATTCACGTCGAGAAACGCCGCAAGGGAAGCGGCGTTCATGCGCGACGGACGGGAGATGTACGGTTGGTTCGTTCGCCATGATGGCTCTCTCGGTCGCGGTCGTGGTAGGAAGCAATCCATCTGGAGCGACGCGTGCCGTCTCGTCAACTCAATCGAGCAACGGCTCGTTCTCGGTCCGATGAGGCCTCGTTTAATCGACGTACAAAAATTCGTTGGTGTTGAGCAACACGATGAGCAGCGATTCCCAAGCTCGTTGCTCCGCCGAGCGCGGAGGAGCGGGAAGCTCGGCCTCCCAGCGTCCCGCGAATCGATCGGCGAGCAGACGCCCCACGGCGGTTTGTTCCGCGTCGCTCAATGCTCGGTCGAACACGAGCACCGCGCTGATTCCGCCCTGCCAATACTCGCCGCCGATGTTCCCCTGGGTTCCGACGACCCAGGCGGTGTCGAGCCGCCGCGGGGCGAGCGGTTCGTCGCGATCGGCTAGCGTGGCTCCATCGAGCATGACACGAGCCCCCTGTTCGCCATTGACCGCCATGAGAATGTGGGGCGAGTCGTCCGCGGGAAATTCACCACTGGCCGGCCACGCGTCGCTGAAGCGGATCGTGCGTTCGCCGGCGAGTCCCAAGAAGAGGCTGGTGGTGGCATTCCCCTCGGCACCGTTCCAGTTCGAAATGATCTCGCGCAAACCGGCGGGGCCCGAGTCACGCGCGACCGCCACGATCGTGCAGTGGTCACGCGCCAATAGTTCGCCCGCGACATCGAGCCACCGAGGGTTACCGTCCCAAAGAAGTTCGGGTGTCTCGGCTCGCATGTTCCAGATCGGCCGTGCCTCGAGGTTCGGTTGACGCGCGTGGTGTTCGTGTCCGGACTGGTCGGCCCACTGCTCCACCTGTCCCGAGCCATTGGTCGTGACTCCTTCGTCGGCAAGCAACGCGAGCACCAAGCCGCTCGGCCATGCGTTGGCGGTTTCGGGCATCGCCTCGGTCGTCGGGGCGTCGGAGGAACCCGCCATTTGAGCCGCGGCTTCCCGACGCACCGATCGCAAGTGTTCCCGCGCGAGTTCTATCTCGTCGGCGGTCGCGGAGCGAGCCAGCACTTGCGTGAAAAGTCGATCGATGAGCTCTTGTTCCGCGGCTTCGGGCAGCGGGGCATCCTCGTCGTGGACGATGTGAAGCCATCGGTCCACGGATGATTGAGCCAGTCGTTCCAGCAACGGATCGTTCAGCAGGGTCAGCGCTTGGGGAGCGACGATACTCGTGTCGCGTTGTCCACAGGGAAGTGTCGTGTCGGGGAAGTCGAAGGTGGTCAGCAACGGATCGACCAAACTGCGACTCGCGTGTTCATAGATCGCACGTCGACGTTGTTCCGCGGCGGGCGAAGCCGACCACGCCGAGCCTCGTCGCGAAAGTCCCTCGGTCGCCTCGCTGGAGAGCGTCGGCCGAAAGCCGGGACCTCCCATCCGCAGGTCGAGTTGCCCGGTGGCGACGAGTAACGCATCGCGGATCGCTTCGGCATCCAAGCGACGGCGTTGACCGTGCCACCAAAAGCGATTGTTCGCATCGATGTCCCGCGCTAGATGAGCCGACGAGTGTTCCGCCGAGCGGCGATACGCGGCACTCGTCACCATGCGGCGATGGAGTCGCTTGATACCCGCGTCCTCCCCCTCCCCTAGCTCCAGCGCTAACCGATCCAGCAGATCCGGATGCGTGGGCAACTCACCGGTGAACCCGAAATTGTTGGGCGAGCGCACGAGTCCGGCTCCAAAGTGCCCCAGCCAAAGCCGATTCACGAAGACGCGTCGCGGGAGCGCGTTGCGCGGATCAACCAGCCACTGGGCCAGGTGCCAGCGCCGGCCGGTCGTCGCGGGGAAGTCAACGGTCGAGAACGGTTGATCGAGTTCCGGGAGCAGGCTCAGCACGCCCGGCTCGACGACTTCACGAGGTCGATGCGGATCGCCGGCATGCAGTCGATGAAGGTCGGGGACATCGCGTCCAATATCCGTCCACGCGAGCACTTCGGTCTCGGACAGTAACTCGGGACTGGGGCCGCCCAACAAGTTGCTCGAGGCTGGACGAATCGGCCCCGCCCAGAATGCCGCGGCGACCCGGTAGTAATCGACCTGGGGAATCGGATCGAACTTGTGGTCGTGACACCGCGCGCACTTCACGGTCAGACCCATGAAGGCCGAGAACGTGACGTGCACCATGTCCTCGAGACGTTCGTATTGATACTCATGGGGATCATTCGGTTCGTCGTTCCACGTACCGAGTCGCAGCATGCCGGTCGCGATCAACGAATCCCGATCGGCGCCCGGACGTTCATCACCCGCGAGTTGATCGACCACGAACTGATCGAAAGGGAGGTCGCGGTTGATCGCATCGATGACCCAGTCGCGATATCGCCACGCGAACGGCTTTTCTTGGTCGCGTTCATAGCCGCTGGTATCCGCGTATCGTACGACGTCGAGCCATTGCCGAGCCCAACGTTCGCCCAGGCGTGGACTCGCCAACAAGCGATCGACTTGTCGTTCATAAGCGTCGGGGCGCGAGTCGCGCAGGAAAGCCTCGTTGTCCGCCGCCGACACGGGAAGACCGGTCAAATCATAAGTGAGTCGGCGAAGCAATTCGGACCGTGTCGCTTCGGGCGCCGGATTCAAACCATGGTCGGCCAGTCGTCGGTCGACATAAGCGTCGATGTAGTTGCTTTGATCCGAGAGTCGCAGGGTTGGGGATGGAGAAGGTTGGAGTCGCTGCCACGCCCACCAGTCTCGGCCCGCGCGGACATCGGTTGTGATGGCGAAGGGATCGAGTTCAACCGAGTCAGGCCAGGGAGCTCCCGCTGCAAGCCAAGCGGAGACCGCCGCTCGCTCGTCGTCCGACAAGGGGCGAGCCATGCCCTTCTCGGGCGGAGGCATTTCGGCATCGTCGATGCGACGGAGCAGTTCGCTCTCGCTTGGCTCCTCGAGGTCGAATGCCGCGCCGCTATCTCCACCACTGGCGACGCCATCGCGCGAGTCCAACCGCAGGCCTCCGCTGGCGTTGCCCTCGCGATGACACTCCACGCAGCGGCGCAGCAGTACATGAGCGGCCGCCGAGAACGTTGGATCGTCCGACGCGCGTTCCTCTTGCGCCTGGGCCAGCGAAGGAGCCATGAGAACGCAAGCCACAAGCAGGGCTCGGCCTAACCATCCGCACTCGCGAACGATGGGCTCCATGGACGCTCCTCTAGGCGACGCGCCGATGACCGAACGAGCGTTGACCGGCGGATCGCGACACTGGGGTGTGGTGGGACGAAAGCAGGCCCTTCAGTCTACGCCCGATCGATCCCCGAAGCGAATAAACCGGCTCGGCGGTGCTGAGTCGGACCGACCGTACGACGAGAAAGTTCGAATCCCGCTTCACGACTTTTGATCCTCGTTGGGATTGCTTGACTGTATTGCACCTTGCAATACAATCGGTCGGGAGGCTCATTCGATGACAAGTCGCTCTAAACCTAGTTCGCTCATGGTTCGCATGGACGAGGAGTCCAAGCAGGTGCTGGTCGAGGCGGCTGAGCTGCGGCGAATCAGCGTGAGCGACTACGTGCGTACGGTAACCGTCGCTCAAGCGCGTCGTGAAGTGACGAGTGCCCGCGAGCAGACGGTGCGCCTCAGTCCCGACGAGCAACTCGCGTTTTGGCAGGCTCTCCAGGCACCCGCCAAGCTTACGGCGGCCCAGAAAAAGCTGGGCAAGCTAATGCGAGGCGAATTGTGAAGCCAGTCGTTTTTCCTGGCGAGTTTCACTTGGCGACGCTCGACAAGCCTCACCGTAGGAAGTCTTTTGACTGCGGAGAGGCAGCGGTGAATGAATGGCTGCGAGCTAGGGCACTACAGAACCAGGAAAAGCGTCTCTCGGCGACCAAGGTAATACTCACGGAAGCACTGGATATTGCTGGATTCTATACCCTCGCCACGGGACAAGTGGACTTTGGTGATCTGCCGCCGCAACTAGCCAAAAGCCTTCCCCGTCGCGCGCTTCCAGTAGCGGTATTGGCCTGGCTTGGCGTCGCTCGGAAGTTCCAGGGCCATGGACTCGGCGATCGACTGTTGGCTCAGGCATTGCAAGACTGTCATGTGGCCGGACAGACGTTCGCGTTCGTGGCCGTGATTCTCGACTGCCTTCATGGCGGTGCGAAACGCTTCTACCAGCGTTGGGATTTCCAGGAACTCCCCGGACATCCCTACCGGCTCTTTCTGAGCTCGAAAACCCTGAGCAAACTCATGGGGGTTTAGGCATCCCTGGGCGGCCGGTTTTGCCAATCTCCATTGGCCCACGGAGTGGTGACCGGGCATAATGAATGGTCCGCCGGTCGACGTGACGCTCCTTGCCTCCATGCGCCCAACAAGCCTGGGTCGCGGTCGATTCGGTTGGCCCGTCATGGAAGTCGCTCGATTGAGCCGACTTCTCCCACCTGAACGTTGTCGATCCATGGATGGGCAACCCGCCCCGCCTTGTCGTTGTTTCGCTGGAGGAATGCTCATGCGCATCGATCGGTTGACTTGCAGCGATGGGAACAACGAAGTGCTGTCTCGCGAACGCGGGGCCAAGGCGTGGGCGAAGCGGTGTCGCGCGATGCTCGGATTGATCGCCGGAGTTCTGTTCTCCGCGACAAGCGTACTGGGACAAGAGGACCAAGAGCCGCGGGGTGACTGGGAGAGTCCCGAGGCCGCGGCTCATTTCTTCGAGGATCAGGTGCGCCCGATCCTGGTGGCTCATTGCTATGAATGTCATTCCGAGGAAGCGGAGTCGGCCGAGGGAGGATTGCGACTCGATTCGCGAGCTGGTTGGCAAGCGGGGGGAGAATTGGGGCCGTCCGTGCGTCCCGGCGACGTGGACGCGAGTTGGTTGATTCGCGCGGTTCGCCCGTTCGACGACGCTCTGCAGATGCCTCCCGAAGCCCGGCTCTCCGACGCTCAGATCGCGGTGCTGGAACAATGGGTGGCTCGAGGCGCGATCGATCCTCGATCGCCGACCGGAGCTTCCTCGCAACAGCCGCGTTCGTTCGATCTAGCGCAGGGGCGCGAGTTCTGGTCGTTTCGTCCGGTCGATCCGGCGGTTCGTACCTCCGTCAACGCGATGGGCGAGCGACTCGATCCGCGCTCCCCGTACCGTGCCGAGACCCGTATCGATTGGGCGATCGCCGCGCAGTGGGCGGCTCGAGGCATCGAACCGGTGCCGCGGGCCGAACCGCGTGAGCTGCTTCGGCGAGTCACCTTGGACCTCACTGGTTTGCCACCTACCTATGAAGAAACGCGGGAGTTTGAATCGCAAGAACGTCCCGACGCGCTGCAACGCGAGATCGATCGACTGTTGGCCTCGCCTCGCTATGGCGAACGTTGGGGAAGGCACTGGCTGGACGTGGCTCGCTACGCCGACTCCAACGGAATGGACGAGAACATCGCGCACGGCAACGCTTGGCGCTATCGCGACTGGGTGGTGGCGGCCTGGAATCAAGACCTTCCCTTCGATCAGTTCGTCAGGGACCAAATCGCGGGCGACTTGCTGACGAGCGACGATGAAACGACTCGGATCTCGCGCACGATCGCGACCGGGTTTCTGTCGCTCGGGCCAAAGGTATTGGCGGAGGTCGACGAGACCAAGATGGAGCTCGATATCGTCGACGAACAAGTCGAAACGGTCGGCAAGGCATTCTTGGGCATGACCTTTGGGTGCGCTCGCTGTCACGATCACAAGTTCGATCCCATTCGGACCGAGGACTACTACGCTCTCGCCGGTATTTTCAAAAGTACCAAGACGATGGAGCACTTCACGAAGATCGCCAAGTGGCATGAACTGCCGATCGAGACCGCCGCCGAACAACGAGAGCGCGAGGCGATCGAGGGCGAACTCGCTCGACGGCAACAGGCGTTGACCGAGGTGATCGCCGAGGCCGACCGGCTGCTGCAAGCCGAGCTCGGAGCGGATGCGACGCTGCCGGACGACAAGGAGACTCGTTATTCGCCGGCGACGCAGGAGCAGTTGGCTTCGCTGCGAGCGGAGATCGCTACTTGGGAAGCCCGCAAGCCAGTCGTTCCCACGACGATGGCCGTCGTGGACTACCCGCAACCCGTCGACTTGGCGGTCCATATCCGCGGGAGCCATTTGACTCTTGGCGATATCGTGCCGCGTGGCATTCCCCTCGTGTTCCAGCCCCAGGACGACGGCATCTCGAGCGCGGTTGATTCCAGCG
>JAGQPS010000680.1 GCA_020426595.1 Planctomycetales bacterium
GCGACGATCGTCAGGCTCCCGCCGCCCTCGATGTTTCGGGCGGCGCCGAAAAAGCGCTTGGGCGGATAAAGCGCGACCGGATCGATACCACCCGAGAGCGTTCGGCCACTCGGCGGAACGGCCAGGTTGTACGCGCGGGCGAGCCGGGTGATCGAGTCGAGCAGGATCGTCACGTGGCGACCGGCCTCGACGAGACGCTTGGCGCGTTCGAGCGCCATCTCAGCGACCTTGGTGTGATCCTCGACCGGCTCATCGAAGGTCGACGAAATCACTTCGCCCTCGACCGAGCGACGCATGTCGGTCACTTCTTCCGGACGCTCGCCGATCAAGCAGACCATCAGGTGCATATCGGGGTTGTTCGACGTGATTCCGTTGGCGATCGACTTGAGGAGCAATGTCTTGCCGGCCTTCGGAGGCGAAACGATCAGTCCGCGCTGGCCGCGACCGATTGGCGCCACAAGGTTCAGCAAACGGGTTGAGAGGATATTCGGCTGGGTTTCCAGATCGATCAGTTCGAGCGGGAAGATCGGGGTTAGCGAATCGAACGCCGGCCTCTTACGGGCGGTCTCCGGATCGACGCCGTTGACGGCCTCGACGCGCAACAGCGAGAAGAACTTCTC
>JAGQPS010000681.1 GCA_020426595.1 Planctomycetales bacterium
TCGGTCCGACCGGCGTCGGCAAGACGGAGCTGTGCAAGAGTCTGGCCGAGACCCTGTTCGACGACGAGAACGCGATGGTGCGGATCGACATGAGCGAGTTCATGGAGCGACATTCCGTGAGCCGCCTGATCGGCGCTCCTCCGGGATATGTCGGCTACGAGGAAGGTGGCAAGTTGACCGAAGCGGTCCGACGGCGTCCGTACAGCGTCGTGCTGTTCGACGAAATCGAGAAGGCGCATGTCGACGTGTTCAACGTACTGCTCCAAGTGCTCGACGATGGCCGACTCTCGGACAACCAGGGACACACGGTCGATTTCACCAACACGATCATCGTGATGACCAGCAACCTGGGGAGTCACGCGATCCAGGAGATTAGTGAACGGGGAGGCAGTGACGCCGAGATCGACGCAGCGGTCGAGGATGCGATCCAAGGACATTTCCTACCGGAGTTCCTCAACCGTATCGATGAGAAGATCGTCTTCCATCCGCTGAAGCGTACCCAGATGCGGGCCATCGTCGATCTGCAAGTCGCGCGACTCGTGAGACGGATCCAAAAGCTGGGCCTCGAACTCGAAATCTCGGAAGCGGCGCTCAATGGGCTCGCGGCCATCGGTTTCGAT
>JAGQPS010000682.1 GCA_020426595.1 Planctomycetales bacterium
GAGATGCGCAGTCAGGTGAAGAACCCGCGGCTGACCGTGTGCGACACGATGGATCTGTGGATCGATTCGGCGCGGGATGATCTGCTGGCGACGTTGAAGGTGGTGGATGGTCTGATCATCAACGACGGTGAAGCCCGCCAGTTGACCGGTAAGAAAGACAACATCGCGGCGGCGGCTGCCCTTTTGCAATTGGGCCCGAAGTTTGCGGTGGTCAAGAAGGGCGAGCACGGGGCGATTCTCGTGACGGGCAAGGGCATCTCGGTGGTGCCGGCATATCCGACGATGGACGTGGTCGATCCGACGGGCGCGGGCGATAGTTTTGCTGGCGGCATGCTCGGTTATCTGTGCACGCAAGCCGAGATTGATGACGCGGCGCTGAAGCGTTCGCTCATTCGCGGAACGGTGACGGCATCGATCACCATCGAAGACTTTTCGCTGACGCGCATCAAAGATACATCGCGCGACGAAATTGAAAAACGCGTGCGGGCATTCTCTGAAATGCTCCGCATTGATTGAAATTGGAAAAGGAACACCACCGGGAGATTGTCATGGACGCAGAACATCATACCAAACGCGAGCAGTCATTGGAACGGACCCTTCAGCAGATTAAAAAATCGTA
>JAGQPS010000683.1 GCA_020426595.1 Planctomycetales bacterium
TGATCGGCTGGAGCGCGGCATGCAAGCGGCCTGGGAGGCGACCGTTCGCAGTCCTCTCAGTAACAACGACCTGGAATGGCGAGTCGTGCCGGTGACGCTGCCGCTGGGGGACCATTTGCAGGCTGACGAACTCGAAGCGGTCCTCAGCGACAAACAGGCGACTGCCAGAGATCATCTGAGTGCGGCCAAGCACCTCGCGTGGCTGCAACGGACGAAAGCCGGTCGCACAATCGACTGCTCATCGCTACGGCTGGGAGACGTAATCATCGTGCACATGCCGGGTGAGTTGTTCGTCGAATACCAGCTGGCCGCTCAACAGATGCGCCCTGATGCTTTCGTCTGTATGGCTGCCTACGGCGAATACGGAGCGGGCTACATTGGCACCGACTTTGCCTACGGCCAGGGCGGCTACGAAACAAGCGACCGAGCCACCCGCACCAAAGCGGGCGTGGAGCCGGTGCTGATGAACGCGATGCAGCAATTGCTAGAGAAATAACACAAGCCGGGATACGCTCGTGAGCGATCCCAGCCTGTTTTGCTTGACGCCTGATTGTCAGAATCCGAAGAGCATCATTTCCCAGAAGAGTTTTTCGTCATCAAGGAGTGCGTCGACGTTTG
>JAGQPS010000684.1 GCA_020426595.1 Planctomycetales bacterium
TGCACCAAGCAGCCATCGGCGCCGCCTTCATAGAGCGCCGTAGCATCTGCCACTGCCTTGTCTAGCGCCTTTTCCATATTGCCCGCCTCGAAAAAGGGCGTACCCGGCAGCGGCAACAAATGAATCATGCCGAGGATGATTTTCTTTTTACCCAATGTGGGGAAGGTACGCATGGTGTGTCCTTTCGTTGGTGCAAAGTGGCAAGGTAGCAAAGTGGCAAGGTGGCAAGGTAGCAAAGTTGTAAGGTGGCAAAGTGGCAGAGTAGCAAGGTGGCACGAGAGTGGCTTTCCTCTACTCCTCTACTCCTCTACTCCTCTACTACAACAATCCCCGCTCCTGCTTTCGCTCAATAATCTGCTCCAAATAGCCGGGCGCCGCAAACAGGTCTTCATAGCCGCTGCCGGGGAAGCGAACGGCCCACTGATACCAGGAGAGCAGTTGGCGCTGGTCGCCTTTGGGAAGCGGCGGCTCTTGGCGCACTTGGTCGAGCGCGGCAATCAGTTCACTCGCAATGCGGTTGTACATGCGCTCGGTGATCTGGGCCAGCGTGGCGCCGTCTTGCGCAGCTTCTTTGTAGCGCGCCATGCCGTTAAAGCGTACAATCTGCGTGCGCGGGT
>JAGQPS010000685.1 GCA_020426595.1 Planctomycetales bacterium
GCTTCATGCCGGTGGAGTAGCCGCCGATCGGGCGGTAGCGCTCCTCGGCCAGCCCCACGTGACGCAGCACGTCGGAGGTGCGCTCGCGCGCGGCGGCGTACGGGAGCCCGGACATCTGCCCCAGGTGCACGACCAGGTCGCTGGCCGAGACGTCGGCGGGCAGGCAGTCGTGCTCGGGCATGTAGCCGACGAGCGCCCGGATCCGCGCGCCCTCCGTCGCGACGTCGTGGCCGAGCACCGCCGCGCTGCCGCTGGTCGCGGGGACCAGGCCGAGCAGGATCTTGATGAGCGTCGACTTGCCGGCACCGTTCGCGCCGACCAGGCCGGTGACCCCCTCCCCGACCGTCACGTCGAGGTGGTCCAACGCCGTGACGCGCGGGTACGCCTTCGTCAGCCCCGCGGTCTCGATGACGGCCACGTGCCCCAACCTAGTGGTCGCCACCACACGGCGTCGTGGATGCCGGCCGGGCACGCTCGGGGCCGCTCCGCGGGTCCGGCATGCTGGGAGCATGCGCTTCACCGAGCACGAGCTGACCGCGGCCCTGACCGGCGTCGCCAAGAGCGTGCTGGCCACGCAGGACAAGGACGTCCGCAAGGGCCGGCGCACCGAGGACG
>JAGQPS010000686.1 GCA_020426595.1 Planctomycetales bacterium
TCCGCCAGCAGGAACTCGATGGCCAGCGCCTGTTGGGTCATCCGCTCCGCCGCCGGCAGCGAGGGGTCGGCGTTCCACTCGTGGCCGTGGAGGATGCCGCACACCACGTCGTGCTTCTCCAGCAGCACCTCCAACACCTGCTCGATGGGTACCCCGGCCTGGTCGCGGTCGTGCGGCGAGTAGTGGGCGAGTGCGTCGCGCAGGTTCTGGGCGATGCCGAGGTAGTCGACGATCAGGCCACCGGGCTTGTCGCGGAAGGTGCGGTTCACACGCGCGATCGCCTGCATCAGGCCATGCCCCTGCATCGGCTTGTCGACGTACATGGTGTGCATGCACGGGGCGTCGAACCCGGTGAGCCACATGTCGCGCACGATCACCAGTTGCAGCGGGTCGTCCACCTTCTTGGCGCGGGCCTTCAGCTCTCGCAGTTCGTCCTTGGTGTGGATGTGCGGCTGGTACGACGGGTCGTCGGCGGCACTTCCCGTCATCACCACCTTCACCACGCCCGCGGCGTTGTCGTCGGAGTGCCACTCGGGGCGCAGGGCGACGATCTTGTCGTAGAGGCGCACACAGATGGCGCGGCTCATGCACACGATCATCGCCTTGCCGATGAG
>JAGQPS010000687.1 GCA_020426595.1 Planctomycetales bacterium
CGAGCCGGTCACTCGCCTAATGGTAACTGTCACCCAGTCATATTCCCTGCCCGATTCCAGTCGGCATGTCGACAGGAACATCGCAGGCCCAATGGAGTAGATCAATGCTGCGATAATGCCCGTTAGGATCAGTCGCTTGTCAATAAACGCTCTGCTGGCTTCATGAATCGCCAATAACGAAGCTCGTTGAGTCTTTGGTTGGCAGCAAAGCATCGAGACCTCCTAGCGAAAAATCCGCTTCTTGCCGGGAAATGATCAATTGGCGTTGTTACCCCCGCTCTCCGCCGCAGGCGATCCGAGGTTCGAGCTCAGTTCTCAACTGCCGTCTTGCTGTTTCGGTCCTGGAATCTATCTGCCGAAACCGCGTTCAGTCGTTTGGTACTGCGCGGGATATCGCACTGATCCAATCACGAAGCGCCAATAGGTAAGGAATGGTGCTGATAAGAGCTCCTCCGATACACCACATGGTTATGCCAAAGCCATACACGCAACTCCACCATGTGCGCCAGAAAATCAAGGTCACCAAACTTACTCCCAAACCAACCCAGCCATGGCCTGTGACCAATCCGGCAATCAAAGAGGCCGAGACGATCCCGATTGGGATTGCTGGATGG
>JAGQPS010000688.1 GCA_020426595.1 Planctomycetales bacterium
CCAGCGCGGACTGGATCGCATGGTGGCCTTGAAGATCCTGCCACCCGAGGTCAGTCAAGACCCTGCGTTTGCCGAACGTTTCTCTCGCGAAGCTCGCGCGCTCGCACGACTGAGTCATCCGAACATCGTGGTCGTTCACGATTCAGGCAACGCCGGCGGCTTGTATTACCTACTGATGGAGTATGTCGACGGCATCAACCTTCGCGAGGCGATTCAAACGAACGAGCTGACACCGGCCGAAGCGTTGGCCATCGTTCCCCAGATTTGCGAAGCGTTGCAATACGCTCACGACGAAGGCGTCGTTCATCGCGATATCAAACCGGAAAACATCTTGCTCGATAAGAAAGGCAAAGTGAAGATCGCTGACTTTGGTTTAGCAAGATTGCTCGGCCAAGCTGCCGACAACTTCACGCTGACCGGAACGCATCAGGTCATGGGCACGCCGCGCTACATGGCCCCCGAGCAAATGGAAGGTTCTCACGAAGTCGATCATCGCGCGGATATCTACTCGCTGGGTGTCGTGTTCTACGAGATGCTGACCGGCGAGTTGCCGCTTGGTCGCTTTGATGCCCCGTCGCGGAAGGTACAACTGGATGTCCGCGTCGACGAGGTTG
>JAGQPS010000689.1 GCA_020426595.1 Planctomycetales bacterium
GTTGTGGCACTGCGCACATTCCATGGTCAGGCCGAGCACGGCACTGCCGGTCGCGTTGACGATGTCGAGGAGCACGTCGTTGCGTTGGGCGGCGGGATCCTCGTTGTTGCCGCTGATGCGGGCGGCACCGAGGAAGCCGGTCGCGATGAGATTCTCGTCGGAGTAAGGCTGCAACTCGTCGCCGGCGATTTGTTCGGCGAGGAAACGGTCGTAAGGTTTGTCGCGGTTGAACGATTCCACGACATAGTCACGGTAGCGCCACGCATAGGGCCGGGGAATGTCGTGCTGGAAGCCCTGGCTCTCGGCCCAACGGGCGAGGTCGAGCCAGTGGCGTCCCCAACGCTCACCGTAATGTGGAGACGCGAGGAGCCGTTCAACGAGTTTCGGATAGGCCTCGGGAGACTCGGCGAACGCCTCTTCAAAGGCCGCGACCGCTTCGGGCGAAGGAGGCAATCCGGTGAGATCGAGATGCAGGCGTCGCACCAGCGTCGTGGGCGAGGCTTCGGGCGCGGGATGAACTCCGGCCTTTTCCTGAGCGGAGAAAAGAAACGCGTCGACCGGATTCCGCACGCGTTCTGCGTCTTTTACCGTCGGCACTTTCGGTCGCTTGATCG
>JAGQPS010000068.1 GCA_020426595.1 Planctomycetales bacterium
CGGGGAAGTCGATGTGGTGGGCCGAGTTGCCGAGCCACTGAAGCGGCGTGATGAGCGCTGATCGCGTGAGCTGCTCACCGGCTCGTCGGACGATTTCACCGAGCAAGATGCTGTCGGTGGAAATGGGCAAGTGAGGTCCGTGTTGTTCCATCGCGGCGATCGGGATCACAACCGGAGTATCGCGCGAGAGTTGATCGACTTGCGGCCAGGTCATATTCCAAAGCAGCACGTTATTGCTCCGATGTCGAGGCTTGTGGGGCGCATTGCATCTCCGCCGGGGACCCGAGCGGTTCGCATGGATGCGGCGCTTTCCGGGATGGGCTAGGCGGAAGTGTTGGTGGCGTGACGAGTTGGTGGCTTGTTTGAGAAGTCGAAGAATCCCTCGCTCACGCTTCGGGTTTCCTTTGGTTTTCCCACGCTTTTGAGTTGGTCGACCGGGGCGAAGCGTGAAACGCGCAACATCAAAACTGACGCTTCGGGTTTCCTTGGTTTTGCACGCTTTTGAATTGGTCGCTGGACTGAGACCTGTCAATCGCGACATCGCAAGCCGTTCGTTCCCTTGAGGGGCCGGCGGTTCGCCAGATTCCCCAATTGGCGCTAGCGAGATCATAACGGTTGAAACTCGGCGTGGAATCCTGGTGTTCCCGCCGCGGATCGAGGAACATTGGCGGCCCAACGCGGTTTAATCCGGTAGGGCGAGTGGGTTGCGCCACTCGGACCCGTTAATAGTCTGGACGGCCGTTTGGACAGGCCGTCGACTGGCTTGGTTCTCGTGTGTTGGGTTGGTTCACGCCGACCGAGCCACTGTGTGAGCGGGGCCGAATTGGGTGAGCGAGTCCGAACTGGGTGATCGAGCCCAAGTTGGGCGAGCGTGAAGTGCGGGTTGGTTCGTCGGGCGAGTAGCGGAGGCGGCGGTGATGGTGCTTGCAAGCGTATCGCGTCGGATGCGGTGGTGTTTGTCGTTGGCGCTGCTCGGTGGGCTCCTCTTGGGGCCGATGCGGGTCGAAGGGCAAGACTCGGAAGTCGACGAGTCGACCGGGGCGTCGATCAGCGCCGAGCAACTTCGGTTCTTCGAGGCCAAGATTCGTCCGATCCTCGTCGAGCACTGCTACGAGTGCCATGCGGCGGAGAGTGACGAAATCGGCGGTGAGCTCACCGTCGATACCCGGGCCGGATTGCTGCGGGGGGGCGAGCGTGGTCCCGCGGTCGTTCCCGGGAACCCTCGCCGTGGTGTGTTGCTGGAGGCGCTACGGCACGTCGATAACGATCTCGCGATGCCGCCCGACCAGAAGTTGCCTCGTCAAGTCATCGCCGATTTTGAACAGTGGATCGAGATGGGAGCGCCCGACCCTCGCGAGGGCGACGCGGTCGTCGTGGATCACTACGCGATCGATCTGGAACGCGGTCGGGAGTTTTGGTCGTTCCAGCCGCCACGCGCCGTTGCCGCGCCCGAGGTGACTCACGAAGCCTGGCCGCGCACCGAAGTCGACCGCTACTTGCTCGCCGCCATGGAGGCCAAGCAGCTCGAGCCAGTCGCCGATGCCGCGCCTCGCGTTCTCCTGCGACGGCTTTCGTTTGATCTCATTGGGCTTCCGCCGACGGCCGCCGAGGTCGCCGACTTCGAACAAGCGTATGCCGCGGATGCCGAGACCGCGATCGCACGGACCGTCGACCGTTTGCTCGACTCGCCGCGATTCGGCGAGAAGTGGGCTAGGCATTGGCTCGATGTGGCTCGCTTCGCCGAGAGCACGGGCAGCACCGTGAACTTCTACTATCCGCAGGCATGGCGGTATCGCGACTATGTGATCGCGGCATTCAACGACGACTTGCCGTACGACCAGTTCATTCTGGAGCAACTGGCGGGCGACTTGCTAGAAAGTGAATCGCCCGAGTTACAGGCTCGTCGCACCGTCGCCACGGGTTTTCTCGCTCTGGGGCCGAAGACCCTCAATGAACGCAGCGGTTTGAAATTCGAGCTCGATGTCGCCGATGAGCAGATCGACGTGACGACCCAGGCCTTTCTCGGGCTCACTGTCGCTTGCGCCCGATGTCACGATCACAAGTTCGATCCGATTCCCCAAGTCGATTACTACGCGCTCGCGGGAATCTTCCGCAGCACGGAAACGTGTTACGGCACGGTGAGCTTCATCAACGCGCAGCGCGTCTCGCCCCTCATCGAACTCCCAGCCGACGCGGAGCTAGCGCGAGTCGATCAGCGGCTTTCCAGCCGCGAGCGCGAGCAACTCCAGGATCAAATCGATTCGACGCGCGAGTCCATGTCCTCGACGCAGGATCCGCTGCAGCGTTTCTTCGCATCGGGCCGCGTTTCGTTGTTGCAGGCCAAGCTCGACAGTTATGACGAGGATGGTTCTCCGCGGATGCTCGCGATGGGCGTGCGCGATAAGCCAGCGGCCCGACGCTTTGGTGGTCCGGGGCGGCGGTTTGGAGGTGGCGGCGGTTTCACCTACGACGGCTCGCGGTCCATCGGCGATAGCCCGGTCTACCTGCGAGGCGAGCATGAGCGACCGGCGGAGGATTCCGTGCCTCGTGGCACATTGCAGGTGATGGTCAGCACGCCGCTCGATATGCCTCGGCAAAGCAGCGGACGACTTGAGTTGGCTCGCTGGATCGCCAGTCGCGACAATCCGCTCACGGCTCGAGTGATGGTCAATCGGTTGTGGCTCCAGCTTTACGGGCGTGGACTCGTTCCCACCGTCGACGACTTTGGAGCCGCCGGACAACCACCGACTCACCCCGAGTTGCTCGACCATCTCGCGCTCGAGTTTGTCGCTCGTGATTGGAGCGTCAAGCAAATGATCCGTTATCTCGTGACGAGCCGCGCCTATCGGCTCGGGTCGGCCACGAGCGAGGCCGGCCAGCGAGTCGATCCCGACAATCGGCTGCAATGGCGCATGTCGCCTCGACGCCTCGATGCCGAGCTACTGCGCGACGGGATGCTGGCGGTCAGTCAGCAACTGGATGTCGACCCGCCCGTGGGTTCGGCGGTTGGTAGCGCCGGTGAGGGGCCGGTCAATCAGTCCTTCGTGCTTCGCAATAGCGTGACTCGGGCGATCAATGATCCCGAGAACGTGTACCGGTCGATCTATCTGCCGATCGTTCGTGACAACCTGCCCGAGTCGTTGGGCTTGTTTGACGGAGCGGATCCCGCCTTGATCACGGTCGAGCGACCGCAAACCACCGTCGCTTCGCAGGGGCTGTTCTTGCTCAACAACGAATTCGTGATGCGCGCGGCGGACGCCACCGCCGAGTTGACTCAGGATGAAGAGTCGGATGAGTCGCGAGTCGTTCGCGTGTTCGAGCTGGTGTTCGCCCGCCAACCCTCCGCCGCGGAAGTTCAATCAGCGACCGATTTCCTGACGGCTTATCGAGCTCAAGTCGGTACGGGACGCGGCGGATCGACTCGCCGTGAGAACGAGGTATGGAGCGCGTTCTGCCAGGCCTTGCTGGTCAGCGCTGAGTTTCAGTTCCGCCTGTAATCGTGGCTCGCGCTCCGGTCGGCCTCGTGCTGTTCGTGGCTGGAAGTCGAGCGAGCGGAAGTCGCGTGGCGGCTTGTCGAGAAACGTCGAGTTTGTTCGTGGCCAATAAGATCGGTGCCGCCTGTCGGCCGAGGAGATTCGTATGTTGACGCGTCGCTCATTGCTGCAAAGTGCGTCCGCCGGTTTTGGCTACTTGGCGTTCGCCGCCATGGCTCACTCGCAAGCGGCGCGAGCCAACGACGAAAGGCTTTCGATCCTCGCGCCGCGCGAGACTCATTTCGAGCCTCGGGCCAAGCGAGTCATCTTTCTCTGCATGGAGGGAGGCCCCAGTCACCTCGATACGTTCGACTACAAGCCGGCGCTGATCGAGCAAGACGGAGAACGCGCGCCACGCGGTATCGGCCGCGGTGGCAGACTGCTCGCGCCGACGTTCCAGTTCGAGCAGCATGGCGAATCGGGGCAATGGGTCAGCGAGCTGTTTCCCCACGTCGCTCGACACGCCGATAAGCTCTGTGTGATGCGAGGCATGCACACCGACCTGCCCAACCATGCTCAGGCGTTCCTGCAGCTTCACTGTGGCATCTTCCAGTTCTCGCGGCCAAGTATCGGCGCCTGGGTGCTCTACGGACTCGGGACCGAGAATGAGAACTTGCCTGGCTTCATCACGATCAATCCGCCACGGAACAATGGCGGCGCGGCGAATTACGGCGCTTCGTTCCTGCCGCCGGTTTATCAAGGGACTCGCATCGGCTCGAGCGGCTTTGGAGGAGGAGCCGCGGTGAGCAACCTCAACAATCGGCGACGAACGCTTGAGGCACAGCGAGTCCAGTTGGACCTCGTGCAACAGCTCAACCGAAACACCGCCGACTCGCTCGGAGATGCGAGCCAAGTCGACGGATTGATTTCGTCTTATGAATTGGCGTTCCGCATGCAAGGTGAGATGCCCGACGTGATTGACTTGTCGGGAGAGTCGGCCGATACCTTGGCTCTTTACGGAATCGAATCGAGTCAGCGTGGCGGAGGTCCTGGGCGTGGCCGACCGGGCGGTGGTTTCGGCGGCGGAGGCGGCGGCGGACCGGATGCATTTGGACGGCAGTGTCTGCTCGCCCGGCGGCTGCTTGAGGCGGGGGTTCGGTTTGTCGAGGTGACGATGGGAGGTTGGGATCATCACCGCAACCTTCAGGAGTCACTTACCAACAGTTGCGGCGCGGTCGACCAACCGATCGCTGGCTTGCTCGCCGATCTCGAGAGTCGAGGCATGCTCGAGGATACGCTCGTGATCTGGGGGGGCGAGTTTGGTCGCTCTCCCTACGCCCAAGGGGATGGTCGTGACCACAACAACAAGGGCTACACGATGTGGATGGCCGGCGGTGGCGTAAGGCCGGGGCTGTCCCATGGCGCCACCGACGAGTTTGGTTACGAGGCGGTGGAAGGCAAGATCCACACGCATGACTGGCACGCCACCGTGTTGCACTTGCTTGGCCTCGATCACCAACGGCTCACCTATCGCTACGCCGGACGTGACATGCGACTAACCGACGTGAAGGGGACGGTGATTCACGATATTCTCGCGTGATCGACGAACACGGGACGTGAGGTCGGCCTTGGAGTAAGGCGGCCTGGGAGCAACGCGGCCTTGGCGCAAGGATAGGCTGGCGAGGTTGGGGTGGATCGTCGCGGCGTGAATTGTCGCCGGTTGGCGTGAGGAATTCCCTCCCCTCGATTCGCGGCTTTCATCAGTAAACTCTACCGTGGCCTGCTATCCTGAACGCTGTTCGTCGCGGCTTTCGATCGTCCCGTGAGGTTGAGTCATGTCTAGCGTCCAGTGCGGTTGTGGTAATTGGATCTCCACCCAGTTCGCCGCGCCAGATGGTTCCGTTCGCTGCTCGCATTGCGGATCGGTGGTGTCTACCATTCCGGCGGGACAACAGCTTTCCGCCGCGCCCTATGGCGGCCAAGCCAACTACGGCGGTCCCCCACAGGTTTACTCGGGACCTCGAGACGAAAACACGCCAGCGATCGTCGGCTTCGTGTTCTCGATCATCTCGCTCCTTGGTTGCCTCGTGTTGGCGCCCGTGGGAGCGTTGATCAGTTACTTCGGGCTCAAGAAGGAAAACAACCGAGGGCTCGCCATCGCGGGACTCGTCATCGGCCTCATCCAGTCGCTCGCCCTGGTCGCCGTCATTGCTTATGTCTTGTTCGTGATGTTCGCTGTAGGCAGCATGGCGGTCGCCACCACCGCGGCTCTCAGTCAAGCGGCCTCCAACGCCGCTCAGATGTCGAACGAGAATCAGACGCGACAAGTCCTCGAGCTTGCCGTCGAGGTCATTCGGATGGCTGAGCAAACCGATGGGCAGCTCCCGGATGAAACCGAAAGCGCGGCGCTCCTTGCTGGCTACGAGGACGCGTGGGAACAACAACTCATCTTCCAACCGAACAGCAACGGTGGACGCGTGGTTAGCATCGGCCCGGATGGCACTTTCGGAACGAGCGACGATATGTCGCTAGACATTCGCGCTCGCTCCACGCCAGCCAACCCGCGATCGAGCCGTCAGGCCGAGATTGATGCGATGAGCCTCGAGGAGGCACTCGCGGGAATTCAGTCCAATGATTCCGAGCTCCAGGACCGTTCCGCCTCACGCCTCCGGTCCATCGAGATCGACGAGTCCAAACGGACCGAGGTCGTCACGGTACTTTTGAGCCGCATGCAGTTTCCCGCTGAACGACAAGGCGTCATGACTCTCATCGAACGATGGGCGGCCAAGGAGCAAGTCGGACTGCTGGTCAACTACCTCCAGCAACCGCACGAGGAAGGGAACGAACGTTGGACCACCAAGGCCGCGGTCCACATTCGTAAACTCGAGTGCTACGCGGAACTCGTTCCCTTCTGCAACCACGAGTCGAGCCAGCTCCGCACCGTCGCGCGACAAGCCGTGAGCGGCGAAACCGAGTTCGTGATTCCCGTCATCGAACAGTGCGTCACCGACCTCGAGAACGAGTCTCGTCGTGAAGCCGCCGTGGAGTTGCTCGCCAAGCAAGCGGTTCCCGAACCCAAGCCCGAGGACCTCCACCAACGGGTTTGTGAACGGATCAACCCATTGATCGGAGACGGCAACCTGTCCGTCCAGCGGCACGTCGAGACCGTGCTTAAGAAATGGGGGGCCTTGGACGTGAATATCCCCAGCCTCCTCGAAGCCGACAAGCTCGAGCTGCTCCCCGACTCGCATGACACGCGAATCCTTGAGCACCTAGAGACGATGCTCGTCGATTGGCCCCTGCCCTTCAACGCCGCGGCGGCCAAGCTGCGCGAGATCGGGCCAGCCGGAGAAGCGACCGTTTGGCCTCGACTCGCCGACGAAAGAAACTTTGTCGTGATCAGCGCCATTCAATTGCTCGGAGACATGGGCAGCGAACGCAGCATCCCCAAGCTCGAGCCTCTGCTGGACGAACTGTCGTACAAGTTCCAGGCTCAACAAGCGATCGACAAGATCCGCGCCGCGGGACGTGAGCCGGAGGATTGGTAGTGAGTAGAGAGTAGAGAGTAGACAGTAGACAGTAGAAAGAAGTGAGTAGGAGGGGATTGAGTCGAGAGGCGAGGTGGCTTGTTGTTGGGTTTTGATTTGGGCGGGGGTTTTGTTGCCGCTTCCGAGTCCGGCAAGCGATGTTCGATAGTTTGGTGTAGGTCGAGGGAATCGCGAACTTCAAGCCTTTCGCTATTGGTTCGACTTGAACGGGCCTTGCTTTCGTGGCCGAGCGGAGGGCAACGATTCTCTTGTGATTTCTGTTAGGGCCAGGTCGTTGGTCGTCCTCGTTGAATGGTTATCCATAGCGCGCCATGTCAGATGCTCGGAATGAAGAACGCCTCGTCGAATGGCTCAGCGATTGGGTGGGGGAATCGGTTCGGCTCGAGGCCCTAGAATCCCACGCTATCGGCGACATGAATTTGTATGTCGTTGATATGACCTACACCCAATCGACATCGGATGGCGATGGTCATCGAAGCACCCGCACGATCAAGCAAACGGGTGTCGTCTACTTTGATGAGCGATTCGATCTGCCATCGTTCACGGTGACTCCCACCACGGCGGGCATCGCCAGAGCCTTGCTTTCGATGTTGGGCGCGCCCGATATCAACTTTGACGACACGCCGGAGTTCTCGCGTCGTTTTCAAGTGATCGGCTACGTCGAGTCGGCCGTGCGGATCCTGTTGACTCATGAGTTGCGTCAATACCTCGAGTCGATCCCGAAAGTCTCGGTGGCTGGGAACGGTAAACACCTCGTTGTGTACCGTCGCGAGCACCTTTGTGACTCGCAAGAACGCGAACAGCTCGTCCAGCACGCGGTGCGCATGATCGAGATGTTTTGGCAGGCTCACGATGGCCTCGACCAACGCACCGATGTTCATCGTGAGACACGCCCCGAGGACGCGTTGGACTTCGCCGAAAAAATGGGTGGAATCGCGGGAGCCGCGCTGCGACGACAGCTTCTGCAGCTCAAGCTGACTCGCCGCGAGGTCGAGGACTTTCTCAGTCAAACTCCTCCACGCCGAATTCCCATTGGATTGCACCGACAAGTCCTGGGACAGAGCATCGTCTTCGTCTTCATGGGAGCCTTCTTCGTTCTCATGGGCTGCCTTGTGTTCGCCCTCACGCTCGCCTTGCCCAATTCCATCCCTGTTTGGATCGGCATTCCTGGCGGTGTCTTCACCGCACTGATTGGTTTCGCGATCGGCGGATTCGCGACCAGCTATCGAGGGCGACTCAAGCGAACTCTCCAAGCCGGAGAAATTGCCTCGGCGACCATCACGGACATCAAGCGAACCGACGTCACCGTGAACAACGAGCGTCGCTATTTGCTTAAGTTGCGGCTCGACAACGGCGAGTCAGTCTCGGTTTCGATTTATGGCGAGGCGGCCGAGCGAGCCAAACGCAAGCGTGATGGCGGCCAACGCGTGCGCTTGCTGCTCGATCCCAAAAACCGCAAGTTGGGCGGAATCTGCGTTGACCTGCTGTTGATCTGGGACGACTGACCCCGCCGTGCACCACGTGACGTTAACGGCCAGAAACGATGTCGCGGTTTTGGGGATCGGGCTGGCTTGAGCTGTTGACCGTGTCGCGAGT
This sequence comes from Planctomycetales bacterium, assembly GCA_020426595.1. Classification (GTDB taxonomy): domain Bacteria; phylum Planctomycetota; class Planctomycetia; order Pirellulales; family Pirellulaceae; genus UBA11682. The sequence goes on from JAGQPS010000068.1 coordinate 8,618, forward strand.
TGTTGGCCTGTTTCAGAACGCGAAGAATCCCTCGCTGACGCTTCGGGTTTCCTTGGTTTTGCCACGCTTTTGAGTTGCTCGATCGGGGCGGAGCGTGAAAAGCGCAACATCAAAACTGACGCTCGGGTTTCCTTGGTTTTTCCCGCCATGAATTAGGCGGTGTTGGCTGAGGCACATTGGGGCGACATCGAAGGCGGTCCGACGCATGGGGCTTGAAACGATGATTCCCGGTCGCGGTTCGCACGGGGCGGGAACGGGGGAGACGTTGAAGGCCTCGTCGCGCGACTCGTCCGGCCCAGTGTCGCCAATCTTCCGGGCGGTATTGGGCTTGGGACATTGGTCAGAGGGGCGTCGCAGTTGGTAAACTGAGAGAGTCATTCGGAACCGTTGAGCGATTCGTTGGCTGTTGCTGTTCGCGAGATCCGACGATCCGATGCCTTACGTCGGATCATCGTTAGCGATGGCCGTCCGCTTCGGCGTTTGGAACCGGGTGACCCGCCTCCCCTCCCCGCTTGAATCGCCGAGCCCACCCCGAGTCGGACTCGCGTTGCTCGGCGTGTTCCCATCAGACAGTGGTTGCGTCCATGATTCGACTCCCATCTTCGTCGCTGCGCGAACAGGGCGACCTCAATCGGCTGACTCGCCGTTTGCTCGCGGGAGGTGTCGGTCTTGTCGTTGCTCTTCTATCGACGGTTGTCTGCGCCGACGATGAAGGCGGCTTTCGCGAACAGGTCGCTCCGATATTCGCGAGGCGTTGTCTTAGTTGTCACGACTCGACTGAACGCAAGGGTGGACTCTCGCTCGAGGACGCGTCGGCGTTGAACGGGGGCGACAGTGGAGCGCTGGTTGAACCGGGTGACGCGTCGGCGAGTTTGTTGGTGGAGTATGTGACTCCATTCAACGGAGTCGCCTCGATGCCCGAGGATTCCGATCCTCTTTCAGCCGATGAAGTCGCGGCGATCGAGCGATGGATCGAGGCGGGAGCGATTTGGCCAGACGGATTTCGCATCGAGGCGGGTGTGGTCAGTGATCTCGATTGGTGGTCGCTTCATCCGTTGAATCGGCCCTCCGTGCCGACTCTCGAACCGGGCGACAGTGACATCGTACGCAATGAGATCGATCGCTTCTTGCTCGCCAAACTTCGCGCCGAGGGGCTCGGGTTTTCACCCGAGGCCGACCGCCGCATCCTGATTCGTCGGCTCTACTTCGATCTCATCGGGCTTCCACCGACTCCGGCCGAAGTGGAACGGTTCGTGGCCGATCCCGATCCGCTTGCCTACGAGAAACTGGTGGATCAGCTGCTCGATTCGCCACGCTATGGCGAGCAATGGGCCCGTCATTGGCTGGACATCGTGCAGTACGGCGATTCCCACGGGTACGACAAGGACAAGCCTCGGCCCAATGCATGGCCCTACCGTGACTACGTCATTCGTGCCTTCAATGACGACAAGCCGTATGGGCGATTCGTGCGAGAGCAACTGGCCGGGGATCGGCTCTGGCCCGACACCGCCGACGGCATTGTCGCCACCGGTTTTATCGCCGCTGGACCTTGGGACTTCATCGGACATGCCGAGGTTCCCGAAAGCAAGGTCGACGGCATGGTGGCTCGGAACCTTGACCGTGACAACATGGTCTCGAGCACGATGAACGTGTTCACTAGCCTCACCGTTCAATGCGCCCGTTGTCACAACCACAAGTTTGATCCCGTGACGATGGAGGACTACTACTCGCTGCAAGCGGTGTTCGCCGCGATCGACCGCGCGGACCGCGAGTATGATGCCGAACCGTCGATTGGTTCTAGGCGACTCGCGCTCCAAACCCGGCAGCAGGAACTCCAAACGCGTCACGACGCGATTGCGCGGTTGATGGAAGAGGCCAAGCCGCCGGAGGCCCGCGAGCTCGAGGCCCGCCTCGCTCGGCTCGTCACTCCTCCCGCCGCGACGGTGGTAACGAACGAGCCTCGCGCGGAGGCCTTCGGGTATCACTCCCAAGTCGCTCCACGAGCGGACATCGTGAAGTGGGTTCAAGTGGATCTCGGGCGGCCCTATCCGCTGGATCACATCCTGCTGTTCGCGGCGGATGAGTACGGCTTCAGCGACTTTGGATTTCCTAATCGTTGGAAGGTCGAGATCGCGAACGATGTGGATTTCTCGGAAGCCGAGTTGATCCTCGACGCGACGGACGGCTCGTTTCCTCGCCCCGGAAGTCAAGCCGTCGACGTCGCGGGCCATGGCCAAGAGGCTCGCTACGTTCGCATCACCGCCACCGAACTTTGGAGTCGCCGTCGACAGGGAGAGCCTCTTTCCAACGATTGGATTTTCGCGCTCGGCGAGCTCGCCGTCGTTAGCGGCGGGAAGCGCGTTCCGGTGTCCGCCGTCACGAGTCTCGATTCGATTGAAGCCGCGCCTCGTTGGTCGAGAGCCGCTCTTATCGATGGGATCTACGGAACTCATCCCCTCGCGGCTCGTGTTGGCAACGAGACCAGCAGTCCTTCCAACGGCTATCACAGTCAGTTTTCGGAGACACCCGATCTAGAGAAGTGGGTCCAGGTGGATCTGGGAAGTGTTCAAGCGATCGATACCATTCGGCTCGTACCGGCCAATCCCGTGGATTGGCAGCCCGCGACGCCAGGTTTTGGATTTCCCGTTCGCTATCGCGTCGAGTTGTCCGATGACCCCGAGTTCCGCGCGCCTCGAGTGATTCTTGATGAGACCGAGGCCGACGTGGTGAATCCCGGCGACACCGCCGTCGAGATTCCGGCCGATGGTGCCGCGGGCCGATTCGTGCGGCTCACCGCGACGCGGCTGTGGGATCGAGGCGAGCGGCACTTCGCGTTGGCGCTGTCCGAGATGCAGGTCCTGCGTGACGATCGCGATCTCGCTCGGGGTGCTTCGGTCGATGCACTGGATTCGATTGATTCGGGACTATGGGGCCGTGACTATTTGGTGGATGGTTTCTCGAGCCGAGGTCCATTGCATGGCGAGGTGGAGCAGCTGCTCTCGCTGCGCCTGAGCGTGGAACGTGAAGCGGAGATCGTCGCGGCGAGGGCCGAGCTTGATGCCATGCTCGCCGCGGCCATCGACCCCAAGTTGCTTGCCGAACAGCGACAGCTCGAATCGCTCATCGACGAGGTGCGAACCGAGTTGGCCGGCCTGCCGCCGCGGGCGCGAGTCTACGCGGGGACGGTCCATGCGGGATCCGGTACGTTCCGTGGTCGAGCTGGTCTTGGACCGCGAGAGATTCATGTGTTGGCTCGCGGTGAAGTGACGAAGCCAGGCGAATTGGCTCTTCCCGGCACCGCGCCGCTGATTCCCGGCGTCGCGCCTCGATTCGAGTTGCCATCGATGGACGACGAAGGAGCCCGCCGAGTCGCGCTCGCCGAGTGGATCACTCGAGAGGATAACCCGCTTACGTGGCGCTCGGTCGTCAATCGCGTTTGGCTCTATCACTTTGGGCAAGGCATTGTTGATTCGCCGAATGACTTTGGGCGCGGAGGCCAATTGCCGTCTCATCCCGAGTTGCTGGATTGGTTGGCGGTCGAATTCCGCGACTCCGGCCAGTCGTTCAAGGACCTCCATCGCTTGATCTGCCATAGCACGGCCTATCGCCAAGGGTCGACCAGCCATGCGGCGGGAGAAACCAAGGATGCTGGTAACCGTTTGTTGTGGCGAATGAACCGCCGGCGTTTGACCGCCGAGGAGATCCGCGACGGCGTGCTCTTGTTGGCGGGGCGGCTCGACTACTCGATGGGTGGTCCGGGGTTCCAGGATTTCGTGGTGGAGCATCCCGAACACTCGCCGCACTACGAGTATCACAAGTACGATCCACTCGACCCTTCGACGCATCGCCGTAGCGTCTATCGATTCATCGTTCGCAGCCAGCCGCAGCCCTTCATGAATACGCTCGACTGCGCCGATCCTTCGATGTCGGTCCCGAAGCGAGACGAAACACAAACCGCCTTGCAGGCCTTGGCTCTGCTCAACAATCGTTTCATCGTCGCGATGGCCTCGGAGATCGCTCGGAAAGCCGAACTCGCGAACGCCGACCTGGAAGCCCAGGTGATCGACGTTTGGCAACGAGCCCTCAATCGAGACCCGACTCCTGACGAGTTGGCGGCGGTCACGCGATACGCACGGCAATACGGTTTGGGAAATGCCTGTCGCATGATTCTGAACCTCAACGAATTCGTCTTTGTCGATTGATCGGTTCGATGCTTGAGCCGAGTCGAGGGTAACGCCCCGCGTCGCGACCTTGATCGCTTCGCCTCGAAGGAAGAAACACCAGCAGCTGTTGCCGGCAGCCATCGCGCCGAACCGGTCAGTGTGGAGTCGCAATCATGTCGTCACTTCCCTTCTTTTCACGTCGCCGTTTTCTCGAGCAGTGCGGTACTGGATTCGGTTCCCTGGCTCTGACGGGACTGTTGGCGCACGAGGGGGCTTTCGCCGCCCAACAAGGAGCCGCCAACGCGGCGCCCGAGCTTGGCGATGGGGCGCTCTTTCGAGAATTCCATCATCCGCCCAAGGCGAAACGCGTGGTGCAGCTGTTCATGGCGGGAGCGGCGAGCCACCTCGACTTGTGGGACTACAAACCGGAGCTCGAGAAGTACCACGGACAGCCGTCGGACTTTGGTGAGAGGGTCGAGACGTTTCAGGATGGACTCGGGCCTTGGATGAAGAGCCCCTTCGCGTTTCAGCGCTATGGCGAGTGCGGCAAGCATCTGAGCGAGGTCGTGGCTCCGCTCGGCGCGTGCGTGGATGACATGGCGTTCATTCACAACATGGTGGGCAAGACGGGCGTCCACAGCCAAGCGACTTACCTGCAGGCGACCGGCAACCAGTTGCCCGGTTTTCCCGGAATGGGATGCTGGATTAGCTACGCGCTCGGTAGCCTCAACGACAATCTGCCGACGTTTGTCGTGCTGCCGGATCGACGTGGATTCGCTTCCAACGGACCGAAGAACTGGCATTCGGCGTTCCTACCGGCTCAACATCAAGGCACGATGATTCGTCCTGGTACCGAGCGCCCCATCGCCGATCTGTTTCCGCCCGACGTTCCCGAGATCACTTCGTCGTCCGAGCAAGCGGGGCTCGAGCTACTCACGTCCCTCAATCGAAGACATCAGGAACAGCGGGAAAGCGACTCGCGGCTCGAGGCTCGGATTCGTTCGTACGAGCTGGCGGCTCGCATGCAGTTGTCGGCTCCCGAGGCGATGGATCTCTCGCAAGAGCCGGAACACATCATGCGGCTCTATGGTCTCGATCACGGGCAAACCAGCTGGCCGACCGAGATCAACGAGGGGGAAGAGACCGACTACTTCGGCCGCAAGTGCTTGGTGGCTCGACGCTTGCTGGAGCGAGGCGTGCGGTTCGTGCAAATCTGGTCGGGAAACGACAACGGATTTCCTCGACGCAATTGGGATTCGCACGAGAACATTGAACGCGATCACCGACCGCTGGCCGTTGGTATGGCTCGAGGCGCCGCCGCGCTGCTGCAAGACCTCAAGCAACGTGGCATGCTCGAGGACACGATCGTGCTCTGGACGACCGAGTTTGGCCGTATGCCGTCGTCACAGGGAGGCGTGGGACGCGATCACAATCCTTACTGCTTCACCAACTGGCTCGCGGGGGGCGGAGTGCGTGGCGGAGTGACTTATGGCGAAAGCGATCAGTGGGGCTTCAAGCCGCTCGATCGCAACAATCCGACGCTGGTCTACGATGTTCATGCCACGATTCTGCATTTGTTGGGAATCGATTTTCGTCGCCTTTCGTTCCGGCACGACGGGCTCGATCGTCGGCTGACCGATGTGCACGGGCACGTGATTCACGACCTCATCTAGCGACAATCAGCATCGCGGCTGGCGTGTCGATCAGTCGGATTTGAGTTTGCGATAGATCGTCTTTCGATCGAGCCCAAGTATTCGGGCGGCCTGTGTCTGATTGCCTCCGCAAGCGTCGACGACATGCGCGATGTACCGCCGTTCGATTTCCTCAAGAGGTAGGAGCTCGGCGGGGTCGAGGCCTCCGATGAAGAGCATCCCTCCCTCGAAGTCGCGAACCTTGTCGGGCAGGTCCTCGACCGTGACTCGGTCGTAACGCGTGAGCGCCACGGCTCGTTCCATCACGTTGCGAAGTTCTCGCACGTTGCCGGGCCAAGAGTAGGCCAACAGCTTCTCGCCGACTCCTTCGGCAAGTCCCGTCACGGGCTTGTGTTCCTGCTGTGAGAACTTGCGCAGAAAGTGCTCGGCTAGTCGGAGAATGTCGGCGCCGCGCGAGCGCAGTGGCGGCAGCTCCAATGCGATCACGTTGATGCGATAGAACAGATCCTCGCGAAAGCGGCCCTCGGCGACGGCGGCGTCGAGGTCTCGATTCGTCGCGGCGATCACACGGACGTCGAACGATTGTTCCTTGTCGCTGCCGACGGGGCGGACCTTGCGTTCCTCCAAGGCACGCAGCAGTTTGATCTGCATGGTCAAGGGCATCTCGCCGATCTCGTCGAGCAGCAACGTGCCACCCTGCGCTTCCAGGAACAAGCCTCGACGAGGCTCGCGCGCGTCGGTGAACGCGCCTTTGACGTGGCCAAAGAGTTCGCTCTCGAGCAATGTTTCCGAGATGGCTCCGCAATTCACCGCGACGAAGGAATGCTCGGCTCGGCGACTCTGGCCATGGATCGCTCGCGCGGTCAATTCCTTGCCCGTTCCGCTTTCCCCCGTGATCAATACCGTCGCATCGCTTTGCGCGATTTGATGGAGCTGTTCGTTGAGCCGCTTCATGACGGGGCTTTGGCCGAGCAAGTCGCCGAACGCGTTCGAGGTGTCTCGAGTCGATTCGAGTAGCCGCACTTGTTCGGTCAGCTGACGACGCTCAATGGCCCGCTTGAGCGTGAGCGACAAGAGATCCATCTCGAGTGGCTTGGTGATGAAGTCGTACGCTCCGCTTCTCATCGCCGCGATGGCCGTCTCGAGCGTGCCGAAGGCCGTCATCACGATGATGGGGAGATCGGGACGAACCGCCGAGACTTGCTGACAGAGTTGCAAGCCACTCGTGCCGGGCATTCTTACATCGGTCAGGACGACGTCGAAATCGCTCGCATGGATCGCGCTGATCGCATCGGCGGCGGAAGAGCACCATTCGCTCTTGACGCCTCGCAGACGGAGATCGGTTTGGATCATCTCGCACATGCTCGGTTCGTCGTCGACGATCAGCACGCGCGGTTGTGAACCCGTGGTTTCGCCGTTCATGTTGTTGTCTCCACGGAGGCTCGGTCGGCGTTGGTGGGCAACTCGATTTGGAAACAGGTTCCGCGCCCCGCCTCACTTTCGACTTGAATCGAGCCACCATGTTCCTGAACGATGCCGTAAACGATCGAGAGACCGAGCCCGGTGCCCTGCCCGACATCCTTGGTCGTGAAGAACGGTTCGAAGATTCGGTCGCGATGAGCGGGATCGATACCGGATCCGGAGTCATGAACTTCGAGCCTGATTCGTCCTTCCGCGTCGGAACTCGACAATCGCAGTTTAACGGGGCCGCCATCGGGCATGGCATCCATGGCGTTGGTGAGTAGGTTGGTCACGACTTGCTGAAGCTGAAGTGGATCGCCCGTCACCCAAAGTTCTGGCCTTGAGGTCTCGAGTTTGAGTTCAATTCCCTGTTTGTTGGCCAAGGGGTGCATGAGGTCTTGCGTGCGGCGGCAGAGCTCGACGAGATCGAGTCGACTTCGAGTGCCTGGCTGTTGTCGAGCGAAGTCGAGCAGTTGCCGGATGATGGTCGCCATCCGATCCGCCTCCGACTTGATGATGTGAGCGCTTTGCTTGACCTCGTCGGGAGAAAGGAGACCACCCGCGATCAAGGAGGCGCGACCTCCCACCACGCTCAAGGGCGTGCCGAGTTCATGAGCGACTCCGGCGGCCAACGTGCCGACCGTGCTCAATCGGCTCGTGTGACGAATCGCGTCCTGCTGCACTTTGATTCGGTGGCTCATGCCGCTAATGGCTTTCGCCAATTCGCCGAGCTCGTCCCGGGAGCGAAGCGCGGGAGGCTGATCGAGTTTCCCTTCTCCAATATCGTTGACTTGTTGAATGAGCTTCTCCAGCGGGCGTCCGACCAGTCGTACACCGGCGAAGTAGATCACGACCGTCGACAGCGAGAAAACGGCGAGCAGCGACAGCAAGGAGGCGTAAACCGACTCAAGGATGAAATGGTCATGATCGACCAGTGAGTAGGCGACTTCGATCGCGCCGGCTTCCTGTCCTTCCAAGCGCAGGGGGACATACGAGAAAGCGGTGCGCGTCCCGTCGGCATTGGTCACCGTGATGCTGGAGACCTGACGAGCGATATTGCCGGACCCTGGCTCGCCGCTAGGTTCCACCCAACGAAGGTCCTGGGAGTGATCGCCCGAGTGTCCGTAGAACTCCACGGCTTGTTGAATCGCGACTCGGCCTCCCTCCTCGTACGCCTTGGCGATGGCCGGAGACAATGCCTCGACCAGCGTTTCGGCATGGGTGTCGCGCCACTGCTGGTCCCACATCTGTTGGCGGCGGATCGTCTGATACGAGAACGTGACAACGATGGCCAGGACACCCGCGAGAAAGACGAGGATGATCTTGGCCGCGAGATTGAATTGGAACATCACAGGATTCCTCCTGACCGTATCGACGAGGGAGCGCCGATTGATGAGTACCGCTGACTTTCCGTGCCCTTGCTCGGGCAGAGCGTGAGCGGCTCGCCACGCGATTTTGATTCATGGCGACGCACCGCGCCTGTGACTTGTTCACGATGAATTGGATTCTCGGCAAGTCACCCTAGAAAAAGAGAGACCAACGCCCATTCTAGAACGAGCGTTGGTCCCGGTTAGCCCGGCACTTCCCTGTGGGTGGGAGGGGTCGTCTATCTCGAGACGACGACGAATCGCGATCCTTGCTCGGAACGGACCAACAGAAGGATCGAGCCATCCTTGTCCTCGCGGACGAGCCGATCAAAGTCCGCGGCGGTGGTGACTTCCTGACGATTGACTTGCACGATGATCATGCCGACATCGATTCCCGCCTTGGCGGCCGAGCTGTCGGGGCGCACCGAGCTGACAATCAGTCCCGTCTCACCTTCCATTCCCATTTCGCTGGCGACCTCGGGAGTGAGCTCGCGCACCTCGAGCCCCAGGGCTCCGGTTCTCGCCGGCGGAGTGGAACGCGAGGAGCTCGCCGCGAGGCCAAACTCCTCGGGGGCCGCGGCAGGTTCGTAATTGAGCGTGATTTCGCGACCGTCTCGCATCACTCGCACCGCCTGAGTCTTGCCGAGCTGGGCTTGTTCAACCGCGAGCTGCAACTCTTGAGGCGAATGGACGCCGGTTTCACCGAACGCGAGGATCACATCGCCAGCCTGAAGTCCCGCCGCGTCCGCGGGAGTTCCCGCGAAGACGTTGGTGACCACGACTCCGTGGTGGGGCGCGACGCCGAGTTGCGTGGACAGCTCGTAGTCGACCGGTTGAATGGTGACTCCCAGATACGAGCGGTTGACCTTACCGTGGGCGAGCAGTTGGTCGCTGACCCAACGGACTTGATTGGCAGGTACGGCGAAGCCAATGCCTTCGTTGCCTCCTGATCGCGACGAGATCGCCGTGTTGATGCCGACGACTTCGCCGCGCAGGTTAACGAGTGGTCCGCCACTATTGCCTGGGTTGATCGCCGCATCGGTTTGGATGTAGCTCTCGCGATCATTGATCCCAATGCCTCGGTTCTTCGCGCTGACGATGCCCGCGGTCACGGTGCTCTCCAGGCCAAACGGTTGACCGAGGGCGATGACCCAGTCACCGACCTCGACGTCATCGCTGTCGCCGAGCGGCGCGGCCACGAGATCATTCGCTCCCTCGAACTTCACCACGGCGATGTCGGAGCTGGGGTCGGTCAATACTTCGGTCGCGATGAACTCACGGCCGTCTTGAGTCTTCACCAAGACCGTGCCTCCACCGGCGACGACATGGTTATTGGTCAGCACGATTCCCGAGGAATCGATGATCACGCCCGACCCAAGTCCCACGCGTTGCTCGCGTGGTTGCTGAGGTTGACGCGGTCGCATCGGCTGGGCGTCACGGAACATGTCCTCGAATGGCGTGCCGCGGAACGGATTGCCGCCGGGCAACGAATCGAACCGTTGCATGGGGACGGTGGCGCTCGCGGTGGAGTTGTCGGCTCGCGTCTCGATCGCCACGACACTCGGAAGTGAGTGCTTCGCGACGGTGCGGAATGCCTCGGACATCGCGTTCGCGACGCTCATTGTCTCGGGAGAGAGAATGGGTGGTTGATGATCGTCGGCGGTCGACCGACGCGACCAACTGGGGTTGATCGCCACGGCGAGCGCGGCGACGGACAATACGAAGGGAGTTGCCACGAGAACAGCGCGGAGTCCCCAACGTTGCTTGTTCATGATTGATTCCTTTCCTTTAGGACAGGTCGTCGAATGGGTTCGACGGAGGTTGACTTGGTCATTGCTCGGCGTCCGTTGGTCAACGACACGAGAGACGCGTGACGACGGTCCGCCGGGCCTGAGTGGACGGCAGGTACCATCGCGTCCACTGCGGCCGGCAATGGAAATGCACAAGGTGTGCCGAATTCGTGACCCTCGTGTTGGTCCATGAAAACCAAGGGAATACACGCGGTTTTTCGCATGGAGTGATCTCGAATTCCGTCAAGAAGCTTGCCCCGGATCACCCTGTTCCCAGGCATTGGCGGTGGTCGTTGTCGAGGCTCAATCACCCAGTGGGGCAAAATGCCTCGATGGCTCGCCGTGGTCCTTAGGGCGTTCCACGGATGGGCTCACCCAGAACGGAGGAGGTCGCTTCGCGAGTCTCGATGGGATACGTTGCGTGAGCGCCAAGAAGATTCGCGGCGGAGTGGTCAAGCACGACCGAAAGCGTCGAGGAGACAAATCAAATGTCCAATGCCACGCAGCAG
>JAGQPS010000690.1 GCA_020426595.1 Planctomycetales bacterium
CTTCGCGATCGACGTAATGTGAGTCGCTCGTGGCGACCACGGGGGCGCCGACCCGCTGGGCCACTTCGAGCGAGGCCTCCATCGCGAGCTGCTGGATTTCGAGCCCGTTGTTTTGCACTTCGACGAAGTAACGGTCGCCGAAGAGGTTTTGAAACCATCCGGCGATCTCGCAAGCGTCCTTGATGCGGGCTTCATCCGCTCCGCCGCCCAGCAGCGTGCGGCTCAACTCGCCGCTGACGCAGCCTGACAGGCAGATAATGCCTTCGTTGAATTGCGTCAGCAGTTCCTTGTCGATCCGCGGCTTGAAGTAGAAGCCTTCGAGGTAGGCCGCCGACGCGAGTTTGAGCAGGTTGCGAAACCCGGTGCGATTGCGAGCGAGCAGCGTGAGGTGATAGGCGTTGTCTTTCTGCCGTCCCGGTTCGCGATGAAACCGCGTCTTGGGGGCGATATACGCCTCGTAACCAATGACCGGATTAATCCCGGCGCCCTTCGCCTTCCGGTAGAACTCGAGCGCGCCGTGCAAGTTGCCGTGGTCGGTGAGCGCCAGGGCGTTCATCCCCGAGTCGGCCGCTTTCTTCACCAGCCGATCGATGCTGCCCGCTCCGTCGAGCAG
>JAGQPS010000691.1 GCA_020426595.1 Planctomycetales bacterium
CTGAGCTTTGGCTTCGCGATTGCTGAGGATTCCCTTGTTGGTGGAGAGGATTGTGATCCCCAGCCCCTGCAGGACGTCCTTGAGGTCGCGAACCTGGGTATAAACGCGGCAACCGGGCTTGCTGACGCGGGTAATGTGCTGAATGATCCGTTCGCCGTTGGGGCCGTACTTCAGATTCAGGCGGAGGTATTTTTTGCCGTCGACATCATGAACTTCGTAGTCCCAGATGAAGCCTTCGCGTTGAAGCGCGGCAGCAATGCCCTGCTTCGTCCGGGAGGAGGGGAGATCCACGACGGGGCGTTCGATGTTTACGGCATTCCGAATCCGGGTCAGCATGTCGGCAATCGGGTCTGTCATCATAGTATTGCACTATCCTTCAGTCTCCGGTTCATCGGACATCGGTCGGAGGAACCGGGAGACCTGCTCTGCCTTACCTGGGGTACACTCCTGAGTGTCCGGAGGGATCGGCATCCAACAGTATGAGTGTCGAAAATCTGGAAAATGAAAAAGGGTCGGTTGCGGGCAATTACCAGCTGGCTTTTTTCACGCCGGGGATCAACCCGTCGAGTGCCATATCGCGGAAGCAGATACGGCAGAGCGTGAACTTGCG
>JAGQPS010000692.1 GCA_020426595.1 Planctomycetales bacterium
ACGCATCCATTCGTGCCGCAAGGGAATGATGACGTCATACTATGTTGTGTTTGATACCCCGGCCGACGATGGATCGGGACACGGGCCTTATCTGGGCGGTGAAATAGATGAGTCGTCAATCCACCGAATGTAGCCGTGCCCAAGCGAGTGTCCATGATACAGCAGCAATCGAGATTCACTCGTATTTTACGATCTGTGTGACACAAAGAGCAGAACAAGAAAATCCACCTGAGCTTCCGTCGGATCGCTATTTGAAATCAACGTCACTCGCGGCAACGGGGTGATTTTGGCCGTTTGAGAAGTCGAAGAATCCCTCGCTCACGCTTCGGGTTTCCTTTGGTTTTCCCATGCACTTGGCATGGCCGACTGGGCGAAGCGTGAAAAGCGCAGCATCAAAACTCACGCGTCGTGGCTTCCTTGGTTTTCCGTGGTGCCTGGCTTGCCCACGAGGCTCGGACGCCGCTCCTCTGTTCAAATCGCAAGGCTGTTTTGCGGGTTGGACATGGCCGGTGGGAATCGTCCCGGTGGAGCCGGCCGTGGTCGATTGATGGACTTCCAACTTGGTCGAGTCGAAGTGGCGTAAACTCGTCGCGGCCTAGGTGACGATCC
>JAGQPS010000693.1 GCA_020426595.1 Planctomycetales bacterium
TTGGGTAAACTACGAGTGCTGTCCGGCCGCGAAGTATGTTCCATACTCGAACGCCACGGATTTCAGCAGGTGCGTCAGCGCGGAAGTCATATCGTCATGCAACGAGTGACTGACGACGGAACCACGACAGTGCCCGTGCCCGATCACGATGAGCTTCGTGTCGGGACGTTACGGTCAATCATTCGACAATCCGGGGTGTCGCGGAGCGAATTCGAAACCTAAGATTTGCCGAACAAGGATCGGGATAGGGGCCCGGTTTCCCGGGGCCCCTCCCACACCACCTAGCATGCGGGTCCGCACTAGGCGGTTCGTCTCTTGGCAGCAAGCTTGTGCCAGATTTCCAATAAACTCGCCAATCCCGATTCCTTGAGGTAGTCGACCGACAGTGCTTGATGCACTGCGCGACTGGACGACATCACCCAGGGGCCTTTGCTGCTGACACCGTGAGTAACGGCTTCTTTCTGCCGGATACCGAGACGCTTCAAGTTGGTGATTCGCGTGCGCGGATTCTTCCACTGCTTCCAGTAACAAGACCGGAGGCGGCGGCGGACCCACTTGTCGAGTTCACCAAAGAAGCTTTTGATCGGAACCGTGCGAAAGTAACCAACC
>JAGQPS010000694.1 GCA_020426595.1 Planctomycetales bacterium
TGGAATCGAAGTGTCGAAGCCCAGTTCGAGATCAATGCCTTTCGCTTCAGCACGAATGCTCATGAGCAGACGCAGGTCTTCCATGAGTTCGGGAACGGAGCAGGCAATGGTCTCAATGTCCAATCGTCCGGCTTCGATCTTGGAGAGATCGAGAATATCGTTGATTAACTCGATCAAATGATGCGAGTTGCGTTGAATCGTGCGAATGGCACCGCTGTGCTCTTTGGTGAAGTAGTCCTCTTCGCTCAATAGATCCGCATAGCCCAAAATCGCGGTCATGGGGGTGCGGATCTCGTGGCTCATCATCGCCAGGAACTCGCTCTTGGCGCGGGTCGACGCTTCGGCGCGGGCCAGGGCCTCGGTCAGCTCCGCGGTCCGCTCGGCCACCTGGCGTTCGAGATCGGTGGTCAGTCCCTTGAGCGCCTGGTTGGCCTGAAACAGCTCGAGACTTTTGGCTTCGAGCAGGTGCTCGGCTTCCTGGCGTGCGGCCCGCTCCCGCTCAAGGCGTCTCGTCAGGCGGAGGACTTCTTCGCTCATCGCCACTCAGGCCTGACGGGTGAGGATGAAGCGCTGTGCCGACGAGGGCGACGCGGCGTCGCGTTCAAGCCG
>JAGQPS010000695.1 GCA_020426595.1 Planctomycetales bacterium
CAAGATTATGCAATTCATGCTGTTGCGTGTGGGACATCACAAGACCGCCCGTAACGCCGCACAGCTCTGGCTTGATGGCCAGCACGAAGCGGCTTACGGCCTTGTCGTCAGGCATCCTGCGCCCTTGTCCCGCGTGCTCGCCCATGCCATGCGGGGGCTGACCCATGGTGGAGCCCATATCGAAGAGGTCAAAGAGGACATCAGCCGTGTCGCCTCCGAAGAACTGCGGACACTTCGCAAGTATTTGCGGCTGATCGAACTGATTGGACAAATTGCCCCTCTGCTCGGCTTGCTCGGAACGGTGATCGGCATGATCCAGGCCTTCGCCGACCTCCAGCAATCCGGTGCGGTGGTCAATCCGGCAACCCTTGCCGGGGGCATCTGGACCGCGCTTCTCACCACGGCCCTGGGCCTTACGGTTGCCATTGTTTTCTCTACGATATCGACTTGGTTCGATGCGAGAATCGAGACAGAGCGTTCAACGATGGAAACCACTCTGACGGGCTTCATTGCCCACCGGATTACTGACGAGCAGGCGCGTCACTTCGAAGAAGTGACAGCATTTCCTGCCGCCCGAGGCGGACGTGCGCATTGAGGGACCGAAGCGG
>JAGQPS010000696.1 GCA_020426595.1 Planctomycetales bacterium
CGTCGGCACGGGGTGCCAACTGTGGCTCTTCAAATAACTGGGCGTGCTGTGATCGCCTGTGACGATCAAGACGTCCGGCTTGAGCGCCGCGACGCGCGGGATGCAGGCGTCGAAGTCTTCGGTCCGCTCGACCTTGGCCTGAAAGTTTCCGTCTTCGCCCGTGCTGTCGGTGTATTTGTAGTGCAGGAAGAAGAAGTCGAAGTCCTGCCAGTTTTGCTCCAGCGTGTCGACTTGCTCATCCAGCGTTTTCGCCTGGCCGACGATCTTCATGCCGACCAGCCGCGCCAGCCCTTTGTACATCGGATACACGGCGATCGCCGCGGCGCGCAGCCCATACACTTCTTCATAAGAGGGCAGGGTCGGCTTCTCGGCGAAGCCCCGCATGGTATGAAAATTAGCCTTCGCTTCGTCCTTCAGAATGACGCGCGCCTGCTTGAGAAACTCTTTGGCGACGGCCGCTGTCTTCTCGCTGGCGGCGTCATGGGCGACCGGGTCCAGCGGCGGCACGCCAACGGCCTGCGGATCGGTGTCGTCGACGCGGCCGCCGAGCCCTTCGCCGCGGAAGACGACCACAAAGCGATGTTCTTTGACCGGTTCGCAGAAGATCT
>JAGQPS010000697.1 GCA_020426595.1 Planctomycetales bacterium
ATCCGATGTATGTGCAGAAGGCCGAGCGCAAGGGGCGGAGCCGGGCCGAGGTCGATCAGGTGATCTGCTGGCTGACCGGCTACAGCGCCGACGGGCTCGCGGAGCAACTCGCGCGGGAGGCGGATTTCGAGGCCTTCTTCGAGGCGGCGCCGGCGATGCATCCGAACCGCGACAGGATCACCGGGGTGATCTGCGGGATCCGGGTGGAGGAGATCGAAGACCCGTTCACCCGCCATGTGCGCCAGCTCGACAAGCTGGTGGACGAGCTGGCGAAGGGCAAGGCGATGGAGAAGATCCTGCGGGCGTGAGGCGGGCCGCGCGGCGGGGTGGGCGCTGCGAGGCGCCCTGCCCCCTCAACCCTCGCGTTTCGCCAACAGAAGCTCGACGCGCTTGAGTTCGCGGATCACCCGGTTGGCCTGCATCTCCTGGAACAGATAGAGCTTCAGCATGCCGATCACCACGCCCGAGAACAGCGCGACGAGGCCCCAGCGGAGCGCGGACAGGGTTTCGGTCGCGGCGAAGAATTTCCAGCCGGTCCAGAGCATCAGCGCGGCATAGGCGAAGATCGCGACGGTGGTGAGCCAGCCGACCCAGGCGTTGCGGCCCG
>JAGQPS010000698.1 GCA_020426595.1 Planctomycetales bacterium
CTGTCGGCGAGCATGAAGCGAGCGGATGGGAGTTCTTCAACAACCGCTGCTGCTGTCTTGTGGTCGTTAGCCTGTCCCTCGCTCAGATGCAGCAGCAGCGCCGTCCCTTGTCGTCGCATACCACCTGGAGCTTGGTTGTCAGCCCGCCCCGGCTACGTCTGATACATCGGGGTAGAGCCCCTTTTTGAGCAGGCTGGCCGCCGTTCGATGCGCCTTCAGATGAGTGGCATCGATCATCAGCTTGTCGGCACCTCCGCCTCGTGCGACCAGCTCGGACAGGATGCGGTTGAACACGCCAAGCCGGCTCCAGCGGATGAAGCGGTTATAGATCGTCTTGTGCGGGCCGTAGCCGGCAGGGGCATCCCGCCAGCGCAGGCCGTTGCGAATCACGAACAGGATGCCGCTCAGCACCCGCCGGTCGTCCACCCGCGGTATCCCGTGCGATAACGGAAAATAAGGTTCAATCCGCCGCATCTGTTCCGGCGTCAGCATTAGCAAATCACTCAAGGCAGCACCTCCGGCTACCTTGATGAATCATCGCCGCGCTTTCAGTTCAAGAAATTAATGGGTCCTGACCCTAGCTGACGGTGATTACTCGGCGGCCAG
>JAGQPS010000699.1 GCA_020426595.1 Planctomycetales bacterium
TTACTTTCCCCAAGCCGACGGCGCTCATTCAGCTGTTCCTAGAACAGCTTACCGAAGAAAACGACATCGTAATGGATTTCTTTGCGGGATCAGGAACCACGGCGGACGCAGTTTTTCGGCAAGGTTCCCTCGACGGGAAGTCGCGAAAGTTCATCCTGATTCAGCTTCCCGAACAACTTGATCGCGAGAACTCTGCGCAAGGCGCCGCTGCGGAACTCTGCGACAAGCTCGGGGTCGCAAGAAACATCGCCGAACTCTCGAAGGAGCGCATCCGCCGTGCCGGCAAGAAGATCCTCGAAGGCGAATGTCACCCCGACTGGAACCGTGATGTCGGCTTCCGGGTGCTCAAGGTGGACACCTCGAACATGAAGGACGTCTACTACCGCCCGGATCAGATCGACCAGAACGACCTTCTCGCCGCCGTCGACAACATCAAGCCGGACCGCAGCCCGGAAGACTTGCTGTTCCAGGTGCTCGTCGACTGGGGCGTGGACCTGACGCTGCCGATCAAGCGCGAGACAGTGCAGGGCAAATCCGTATTCTTCGTGGACGGAAATGCACTGGTCGCCTGTTTTGAGACTGGCGTGACGGAGGAGCTGGTGAAGG
>JAGQPS010000069.1 GCA_020426595.1 Planctomycetales bacterium
TGGCATGGTCGACTAGGGCGGAGCGTGAAAAGCGCAACATCAAAACTCACGCTTCGGGTTTCCTTTGGTTTTCCCATTCATTGGCCACGGTCGTTGGTTCCCTACTCGGTCACCATCGAGATCTCGCGGAGGACGATGGCTCGATATTCCACGGGACCATGGTCGCCCTGGAGCATCAAGGGTCCGGGTTCCCCCTCGTGACTATCGAGTGCTCCACCGGTGATGCCGGGAATCACTTGGCGATCGATGATCCGTTCGCCGTTGAGTTCCACCGAGACGACGCGTCCCACGAGTCGAATCGTGATCCGTTGCCACTCACCAGCCGGAAGAGCAGCGTTCACACTCGGGGTGAGGAAGCCGTAGACGCCACCAATTCGATGACTGTCGGCCTCCAGCCCCACGTTGTCCTCGATCTGCACCTCGTGTCGGCCTCGCAGATAGATGCCGCTATTGCTTCCTTCCGGATAGCGAAACTCCAACGACAGTTCGAAGTCCGTGAACTTGCGATCAGTAATCAGATTGTTACCAGGCCGCGCGTTGGTCAGTACGCCGTCAATCGCCTCCCAACCATTGTTCGCTCCAGCGAACTGAGCATGCCAACCGGCAAGGTCCGAGCCATTGAACAACTCGATCGGCTCCCCCAACACCACCTCGCCCGCTCGTTCCATTTTCGGAGCCCGCACCGCCGTCCAACTCAGCGTCCCTCCTTGGTCGTCGGTGAGTTCACCGCGAATCACATCGCCCTCGAGTCGCCCCTCGAGAACGACCGGCTCGGTCCGATGCTCCCATTGAGGCGGCACGGAAAACCGGACGTTCTCGCCATCGAACTCAAACTCCGACACCGGTCGAGCACTGCCGAACTGACCGACATAGCGACCGACCAACGTGCGAAAGCCCGATTGGTGCACCTCGAACCACGACGGATATTCGCCGTCGGCGGTTTTGACGGTCACATCCCATCGCCCCAAGAGCGGCACGGGCGCGTGCATGCTAAAGGGATCCTGCTGGGCCCGCGCCAGCTCGCTCGTGCCACACAAAGCCCCAGCGAAACCCAGGCTCCACAACATCGCGATGCGTACCCATGCCGTCATGAACTCAACCCATTCCATTAAACAAGGACATTGATTTCGCGCGTGTCAAACGCGTGGAGCGTTCCTCGACAAACACGTCTCCGCGGCGACGCCGCTTCCATTTTTTCATTCTACTCGGTTCGATGTCGCCGGCCTGTTTCGATCCAGCAATCGGACACAACACCACCATCGGCTCGGCGCACGCATCACATCGCGATCGTCCGTTGGCCTTCGTTACACCCGGCCGCGTCTACTTTGCACGTGTAACAACGATCGCCCAATTGCCGGCCCGAGGAGCTTCAAAAACTCGCCACTCTCCTCCGACGCAATCGAGCTCAGGACCGAACTCGCCCGAGTCGACGTCGATCCACCGTCCCTGAAGCCGTCCCTCAAGGTCGGTTAGGTCAACCGCCACCACCGCGTTTTCTCCCGCGGGATTCGCCGGCAGAAACACCGCGACACCTTGTCCCTCGGCGCGCGCGGCGTAGGCCGAATTGTCACTGATCGCGTCCGGCTGAATCCGGCCCTCGACGACCGGACGCACCACCGTGTCGTCCGGCTCGAGATCCCATAGCGCGATGATCGATTCGAGTTTCCGAGCCGCGCGAATCGACGCGACGGCTTGGTCGTTGATTCCCAGCCCGGAGTCGGGACGATGAAACCGCATCGACGCGGCTCCCGCCAACAAGTGACGCCAAAACCGCTCGACTCCGTCCTGATCGGTGTGACCAAACTTGTTGCCGCTCGCGCCGTAGGTCTTGGTCGTGTTGATCGGTCGCGGTCGATCGCTCAAGTATTCGCGGACCCAACGAAACCGGTCCCAATGCACGCGACCGGAATTGTGATTGTTCTGCGAGACATCCACGAAGTCATACAGTTCGGGATGATCAAAGGTCTTGCGATGCTGGCCACCCTGCAAGTTCCAATCATCCCACATCTCGGTCACGTTGACCGACTTGCCCGCGGCCGAGGCTTGTTCCTTGATTAAGTTGGCCCAGTATCGTCCCCACGCCTCCTCCGCCGAGGTTTCGTTATCAATGCAGTACAGCACATGATCGTATTTCAGCGAACTTTCGAGCATCCGCTCGACGAATCGTCTTTGGTACGGGAGCACGACCTTGTTGTCGCGTTGCTCGGGAGTCGTGAAGAAGAAGGCCTGCCGATTGGCGCCGGGATGATCGGGATAGCGTGGAGCGAACCCTGATTCCTCGTACGAGTAGTTGATGTTGTTCGCCGGATTGTACGGATGGCTTTGCCACTTCGGTTGGCCGCTGTCGGTGTAGTCGAAACGGTCCCAGATTTCGATCTGCACGAAGATCTCGCGTCGCGCGGTCTCCTCGAGAAAGCGATCAAACCGCTCCCAGTACTCGGGATTCCACTGCGCGAGATCGTACTTGCCGTTGTCGAGTTTCAGGAACGGGTAGACCTCGAAACCCTTGTCAGGCCGATCGCTCATCGTGTTTCGCACGACATTTCCGCCCGCGTCGGCGATGCGATCCAGCTGCGCGATCAGCTCGGCTTCCGGCCACTGAAACAAGTTGTCGTCATCGCTCCCGCCGAGCAGCAGCACCGGTGTTCCATCCTGGCTCCAGTACCACGGGTTCTCCGCCCAAGGGCTCAACCCCTGGGCCATCGCCGATCCACGTCCCATCGATCCCAACAACAGCAGCAAGATCACGAGTCTACGCATGGGGAGTCTCCGAATCGTGGTGGGTGGATCGCCCGTCGGACGAAAGAAGCGTCGCAGGGGACGAGGAGTGACCAACTAGCTTTCGAACAGCACGCGTCCTTCGTCGGTCGGACCGATGAGGCGGTTATCGAGTCCTTGGTAGGTGTAGTGGAATCGATAGGGGTCGATGCCCAACTGATGGAGAATCGTGGCCTGCAAGTCTCGAATACCGACGGGCTTGTCGACCGGGTAGTAACCGAACTCGTCGGTCTCGCCGTAGGACATGCCTCCAGGAATACCGGCCCCCGCCATGAACATCGTGTAGGCGAAAGGATGATGATCCCGTCCGATGTAGCCCTTCTGCAACTCGGTACGAACGTTGTTCTGCATCATTGGTGTCCGGCCGAACTCGCCGCCCCAGACAATCAAAGTGTCCTCGAGCAATCCACGTTGCTCCAAATCGACCAGCAATCCGGAGATCGCTCGATCGATTTGTTGGCACTTGATCGGTAGCGTCTCGTCAATGCTCTCGCCGAGCGACGAACCGTGGTGGTCCCAACCCCAATCGTAGAGCTGCACGAACCGGACGCCTTGCTCAAGCAACCGTCGTGCGAGCAAACAGTTGTTGGCGAACGTCGGGTCGTCTCCCTTGTAGAGCACTCGTGGATCACTCGCGCTTTCCGCGGCCGAGACAAAGCCCGGTTGGGCTCCGTACAGATCGAGCACGTGTTGAGGCTCGCGCGATAGATCCATCACCTCGGGAACCGCCATTTGCATGCGATACGCCAACTCGTATTGCGATATCCGCGTCAACGTCTCGGCGTCGTGGCTCACCTCATGTTCGGCCATGTTCATTTCGGCCACGGTGTCGAGCATGCGCCGCCGCAACTCGCGGCTCATGCCCGCCGGGTTGCTTAGGTACAGCACGGGATCGCCATCGGTACGACACTGCACGCCTTGGTACACACTCGGGAGGAAGCCGGCTCCCCAAAGACTCTTACCCGCGTCCGGGGTCTTGCCTCCCGAGAGCAACACGACGAATCCGGGTAGATCTTGGTTCTCGGAGCCCAACCCATAGGTCACCCAGCTCCCGAGACTCGGACTTCCCAAACGGGGAGAGCCGGTCTGCACGAATAGCTGAGCGGGAGCATGGTTGAATTGGTCGGTGTGGACGGTGCGAATGACGCACAGCTTGTCGACTTGTTCGGCAAGCCGCGGAAGCCAATCGCTAATCGTCTGTCCACTCTCTCCGTGGCGAGAGAAGGTCGCTTGCGAGGCGAGCACCTTGGGCACGCCTTTGATGAAGGCGAACCGCTTTCCTTCCAGGAAACTCGCCGGCGCGTCCTGCATGTGCAAGCGGCGTAGTTCCGGCTTGTCGTCGAACATCTCCAATTGGCTGGGCGAGCCGGCCATGTGCAAATAGATCACACGCTTGGCACGAGCGGGGAGCATCGGTTCGCGAGCGGCGAGCGGATGATCGTCCGCGCGCGTCGGCGTCGAGGCGCCAACCAACTGCGACAGCGCGATGGCTCCTAGACTCAAGCCACCCGCGCGAAAGAATTGCCGCCGCGTGGCTTGCTGGATCGCCTTCAGTCGCATCTCTTCCATTGCTTTTCGCATGGTCCAAACCTCTTGATATCTCGTGCTCGCATGATCGGCCTGGGAACAGCCGGTGTCGTGGAGCGATAATTGCCAGGATTCGATTTCACTCGCCAGCCACCGCGTTTCACGTCGTCAGCGCCGACTCAGAAACTCATCGAGGTTCAGAATCGTGCTCGCGACGACAATCCAAGCGGCGAGCTCCTCGGGCGGCTCTTGGCTCCCGGTCCCACGACAAGTCGCGATCAGCGCCCGCGCATCATCAGGCGATTCGACGAACCGAGCTCGCGCGGCTTCGTACAAGGCGACTAGCGGAGCTGCCTCACCATCGCGAAGCGGCCGCACCAAGGCCGTGCGAAGCCCCCATGCCGCTCGGTCCTCGGGCGTGTTCGCGGCGTCGATCATTCGGCCCGCGAGAGCCGCGGACGCTTCCAAGTAAACGGGGTCGTTGAGCGTGACGAGCGACTGCAGCGGAGTGTTCGTGCGGATACGCCGAATCATGCAAACCTCGCCGCTGCCTCCATCGAAGATCGTGAACGATGGATAGGGGGTGGTCCGTTTCAGGAACGTGTACAAGGCTCGACGATAGCGGTCCTCTCCTTCGGCATCGATCCAGCTCTGGCCGTTGTAGGTACTGCGCCACAAACCATCGGGTTGAGGAGGCATGACGCTGGGCCCGCCGACCTTCAGCGACAACAGGCCTGACACGGCGAGCGCCTGGTCCCTTACCGCCTCGGCCGAAAGTCGAAAGCGGGGGCCGCGCGAGTAAAGCTCATTCGCCGGATCAATCGCCAACGCTTGAGGACTCGGCACCGAGCTTTGCTGATACGTTCGGCTAAGGACGATTTGTTTGAGGAAACGCTTGAGCGACCAACCTTGCTCGCGATACTCGGCGGCCAACCAGTTCAGCAGATCGACGTTGGTCGGCGCCGAGCCAAGCGCGCCGAAGTCCTCTTCCGTCTCCACGATCCCACGTCCCATGACACGAGCCCAAATACGATTCGCCCAAACGCGAGGCGTGAGTGGATTCTCGTCGGCGACGAGCCACATCGCGACTCCGAGTCGATTGAGAGGGGCCCCCTCCGGCAACGCGTGAAAGGCGGGCAAGACACTCGGCTCGACCACCTCGCCCGGCTCGAGAAAATTACCGCGAACGTGAATCCGAGTCTCGCGTTGTCGTGCGGTGGGTAGCTCTTGCATCACCGGCAGGCGCGGCACGCTGGCATTGAGTTGATTGAGCTGCTCGCGCGTCTCCTGCAAGGCGGCTCGAGCTTGCGCGACCGACTCGCTTTCGCTGTCGGGAGTCAACCGAGAAGGATCCTCGCCACTGGTCGTGATGCGAAAGCGACCGAGCACCAGCCGATTGCCATAGTGCTGCGCGATGGTGACGCGCAGTGTGGTCGGCGCGGTGACCTCCAACGGCGACGCGAGGTTGAACAGCGCTTGATGGCGCTCATTGGGCCGAGGTGAAACGGCCCAACCCGTCTTGGGATCGCCATCGATCGCCGCGCTGACTGGCCAGCCCGATTGAGAAAAATCGGCACGCGGCTCTTCCAACGCCAACGACTCGGGCTCGTCACCCAATCGCTCGACGGTGAACTCGGAAACGACGAAGTTGGGGTCTTGGGGATTGCGTCCCAATCCGATGACTCCGTTGCCCACGGCATGCGTCAGCGCCTCGAGTCGAATCACGCGATAGGTGCCGGGCGGCAACGTGAGCTCGAGCGTGTAGACATCCTCGGGAGGCGAATCGCCACTGACTTGAATCGCTCCTTGCGCGTCGACCTCCAGCTTGGCTTCGGATGCCGCGGTCAGTCGATCGAACCGAGGTAGTCGCCAAGGTCCTTGTTGTTCCAGGGTCAGGGATTCGGCCAACTGTTCATCCAGCTCAGCCTGTCGTCGGGTTACTTCAGCGGTGAGCTCGGCTCTTCTGGCTTGTTGGGCAGCGGATACAACGTCCATCAACGGGCCGTCGTCGTAGCGATCGGCATCGGCGGTTTGATTGAACAGCGCGTAGAAGCGGTAGTAGTCCGCTTGGGAAATCGGATCGTATTTGTGCGAATGGCATTTAGCGCAGCCCAACGTCAACCCCATCCAGACCTGAACCGTGGTGTCGATCCGATCCTTGACCGCGGCGATCCGGAATTCCTCGTCGTCCGTCCCCCCTTCGTCATTGGCCATCGTGTTGCGATGGAACGCGGTCGCGACTCGTTGCTCGATCGTGGGCTCGGGCAATAGATCTCCGGCGAGCTGTTCGACGGTGAATTGATCCAGGGGCATGTCCTGGTTGAAGGCGGTCACCACCCAGTCGCGATAGGGCCACATCGTACGGCCCAAGTCCTTTTCGTATCCTTTCGTGTCGGCGTACCGCGCGAGGTCCAACCACATGCGGGCCCAGTGCTCGCCAAACCGAGGCGACTCAAGCAGTTCATCGACGATGCGGGCGTAATGCTCGGGACTCGGATCCCGCGCGAAGGCATCGGCCACCTCGACGCTCGGCGGCAGGCCGGTCAGATCCAAGTACAAGCGACGAATCAATACTTGAGGCGCCGCGGGCGAATGCAGTTCCAATCCAGCCTGCGCCAACCGCCGCGCGACTTGATCATCCAAATTTCCCTCGGGCCGTTCGACGGGAGCGAAGGCCCAATGTTGTTGCCAAGGAGCGCCTTGCTCGATCCACAGCCGCACTGTTTCCTTCTCTTCATCCGTCAAGGCCTTGTGCGTATCCGGCGGCGGCATGACGAGATCCGAATCGTCGCTGGCGATCCGTTGCCAAAGGGTGCTCCGCTCCGGGTCTCCGGCGACCACCGGAATGCCTTCGCCTTGCTCGCTTTTCGCGAGGTCCTCGAGATCGAGCCGCAAGTCGGCTTGCCGCGCCGCTTCGTCATACCCATGACAGGCGAAGCAATTGGCCGACAGGACCGGCAAGATGTCTCGGGCGAATAGTACTCTAGGCGGCGGTTCTTGAGCGACGACCGTTGCAGCCCCAACGATCCCGTTGCCCACCAACACGACCATGAGCGCGGTTAGCAACGAGCGCATCGCCCGCCGGTGAAGGCGGTGAAGTTGCTGCGCGCGAGCCGTTTGGTGGTGCGCGTTCGGCTTATCGAGAAGTAACAAGAGCCGGGACATGATCATGGCCTCGGAGGGGCGAGGGGCGGGAGGTGGCTCGCCATGAATCGTTCCACCCCTGAGGCGGTACGGTTGGTGGCGAGCAACGAAGGTCGTCGCGAGGACGTCAACGAACCGGTCCGAATCGGTGGCTCGGATACGTCCACGACTCGTCCACGCTTCCGGGCGATCGCGAGGCCCGGACGCTTCGACTATTCTAGCGAAGTTCGACGCGTCGCACCGAGCACCACGGGGGAGTGGAGCCAAGGACGCGGAGTTCCTTCTCGGCAACCAAGGCTTGGATTCATGGCGAACCCAATTCGCTTCATCATGGTCGGCGGATTCCTCGGCGCCGGCAAGACAACAACGTTGGGTAAGCTCGCGGCCGCCTACCAGGCCCGTGGGTTGCGCGTGGGGATTGTCACGAACGACCAGGCGACCGATTTAGTCGACACGCAAACGCTCCGTGGCCAAGGCTTCGAGGTGGGCGAAGTCGCCGGGGCCTGTTTTTGCTGTAACTTCAATGAGTTGACCAACACGGTCGCGGGGCTCGAGGAACGCCAACGCCCCGACATCGTCCTCGCCGAACCGGTGGGGAGCTGCACCGATCTCGTCGCCACGGTGATCCAGCCTCTCATGCGGCTATACGAACAGAAGTTCTCGATCGCCCCCTTCGGCGTGATTCTCAAGCCTTCCCATGGCCGCAAGATCCTGGCGGGGAACGAACGGTCGGGATTCTCTCCCAAGGCTGCGTACATCTTTCGGAAACAACTCGAGGAGGCCGACTTCCTGATTCTCAATCGCATCGACGAACTGAGCGGCGAACAAGTTGACGATCTCGAGGCGTTGCTACAGCAAGCGGCGCCTGGGGTTCCCATCATCCGACTCAGCGCTCGAACCGGCATGGGCCTCGACGCGTTGCTGGAGATGCTCGACCAACGAGGCGATTTCGGCCGTCGCGTTCTTGACCTCGATTACGACGTCTACGCGGAAGGGGAAGCGGAGCTCGGATGGCTCAATAGCAGCCTCCATGTTTCATCGAGCGACTCGTTCTCGCTGGATGACCTGCTGCTGGACATCATCGCGCGGCTGCGCGAGTCGCTGGCGGCGAGCTCGGCGGAAGCGGCCCATCTGAAAGCGATCGGACTTTGGGACGGGCACCATGCGGTGGCCAACCTGATCAGCAGCGATAGCGAGCCGACTTTATCGCTGGCCTCGGATTGCCAAACCACGCAGGCCGAGGTGGTCATCAATGCTCGAGTCGCGACGAGTCCCGAGTTGTTGACCGAACTGGTCGCGAGCGCGGTCGAGCAAGCGTGCGCGGCCGTGGGAGCGAAAGCCGAGTTTCGTCAGACGCAGAGCTTTCGACCAGGCCGCCCCGTGCCGACTCATCGCTTCGCCGCCGAGGACTAAGCCACCAACGAATCCCGCGGTGTTGAATAGAGCCTGCGCCGCCGACCGCCGCCCTGTCGCCGCCCCGTCGCCGCATTCCGGCGACGAGGCACGCGTGACAAGCGCGACCCATGCGGACGGACTCCGAACCGTCCTGCGATCATTGACGTTTAGTTCCCGGCGGAACCGTCGCCACTTCCGTTCAGACCGGCGGTCGCTCCCCAGCCCAGCTCATCGCAGACGCGCTGGTAGATGCCGCACATCGGTTGGCCCAACAACAAGCGCAGTCGAGCTTGGTCACTGGGTTCCATCAGCCGGATCCCGTTGGCGATCTGCTGCTCGAGGGGAACGAGCTGAATGCCAGGAGCCAACGACGTCGACAGTCGATCTCCTTCGCACAACGCTGGACCAATGACGTTGAGTTCTCGATTGGAGATACCCACGGCGCGTCGCAGACCGGGGTCTCCGATGAGGTACTTCTTGAGGTGCAATTGCAGCGTGACTTGCTTGAGCGTGCGAGTCGTGTCCTCGCCGACGATTCGCTCGACTCTCTCGTAGGCATCGGCGTTGTAGCTTTGGCGGCGAGTCCGGACATGGTCGTCCGTGCGGCCCCGTCGGCGGTCTTCCTGCAACGACCGCGTGAATAGCGTGTGATCGGACAGCTTGTTCTCGACGAACCGGAGCAGCTGGGTTCTTTGCTCGTCGGTCAAACCAACCCGCGCCGCCATGCCTTCGTCGTAGGCGACGGTCCCCGCCGTCTCGACGGAGCCACCTAGGCAAGGCGTGTAATCATCGAGGACATCCTCGACCCATTTCGCGGGCTGTTCGATCCAGTCGTCGAACGCATGGAGCGACGAGCCAACGGACAACAGCAGGGTTAGGCCGAGAACGAACGACGTGGTGTGTACCAAGGGGCGAGTGTGGCCGTTAGAGCGTCGCCGGGAATGGACTCCAGCGCGAGGCTGGAATGGTGAGCCCACGGGATCACGCGGGAACATGAACTGGAACATCGAAATCCTTTCCGATGGAGCGTTACTTTGGACGGAGACGTTTCGCCGACTTGCTGGCGAATACGCGCGGCGAAGGTCGGGAGGATCGACCTCCCGTTGCCAAGCGAGGACGGTCATGGAGAAGGCGGACCACCTGATGGCGGACCACCTGATGGCGGACCACCTCCTTCATTCGAGCCGGCTCCAGATCCTAGGTTGTTCGTGTTGAGCGGACGGTTCGTGCCCCAGTATCCGACGGACACCTCGAAGTATCCTTGCTCGCCTACCAACGAGGAGTCGAAGGTCGGTGAATTCCATTGCGGTGAGTTCGGGCCGTGCGCCAAGTTCGTGGATACGACGTAGCGAAGCTCGATCGCGTTGTAGTTGCCCAATGGATCGTTGGGGTTTTGACAATCGGGATAGAGCACTCCGGGTACCACCACCAACAACTGGTTCACATCAAGGAATTCAAAATCGAAGTCGAGCATCAGATCGAGCCGCGAGTGATTCCAGGTGGAACTCGTGTCGGTGGGCCAAGCTTGCTGGGCCATCTTCACGAATTGGTCGCTTGTGTGGTCCCACAAGAACAGATCCAGCGTCGAGGGAGGTTCGGGGTTGACGCCAGTGTCATCCGCCCAGCGGGCGAAAGTTGGCTGTGAAAAGAGAAAACGGGTGCCGTTGTTCTCAAGCCAATGATTGCCGTTCGTACTGAGCTTCCGGACCGCCAGGGGTTCGAGAGTCGCGGCGGGACGAAGCGGAGTCACGTCTCCCGGCTCGGACCAAATGCCAAAGTAGTTGGGCGTGTTGGTCATCGCGTCGACGTAGGTCCGGCCCGTCGACGACTGGTAATTCGATGGGCCGTAAGCGATGGCGTGTTGCCCATTTGACACGTTTCCGACATAGGCATCGATCAAGGGAGTCGTCAGGCCAGCCTGTTCCTCATGGAACGAGACATTTCCCGCGCCACCTCCGGGCAGGTCTCCGGAGAACTCGAGATAGAACACTCGATCCCAAGTGGAGAACGGAAAGTTATTGGGGGTGAACGAGTCGTCGATGACCCTTTCATTCCAGCCCGTGGCGATATTCGCGATGGTCTCGGTGGTGAGCTGATGGGCCAGCGGCAAGGTACCGGTCGGATAAACGCCGTGAAGATGGCTTTCCAACTCCCCACCCGCTGGTCCATTCCAATAGAAGTCGATCTTCCGCACTACCTCGTCGGCTTGATCGTCGACCGGGGAGCTGTGGTTCGCCTGATAGAAGATGACCGAGAACTCATCGACTTGGATCCGAGTCCCTGGTCCGTCCTCGTACGCCGGCCATACATCGGCGGGAAGACTTCCGATCGGGGCCTGTGCCCAGGGAACTCTCGCGTTAAAGGCCCAAGATAAGAACGCGAGCACCATGGCCAAACACCTTGGCAACCAAACGTGGATCTGCATCGAACATCATCCATGACTGAGAAGAGAAGTATCCTCGGACTCGTAACGTTTCATTTCACCGGGGAGAACGCGTAACTCCATGGCCCGTTTGCCCTGGTCTCGCGGCCAGCGTTTTTGCTGGACCACATCGTGGGAGGAGGGGGCTCGCGACCACGTTGGCTTGCCGCCATTCGCCCGAACTGACGGACGGCCTGCTTTCCCTGCCGGACGGGAGCCGCCCCGCCCTCACCTGCCTTGCCAGACCGCATCTTGTGAGGGGAATTTCCCTCGCGTAGCCGGCGTTCGCGCGAGCCGTTCCGTTAGGGGTGGGGAATACCAAGGCTCGTTGTTCGCCGCCAGAGCAATACCCCCTCACCTTCGCCTCCTCCCAGTAAGTGATATCAGTCGCCGACTTTGTGAGAAATAAGCGGCAAGATTGGGGCGCACGGGGGTTAGCCGCCGGCCTTCACGTCCGTTTCGGCCCGACTTCCATCGGGAAGCCGTGCGACGTGAACCTGGCAAGTCGCCCGTTGTCCTTGGATGCGAGCTGCATAACCCGCGGCGAAAGCCATTGATGCGAATCCCGTTCGCGCGGTTCGCCAGCAGTCCGCGTCGGTGGAACCCTGGAGAACGACTGGGCATGCCGGGCGATGCCAAGCTTGGGGCTTTACCTAGGCCTGGAAGGATGTAGGGCGGAAAGGACGATCGAGCCGCTCAAAGCGATGCGGCTCGGTCCACGCCGAGTCGCTCCTTGCGAGTCGGCGAGTCGATCCGTATAATCCGCGACTCACCACTGTTACCCCACCGCGATTCGACATCGATCGAACGTGAAGGGGGCCGGTGAATGAAGAAATGGGCGGCTAGCTCAGTTGGTTAGAGCGCTGCTTTCACACGGCAGAGGTCACAGGTTCGAGTCCTGTGCCGCCCACTCACAGGGTTTCGTGACAAGTTCACGAAACCCTGTTTTCGTTTCTTGAGCCGACCGAGGGTGGGGCACAGGTTCGGCCAGAGGGAACGCGAACGCAACCGGGGCGTGTGATCACGCGAGACGCGCGGCTTTGAATTGCCGCTCCTTGTCTAGCCGGACGGAAATTAGATGGCCTCCCAGCGCCTCGTACAGTTCGCCTGGGTCATAGACGTATTCGATCGGTACCGAACTATTGGCGGTGAGTTTCAACAGCCGCCATTCGAGGTGAGCCGAGAACCGAGGCTCGGTGAGAAGCGGCTCGTCTTCCTGTTTCCAACCTTCGTTGTAGAGATCGAGTAAGTAGGACCGGATCGCCGTCGACAACATGGCTCGTTCGTGATCGATGGCCCACCGGAACATCTCCTCGGCGATCGCGACAAACGCATGTCGATCGGTTTGATAGGGAGTGATGTGCACCTCGAGTGACGCACCTGTCGGGAGGCGGCAGGTAGTCATCCACCGCGACATTCTCGCGTCCCACTCGAGCTGTCCGAACGTGGCGTTGCCGAGAACTTCTGATTCGCCATCGCGGCCCGCCATGCTCGCTGTCCTTGTCGCTAGACGAATCGCTTTCCCGATCCGAAGCACGACCGGAAGACCAGTTCGCCATCAACCACCATGACTTCGCTGTACAAGACCTCGTACCAACGCGTTCCCGCTCATTCCAATGCACCCTCAAGATGCC
Source organism: Planctomycetales bacterium (assembly GCA_020426595.1). Lineage (GTDB taxonomy): Bacteria > Planctomycetota > Planctomycetia > Pirellulales > Pirellulaceae > UBA11682. The sequence goes on from JAGQPS010000069.1 coordinate 12,901, forward strand.
GAGCAAGCAAGGCCGCGGGACGAACGAATTCGATAAGTCGTGATGCGAGTCATTCAGGGCTTGGACGGTTGGCTCCCGCCAACACTCCTCCGAGATAACCCATCGGCAGGTAGGCTCCGATCAAGTCCAACAGAATGAACCAAATGGGGCCGCCGACCATCGCCACCATCGTGATGCCGCCGAGCATGAAGAACGCTCCGATGCCCAATGCGAATATCATTTTGTATTTCGTGGCGATCATCGCGACGACGAACGCTCCGACCAAGGAACCCAAGGCGTGAGCCAAGAACGGGGCGATGAAATTGGCCGGCTTGAGCAATTTCATGTTCTCCGCGAGTTGATCCATGTCGGTCATGTCGACACCTTCCGGTGGCGGTATTACCAGAGGCCCGATCGAAACGATCGCGATGTTGACGATGCTGCCAATGATGAAACCGGCGACGACCGCCAGGATGTTTCTTACAACCGAGGGCATGTTGGGATTCCGATGTCGAGTGCCTTCCGAGTTTTTTCGTCGCGGAACGGGTCTCGCGAGGAACACAGCCTAGCAGGAATGCTGGGGACGCCCACGATTTTTCGCCATCGAATGGGCGGCGGTTCTAGCCGAACATGAGCAGGAAATTGCGGATCTGCTGCTTCTCGCCTTCGCAACTGGCGCCTTCGATCCGTAGCTTGAGTCGCCCTGACGACTCGCGGCGACCGGAGATTCGAATCCGATCCCTGGTTTGAAGATCATGCAAGAAGAAAGCCTCGAAAGCGGCTCGTCGAAACGCTGGGACGCCCTTCACGAACTCCACGGAATCCGCATGAACGACAATGCGAAAATCCCAACGTGGCTGGATCGCCTTCCAGACGAGGAAGACCGTCACGCCACCGATCAACAATGTCAGAGCTGCGACCATCCGGCTCATCACCACTCGAGATGGGTCTCTTACTTCACCACACTGGAACGCGTCGGTCACCGCAGCTCCGCGACTTTTAAGTGTTGACAATACAACCGTCATGGCGACGGTTCGCGGACTCCGATTTCAACGCGACTTCAGAAGGCCATCGGCATCGAATCGGCGAGGATCGGTCCACCCGAAAAAGTCGTTGTAGCAAAACCCTTTCGGACCGACTTGGACATCGAGATCTTGGAAGGCGTCGAGCCGTTCGTGAAACGTACCCAAATCCTCGGCTTCGGCCGCGGCCGAAGAGGCCGTGATGAACGAGGCCAGCGACTCGCTCACCAACCGATTCCCCTCGGTTGATTTCATCGCGAAATCAACGGGCAAACAATAGCCTGGCTTGGGGTTCAGAAATCCGTCGTGAATAACAGCGTCCAATCGTTCGCGCACCTCAGTGTCGCACAATTCGCCGTGCGATTCCCGCACGATCAGAAGCCGCTGAAGTAGTTCAGCGAGCGCCTCCTTCATGTTTGTCATCGACGCGACTCCCATTCGAGTGACGAGCCCCCTGATCCACTTGGCCGGAATGACATACCTCGCGTCAAACTCGGCGACATGCCAGACGATGCAAACCAAGAGGCCTCGTTGATAGGTCGCCACCGAGGCCAAGCTCTCGCGGTTTCCACTCACGATTCCGATGGCGGTGAGGCTCTCGATCGGAGTCGCGTAGGGGTTCTGGTCCAGGTTGCCCTGCCTCAGAACCAGTGGAACGTGGAATGTCGCCTCGTTCCCGACCTGAACAAGCGCTCCATTTCACCGCGGCGAGGGCCCTGAAGACAAGCAATTTCCACTCGGGCCGTCATTCGGCTTCGACCCGCGCGAACCGTGGGCCGTTCGACAGGAAGATGGAATCCAAGTCGACCTTTCTAAAGAATCGCTGGAGCTCATCGCTGCTGGCGGTAACCGTGATGCGTTTCACTCGACTAACAGCCACTTCCCCTTCCGTCGCCTCCCTCTCCTCAAACTCAACTTCGCCCTTGAGCGCCCCCTGTTCAATGAGGTCCTTGATCGCGTTGGGATCGAGGCAATCCCAACGGAGATCTTCCCCAACCTTCTGGAGTCGAAAGATCCAGAACGTCTTGACGTGATCGAAATCCAACTGCTCGATCGAGAGCCGCGGCGATGGCTCGTTTGGCATCGAAGGGCATTGGATGATGTACGTTTGGTCCACCTTGAAAATGAAACCAGGTAGATCGGCGACATCGAGCCTCGAAGTCGCCCTGTCCGGCGAGGAGTCGGAGACCCACACAAACCGGTGAATCCCCTTTGGCACGTCGCCGTCAAAACCTCCGATATGAAGCCAAGTCGTCACCCCATTTTGAGGCTCGACTTCCCGATGGAGTCCAAACAGCTCCTCGTACCTCGGGGCCTCGGATGGCTTGATGATCGGGTGCTCAAACTCCGGGTAGCAGCAGCCTCCGATGAGCAACAACATCAGAGGGACCAGCCCGCTCGTGACTCGTTTCATTGCCGAGGCCCCTTCGCAAATATCGAACGGGAACCCTTCACGATTCCCAACGTTCATTCGTCGTCGGACTCGCTGAACAAGGGTGCGAATCGGTTTCGTAGTTCGCCTGCTTGCCAACTCGATCGCACGTTCTCGTCGCATTCAATCGCGGCTCGCACTTCCGCCTCGGCCAAGGGTAGGAACTCGGCGTGGCGTAGTCGGTCGCCTGGATTCCATTCGTAATCCTCGATCTCGGATTCTCCCGTGGCGATCGCGAGTAACCGATCGGCTTTGCACAGATGCCAAAAACCGGGCGAGCCGATGGCCGCCGCGATGCACGCATCGCACTCCGTCAGGAATCGCCCTAACTCAGCGCCATGTTCGTTGCGAAGGTAGATAGCCGCGCGATCCAGCCGTTCGGTCGTGGCTCCGAACTGGAGAATCGCGCGCTTCATGACCTCCAACGCTTGGCCGTTCCATCCCGCCCAGTTGTAAGCCTTCGCGAGCAAGCCAAGCTCGTCCCTGTCCAGTTCCTCTGGGTCACGACCATCGAGCAGCACCTTCGCCGCTCGCTCGCCTCGTGCCCATGAGTCGGGTCCTGGTTGAGCCAGAATCCATTCCGCCCGCTGCAAGCGAGAAGTCAAACCGGACGGGAGTTCACCCGCTTGCGGCAGCCCCGAAACAAACACGATTTGTCCATCGGTCTCGTTGATATGAACTTGGACCCGGCTTCGCCCCTGGTTTATTCCGGCCTTGAGCAGATATTGCCCCACGAATGGCGACAGAGCCGATCGCTGGGATTCGAGCAACCGAGTCCGCTCATCGCTCGACCGCGAGCCTTGGAGCAGTCTCAGAAGATCGAGCTCCTGCTCGGTGATTCGCTCCCGAACCACGAATTGGATCTCACCGACGAGCCCAATTTCTCGCAGCTCACGATCCTCGCAAACCGCCAGAATCCGCCGCACGAGACTTACGTCATCCAGGTTCATCAAGTCGTCCACGATCGGTTGGGGGTAGCATTCGACTGGGCTGTGATCGACAGGCGCGCTCGCCACAAGATTTGGCTCGGCCGGCGGGGGCTCAAGGCCGGCCGGCGATGACCACTTTTCCACCAGCGCTGTCGGTGAGTTCACCATCCGCGGCGCCCGTGGCCGTTGAAACCAGACTCGCTAGGGCAGTTCTAGGGTAAAAGACGGCCGATCGGGGAGGCGAGTGATTTGGCACAACGTGTGCTTCTGATTAGAGTCTGTCGTGTTCGCAAGGCTCTGTCCTCCCCAGGTTCGCCCTAGGCATGGGACAGGTGCCGACCGCTTCTTGTCTTTCCCTTTGTGAGAGTGTGCTCCGTGACCCACCGCAATCTTGCTCGCAACTTGGGTAGCCGTTCCGGCTTCACGCTGATTGAATTGGTGATCGTGCTGTTGATCCTCGCGGCCCTGGCGGGATTGGTGATCCCGGCGATTGGCATGCTCGGCCGATCGACCGACATGGCGGTAAGCGCCAAGACCCAATCGGATCTGTCAGCCAACACCCAACTCTTCTTCGTGCTGCAAAAGCGTTATCCGCAAGGACTCGATTCGTTGCTCGACACGACCGGCGCGATCTACGGTTCGGATACAACGGACGCCAACACGCAGACTCGAGGGCTTCCCTACGGAGGCGCCGATGGAACTCGAGTCGAAGCCGAACTTACCGTGGGCACGCTGACCGGAAACTACCGGCGCTCATTCTCGCGATCGGGCTTCGACTGGGTGTTTGATCATGACACCACGGTCACCAATTCCAACAACAGCGCCACGACGCAGCGAGTCGTCTCATCGGGTGACATCTTGGTCGCTGAGGTTAATCCGACCGGCGCGTTGGCCCTCAAGCTCGTCCCCCAAGGTCTCCAGTCCGGCGAACGCCTCGTCGCACTCGGCTTCGGACCACGCAACTCCGCGATCGGCAAGACCGTGACGAACTCGCCGATCTATCCCGGCTGTGATGGCAAGTACTACGGCCGCTACATCCTCTACTTCAAGGTGTACGCCAGTGGCGAACGAGCCACGATCGTCGGCTGCTCCGACAGCTATGGCCGCACACCGGATTACACGCAGCAGCAGTTCAATGAATCGCTGCCCGACGGTGGCCGCCAAGGGTAGCGGGAGAGAGAGCAGGAGAGTAGTAGAGCAGGAGAGCAGTTGGAAAAGAGTCGGGGGTGTGCGGACTTGGTTCTTCGTTGGAAGGTGCCGCCGCGTCGCAAGACAGGTTCGACTCGCTCCCGCTTTCTTCTCCGTGCTCTCCGCGATCTCAGTGGTAAATAAAAAGGCCTCGGTGGTATTCCGCCGAGGCCTTTCTCATGCGCCGAAAGCTCTCCTACACGCCGAGCCCTCTCCTATGCGAGGTCGGCGACTCGGCCGGTGCTATCGCCGAGATGCTCGAGCTGAATCTCCATGCGATCGAGCAGCGAGAGCCAGAGATTATTCAGAGGCGTCTGATCCGGCACGGCGAGATGTCGGCCGCCGCGGATCGTTCCGCAACCACCGCCCGCGACGAGGATCGGAAGATCGTCGTGGTTGTGACGGTTGCCATCCGAGTTGCCACTGCCGTACGCGATCATGCAGTGATCCAGCAGCGTGCCATCTCCCTCTTGCGTTCCCCGCAGCTTCTCGAGCAAGTACGCGAGCTGCTGGACGTGGAACGTGTTGATCTTTCGGAGCTTCTCCTTCTTGGCACTGTCATTGCCGTGGTGCGACAAGTCGTGATGCCCATCGGGAACATCGATGAAGCGATACGAGCGGTTGCTTCCCTCGTTCGCCAACACATACGTACAGACTCGCGTGATGTCCGCCTGGAAGGCCAAGAACATCAGATCGGCCATGATCCTCAAGTGCTCCTCGTACGTTTCCGGAGCTCGATCCGGAACGTCGTAGGCCGGAGCCTCGATCGGCGCGAGCTGACTGGCTCGTTCGATCCGAGTCTCCAGGTCACGAACCGACGAGAAGTACTCGTCCAGCTTGCGGACGTCGTTGGCGCCGAGTTGCCTGGAGAGGTCGCGTGAATCCTCCAGGACGAAATCGAGCACGCTGCGACGACGCGCGTTGCGAGCCTGCTGACTCGCGTCTCCGCTGCCGCCGAAGAGCCGTTCAAACACCGCCTTGGGATTGATCTGTTTCGGGAGCGGCTGAGTCGCGCTGCGCCACGACATCGTCGACGAGTAGACGCAGCTGTAGCCACTGTCGCAATTGCCCGACATCGCGCCCCCTTCGACGCCAATCTCAAGCGACGGGAGGCGAGTGTATTGGCCGACTCGAGAAGCCGCGACTTGGTCAACCGAGACTCCGGCCCGAATGTCGGTGCCATCGGTCTTGCGCGGCTGGACTCCGGTCAAGAACGCGGCCAAGGCCCGAGCATGATCGCCCGGACCGTCGCCGTTGGCTCGAGCCTTGTCGGCCGTGAGGCCGGAGAGGATCAACAGCTGGTCCTTCGTGAAATTGAGGCTCTCAAGAATCGAAGGCAGTTCGAATTCGGAACCGTATTGCTCCGGCTTCCAATCCTCCATGTTCACGCCGTTAGGAACATAGAGGAACGCGACGCGATTAGGAGCCGATTGCGTGGTGGCGACCTCCGCTCCCCAGGAGTTCAGCGGCCCCATGGATTCGAGCCAAGGTAGCGCCAGTCCAATTCCCAATCCCTTGAGCGTCGTTCGACGACTGATTCGCTTACTCATCGTGTCCCACCTTATTCCTCGTGAGTGGCGATTCGCAATCATTACGAACCGCCGCCATGACGTTCTCAATCTTACTCTTTATGAACCTCGGCTCGCCCCAGTGGGTTTCGCCACTTCGACTCTTTTGTCGCTGCGATCGCCCTTCAACCAGGGCCCGCCGCGCCAATCTCCTGGCTGGAAAACTTTGTATAGCTCGGCGGGTCGGTACCCCGCATCGATGCGCTCGTCGTCCCCATCATTGATTGCCCAGTTGTTTGGGTCGGCAAGGGGGGTTCGACCTTGCCATGACTTGTGACGAATCAATCGCTGACGTTCTTGGATGTTGTGGTATCAGGAACGGGGCTGGACGAAAACGAAAGTGTTGGTGGCGTAAGGAGTTGCCGGCTTGTTTGAGAATTCGAAGAATCCCTCGCTCACCGGGCTGTTGATGTAATCAGACTCGCCGCATCGTGCGGCCGTGAGACGCCCATCG
>JAGQPS010000006.1:0-18975 GCA_020426595.1 Planctomycetales bacterium
TGCTCCTCCGGGTCCGGAAACGCCGGTCGGTCCACCAGGCAAAGGCATGGCGCCTGGACCGCCAGCCCCCATGATGCCGGCCATGCCAGGCATCGCTCCCGCGGGAGCCGCCGTGCGGAACTGGCTGACCAACTTCACGTGGTCCTCGGCCGCCTCGAGCGCGACGAGTTCGTCTTGAGCAGCGGCAACGACTAAACTAGAAACTTCGATCGCGACTTCCTTGGCTTGAGAGTCGGCGGGATTAGCAAACTGAAGTTTGCCGTAGGCGATCGCGGCCTCGCAGCGGACCGACAATGGCAGGCTTTCATCAGCCAAGACCGCCCGCAACGCGGTGGCGACCTCGGCGTTATTGCCAACCGATCGAGCCGAGCCGAGCGCGCGGCAAGCGAGACGCTTCATCCAATAATCCGCTTCGGCCGAGGTGCCTTCGGGAGCCGCGGCCAAGACCGGCAGCAACGCGGTGTGAAAGCGCAATCGAGTCGCGTCATCCCAGCGGCCCGCCTGCTTCTGCCCATCAATGGCCGCGTGGCGATCGAGCCCAAACAAAGCGGCGATGCGAACGTACGGAGGCAGAGCGCCATCCTCGAACCACTGCAATAGCACCGGCAACGCCTCGGGCAACGGTTCAGGAGCGATGTCCCGGCGACGTCCGACGACTCGGTCCAAACGACCGACGATCGTGGCCGCGTTGAGCCGGACGGCGGGGTGATACGAGTCGTTCGCGATGTCGCGGAACGTGGGTAGAGCCAAATCACGCGCGAAGTGCTCGAGCGCCGGCTGGTTCGTGGCTCGCTCCAACGATGCGAACATCGTCTCACGCTGATTGGCCATCTCGGCCAATTCGGCGTCGGTATCCTGAGCCATCAGAGGAAAGATCACCTCTTGAAACCACTGATCGAAGGCGATCCGATTGTCGTCCAACGAGGCTCGACCGGTGAAAATGTCATTTACCAGTTGAGCCCGCTCGCCAAATGCGGCTCGCTTCGCCGAATCGACTCGGCCAGTGTCCGGATCGGGACGTGTGTCGAACTCCGGATTGAGCGGCAACACCTTGAACGTGGTGTCTTGAGCCGAGAGCGAAACCGAAAGTGCGACCCACCAGGCAAGTAGCGCCAGTAGGATCAACTTCGCCTTACGCAAGTTGATGACTTCGTGGTCTCGTGTGGCGGCGATCGCGCGCGCTCCAGCTTGCATGTCCGACCTCTCGTCGATGTTTACCGAACTCGTGTACAGAAGAGATGACAAAGACTCCCCCAGCACGCCAACCGTCAAACCGCCGATCATGTTCGGCGCTCCGCGAAATCGCGTGAAGGAAGGGGCCAAAGAGTCCGGCCTCCTTGATTTGTCACCCATTCAGAATAGATACAGCGTCGGGGGCCTGTCAATTTTCGTGTCGCCCGAAAGCCTCGACATCGGTCGCTTACTTCCACTCGTCGCGAGTCACCATGACACTTTTGGCACTCGATCCACTGTTCCAGCGGCATGAAACGGGCGCTCACCCCGAGAATCCGCACCGTCTCGTCACCGTCCAGCAGCACCTTGAGGCTCTTGGACTGCCCAATCGCTGCGCCGCTCTCCCCCTGACGCTCGCCAGCGACGAACAGATCCTGCGGGCGCATACCCCTGAACTCCTGGCCTCCCTCAACGAGTGGACGGCCCGAGGCGGGGGACGGATCGAGGCGGATACCGTCATGTCCGCGCATTCCCTCGATGTAGCGAGAACCGCCGCGGGGACCGTCGCGGAAGCGGTATCTCGAGTCTGGCGAGGAGACGACACCAACGCGCTCTGCCTCGTCAGACCCCCTGGGCACCACGCACGCCCCAGTGACCCGATGGGGTTCTGCCTGCTCAATTCCATCGCCATCGCGGCGACCCACGCACTTTCTCTTGGAGCCGAGAAAGTGCTGGTGATCGACTTCGATGTCCACCACGGCAACGGGACTCAGGATATCTTCTACGAAAACGAACGGGTGGCGTTCTTTTCGTCGCACCGCTTTCCGTTCTATCCCGGCTCGGGTGAGCGAGCCGAAACCGGTTCGGGACCCGGCCTCGGCTTCACAAGCAACTTGCCAATCTCGTTTGGCACGCCTCCCGACAAGGCGCTCGAGGCCATCGAACGGGAGATCAGTGAATTCACCAATCGAGTTCGGCCCGAACTGATCCTTGTGAGCGCTGGTTTCGACGCCCATCGGCTCGACCCGGTCGGTAACCTTGGCTGGGAGGTCGAGCACTTCAGTCGACTGACTCATTTCATAACCCAACTGGCCGCGGCGGTTTGTCACGGGCGAGTCGTTTCGGCGTTGGAAGGGGGCTACCATCCGCGTAAGCTGGCGGAATCGGTGGAAGCTCATCTCCAAGCCCTGTTGGCTTGCGATGCCGAGACTCGTTAGAGCATCGGGAGCCTTCCCCGTACCGAACGTGCCCCCCTTCATTCACACGTTAGGTCCACGCACTCCACGGACGGATCGCGCTGCGAAGCCGACGAGATTTCCAGGCAAATGGGCATTCCCTTTCTTCACCTAGCAGCCCTCGGGGACACACCCACTCAAGAGTCGCTCCAACAACGACTCCGCCTCCCGCCCGGTGTGCGCTGGTGGGCTGGGCCGAAGTCTGGCACGGGGTTGGCGGAATCCTCGGAAGCTCACACGCTGTTGGTCGTCACAACGCCCCTCTCGCGCCCCGTCGAACAGTTCGCATCTCGCTTCGGAATCATTCAAGAGTTGTTTCTTTGCTTCGAGCCGGCGCCGGAAGAGCGAGCGGCTTGGTTCCGTCAGGGAGTCACGGGCTGGGCTCGGAACGACGACGTTGATTCGCTCCAAGCTTGGGTGGAACAGGCCGCCGCCAGAAATCGCTCGATCTTGGAACCGAGACCAAGCGAACGACTCGGTCCTCTGGCCGAGACGGAACTAGACCTGGCGGGCTCGATCTTGCAGGCACTCCCGCACGACTATTTGGTCGTCGATCGGACCGGCGTTTTTCTCTCTCAATTCGGGACGGGTCATCTGCGGGATCTCCCCAACCGATCCACGCAAGCTGCTCAAGATCCGGCGGCGACGACCACCGATCCGGCGAGCTTGATCGGACGCAACATGAGCGAAGTCATGCCCGAGTGTTTGCTCGAGCCGTGCCTTGCGCTCGGTATACGAGCCTGGGAACTCGGTAGCCCCCAAACACAAACGGTGGCACTACCCGATGATTCGTCCGAACGGCGGCTCCAAGTCATCGCGGTCCCACTGGACCATGAGCGATTGTTGGTCGAGCTCCAGGATGTGACGCTGCAATGGAACGACCGCCAACAATTGAGCTGGCATCGTCAGCTCATGCGCCTTGTCGGATCGATGACCAATACCGGCTATTTCGAATGGGATCGAATGCGGGACCGCGTTTGGATGAGCCCTTCCCTGGCTGATCTGCTCGGATTGGAAGAAGCGCCGATCAACTTGACTTTCCAAGAGGCGGCCAGACGTTTCGCCGCTCCCAACCAGACCCATGCGATGTTCAATCAACTGCGGAGAATCGTGGAAAACGGCAGTCGCATCGTCTATCAACTGCGCATCCATCGAGTCGACGGACAGGAACGCGTGGGCTGGGTGGTCTGCGAGCCACAGCGTGATGAGTCCGGGGAGGTAACTGGTTTCGTGGGGGCCATTCACGACGTCACCGACGAAGCGGCACTCCTCGAACAACTGCGGCAACGCGAGCTGGAACTGACGGAAGTCGATCGCATGAGTTCCATGGGGCTTCTGGCGAGTCAGATCGCCCATCAACTCAATCAGCCACTTTTCTCAATCACCAATTACGCCGAAGCAAGTCGCTTGCAGCTGCAATCGATTCCGAACACCGGCATGACCGAGAAGATCGACCAGTGGCTCAATCGCATCAGTGATCAAGCCCGGAGCACCGGCGAGTCGCTTCGTCGGATGACGAGGTGGTTGCAGAAGCGGGCCCCCGAACCTCGCCCCAATGATCTGATTGAAACGGTCCACGAGGCCTTGTCACTTCAGGAATCGGAGTTGGAGCAAAGCACGATCACGCTCGAGACTCGTTTCCCCGCTGTCCCCTGCGTCGCCAATTTCGATCGCATCTTGATGCGGCAACTGATCACGAATCTGATGCAGAACGCGATCGAGGCCATCGTGGGCAGCGATGCGACGGAGCGTCGGATCTCCGTGGCGGTCGACACGGCCGATGACGCGTTCGAGATCACGATCGAGGATAGTGGGCCAGGCATCGACCCTCGCAACTTTCCAAGGTTTTGCCAACCGTTCGTCACGACTCACGCCGATTCGCTGGGAGTCGGTCTTTCGATCGCGAAAGCCATTTGCGAGACGTTTGGCGGGCGTCTGTGGGCGGAAACAGCGGATCGAGGCGCGAAGATCCGAATCCGTATTCCCGTCGATTACGCGGCGCCGACAAGCCCCAAACGTCCCGTCGACCAAGAAGCGCCGACCGAAACCGAGCTACCTCCCTCGGCCACGCCGTAGGTACCGCGGATCATCGAGCGTCGGTCGTGGCTAGGCGGTTTCGCCCCATGCTCGTTGTCCCAATGCCGCGACAGACCGGGCCGCGACAGACCGCGATCGGCTCGTCCAACCGCCGACTATCCCAATAACGACTCAAGCTTATCTTCCACGACCTGGAGCCGATCGGCCAACGCCTCGACCGTACGGCGAAGTGACTCGAGTTCGTCGGAACTTACCGACGCGCTCACGTTGACCGCCGCGCTCGCGGGGCGACTCGCGATCGGGGACTCGGAGGAAGCGCCCGACGGTGCGAACTCCACCTGAGCGCCCAACTCGGCTTGCTCTTCCGGCAAGTACATCGCGTGCGAGACGACCTGTCCGCGCCCCGCCGGTGTCAACGCCTGCATTAGGCCTCGCCCAACGAGTTCCCCAACGATCCGCTGCATCTCGCCCAAGTCGGCGATGGGCTCCATGCGACTCGTGCGAGCCCGCAGATCGCCGAGCGTTTGCTCGCCACGCAGGAGCAACTCGGCCAGGACCGCAAGTTCCACCTTGCTGGCTCCAAACCAGTCGTACGCCTGATGCTTATACTTGACGACTCGCCCATTCCCCTGGATCTCGACGACAAGCCCACGGGCTCGCAGCGAATCGACCGCCTCCTCCGCTTGATCCTCGGTCAATGTCATCTGAGGGTTGCGATTCGATTTCTGATTGCACCCCGTGACGATCCCGTTGATCGTCATGGGATACGAGTCGGGCACGGTCTTGGCTTTCTCGATCAACACGCCCAAGACACGTCGTTCCCGAGGCGACAAGGTGTAATCGCGTGTCTCGGGTGATGCTGCGTCCGAATCGGCACTGGAGAAGAGGGGCAATGAGCGGCGATCCATGAGCGACATCTTTCTGATCGAATCGGAATGCTTCCCGGCGCGTCCCGCGTGGCTCGCCTCACGAAGATTCGCGACACTTCGTGGGGAACAAGGCTCAAGATCCAATCCCGATCCATGAGCGCGCGGGCGCGAGTCGATCAGTGTAAAAGCATGTCTCGTCAGCCGACAAGCTCACCCCGAGGCGTCCCGTGTTCCCAGGCATGCTCATCGCCCTCGCGAGTGAGCTCCTGGGATGAGCCACGAGGCTCGAATCGATAGTGGCTGACATACCACTCCGCGCCGTCGCGCAACCCAAACATCTCGGCTCCAGCCAAGTACAACATCCGCCACCGGCGATACCACTGGGCGGGCGATTGTCCTGGGTAGACATCGGCGAAGAGCGCCTCGAGCCGAGAGCGGTTGCGAGTCATGTTATCGAGCCAGGCTTCCGCCGTCTTTTGATAGTGTTCACCCGACCAACGCCACTGCCGCGTGCACACCAAGTCCTCTTGAAACCTGAGCAGCCAGTCATCCGATGGCATGATGCCGCCCGAGAAAAAGTAACGGCCCATCCAATTCTCGGCCCCTTCCGTTTCAAAGGGGTAGGTGAAATGACGGTGGCAGAACACATGCACGAACAACGCGCCGTCCGCTCGCAGCCACGCTCGACACTTCTTCATCAGCTGGCGGTAATTGCGCATGTGCTCGAACATCTCGATCGAGACGATTCGGTCGAACGTCCCGTCGAGCTGCAAGGTGCTGACATCGCCCGTCACGATCCGCAAGCGATCGGCCACGCCAAGTTCACGGGCTCGGGCCATGATGAACTCGCGCTGCGATCCGCTATTGGACACGGCGGTGATGTGGCTGTGGGGATATCGCTGAGCCATGAACAAGGTCAAGGATCCCCAGCCGCAGCCGAGCTCCAAGATGTCCTGGCCATCAACCAGGCCGGCATGTTCGCAACTGAGCTCGAGCGACCGATGCTCGGCTTCCTCCAAGTCCCTCACACCCGGTTCCCAGTAGCAGGAGCTGTACTTGCGGTGAGGTCCGAGCATCATCTCGAAGGCGGCCGCGGGCACCTCGTAGTGTTGCTCGTTGGCCTTCTCGGGGACGAGCGCGATCGGCCCGTCGATCGATTGCTGATAGAACCGGTCATCCAGATCGCGTCCCGCCTCGAAACCGCGGGCCCGCAGCGTCGCCAGTCGCTTGGCGCAGAGCCGCCGAATGCCCCAACGCGTCACCCATTCCGGAATCCAGCCCGCTTCGATTCCACGCAACAACCCGGCAACGAAAGTCGAACTAGCCATGAGCATCGCCTTGTCTGAAAAGTTGAATCAGGACTCGGATGAGGCGCGACGTGGAAACCAAGGAAAGAACGCGCTGGTCCGCCGCTGGTAGTCTCGATACGCCTCACCCCGCGAGAGGAGCGACTGTTTTTCAGTCGGCGGAATGCCGGTCACGAACACGATGAAGTAGAACATCGCGATTGGGCCGAGCCAGGCGATCCAGCCATGGGGTGCCGCCCAAGCCAACGCGACGTACGCCCACCAGTGCAACCACTCGAAGAAGTAATTGGGGTGCCGCGAATACTTCCACAACCCGCGATCGCAGACTCGCCCCGAGTTGGATGGTTCGCGTTTGAAGGCGGCGAGTTGTTGGTCGGCCAACGCTTCACCGAGAGTCGCGATCGCGAACACGCCTATGCCGAGTCCGTCGATCCAATTCAACTCGGCGCCGTTGCGGGACGCGATCAGCATTGGGAGCGCGAACAACGCCGCGCCGAATGCTTGATACTGAAAGAAGATCAACATCCGCCGAGACGCCTGATCGCCCCATTGTTCCTTGAGGGCGGCGTAGCGGCCGTCTTCCTTGTGCGAGCGGACGCGGATCCACAGATACGTACCAAGACGAATCGACCAGAAGGCCGCGAGTAGCGCGACGATGATTCGTCGAGTCGGCAACCCATCGGATCCCCAAGCGAACATGATCGCGAGGATGCCGACCAGGTAGCTCCACACCACATCAACAATGCCGGCATTGCCCCAGCGTCGCTGGACCCACCAGACTCCCACCATCACACAAGCGGCGGCTCCCCATCCCACGAGCCACAACAAGCCGGGATTCATGAAGTCGCCTCGCCGAGAAAAACTCTCTCGCGGGCGGCTCCCAACAGCGAGCTTGTGGCGAGGTTGGACAACTCGACCGATTGCCGGGGCGCGAGGTCGGCCGCGATCGGCGCCAAGCGTTCGTGTGCCCGGCTCGCGCAGTTCCGAGCTCCCAAGACCAGCTGCGCGCTGTTGACTTGTCGTTCGGTGAAGGCCGCCTCGCAGTACGCGAGGTAGTAAACCCACATGCGACGGAACGCGGCATCGAATCCCAACGACTCGAGCTGCTCGGTTCGCGCCTCGAAGGCTCGCCTCCAGCGTCGCAAGGTCTCGGCATAGTGCTCCGAGATCTCCTCGTAGTGCATGAGTCGTAGATCGGTGAATCGCGTGGCGTGATCGACGATCGAACCAACCGAGGGCAAATCACCGCCCGGAAAAATGTACTCGCGAATGAAATCCGACGAACGCAAGTGACGCGCGTGCCGTTGATCGACCATCAATATCGCCTGCAGCACCGCCACGCCGTCGCGACGCAGCAGGTCGCGACACGTCGCCAGGTACTGGCCCAGGTGATCGTGGCCGACCGCTTCGATCATCTCGATCGAGACCAATTTGTCGTATTGCCCGCTCAACTCTCGATAGTCTTGAAACCGGACATCGATTCGGTGCTCGAGCCCCTCGCGGCGCACCCAATCGACCGCGAACTCATACTGTTCGCGCGAGATCGTCGTCGTCGTGACTCGGCAGCCATAGTGTTGGGCCGCATGAATCGCGAATCCTCCCCACCCCGTGCCGATCTCGAGCAGATGGTCGTCGTCTTGCAGATCGAGCTTGCGGCAGATGCGGTCGAACTTCGCCCGCGATGCCTGCTCCATGCTGGTCGCGCTATCGCGAAAGAGGCCGGCGGAATAGGCCATCGTGGGATCGAGGAACGTCTGATAGAAGGTGTTGCCCAGATCGTAATGCGCGCTGATGTTTCGGCGCGAGCCGCGTAGCGAGTTACCGCGACGCCAGTGGAGCCAGCGCGATCCCCAATGCCTCAGCGAGGCCCAGCCCCGATCCAAGCGTTCGAGCGCGGAGAGGTTTTGAATAAAGAAACGGACGACATCGACGACGTTGGGACTCGTCCATTCCCCCGCCATCCAAGATTCGGCAGCGCCGATATCTCCGCCCGAGAAAATCCGCCGATAGAACCGGCCGTCATGGACGTCGATCCGAGCATGCGGAGCGGAGGAATCACGGTCTCCCGCGACGGCACTCGACTTGGCGTCCGCGCCTCGCCAGCTCAACTCGCCCCAGGGGTCGCTGAGATCGAGGGTTCCATGCTCGAGCCCCTTGAGGCGAGCAAGCACCCGATTGCGACACCAACGAGTCGACCACGGTTCGCGATTCGGTTTCGAATTGACGATCATCGACTAGCCTTTACATCGGGGACTCGAGCCAGTTCACGTTTGCGGGGATGGGAGTGAATGGGAACCCCTTTGAATTTCAAACGCACCGCTTGCCAATAGATATCGAGCCAAACGCCGAGCCCGCCCAGCGGATGCCGCCACACCCAGCGGCGCAATCGCGCGGCGGACCATTCATGGCGAGTCAAATCGAGCGAGACCGAAAGCAGCGTGTCATTGGAGCGACGGCAATGAAACGAAACCCCGAGACGCGATTCCGTCCAGTTCAGCGCCCAGCGGTAATCGAGATCCATGGGCAGAAACGGAGAGACGTGCATCGACTTGCCGATCGAACTAGGCCCAGCGGCCTCCTGTCGCGGGTCAAGCAAGTAGCACTGACGCTCGCCCCAAGGCGTGTTATTGACTTCCGCCACCACCCATTGCAACCGCTCTTGCGGATCGAAGCAGAAGTACATCGAAACGGGATTCATCGCGAAGCCGAAGAATCCTGGCAGCGTGAACATCACGACTCGCCCCGATGGTCTTGGGCGACCCGTGCTCTCGATCCAATCATGGATCGAATCCTTCAGGGAGGTCCCAGGATCGCCGAGGTGATCGCGTCGACGAACACTGTAGGGCCAGAAACCACGCCGCCCCCAGAGCCAACGCCCTTGAAATATCGTGGGCCATTCGTCGAGGTCGATCGCCAGCCAACTGAAGCTCCGAGTGAACGCGTGCCGAGCCGGCGCGGTGCGCACATGACGAACCTCTCCCTCGTAGATCGCGCTCAGCATTAGCGGACCTCCTGATGCCGATGGTCCGCTTGAGTGATCCGGGGCAAGAGTCGCTCGGCGACTCGCAAGCCGCTTTGCAGCCCGTCCTCATGAAAACCGTTGGCCCAATACGCGCCACAATAGGAAATATGATGGTGGTCGATCAGTTGGTGGTGTCGCTGCTGGGAGACCGCGCGACCGATGCTGAACACCGGATGGTGATAGACCATCGTGCGAATGACCTTGTCTGGATCGATCTGGCCATGATCGTTCAACGTGACGAAGTAATCGCGTTTCGCCTTGAACCCTTGCAGCAAGTTCATCCAGTAGGTCACGGAGGCCTTTTCGGATTCGGCACGATCCGCGCGGTAGTTCCAACAAGCCCACGCGGCTCGCCGGCGCGGCATGACCGAGGCATCGGTATGAAGCTGAACGCGATTCGCTTCGTAGGGAAACGCGGCGAGCAATTCGGACTCCAGCGAGGTGGCTTGGTCGCCGAGAATGCGGAGCGACTGATCGGCATGGCACGCCATGACCACATGATCATAACGGCCAATCGACGCGCCACGCGAGAATAGCTCGACACCAGCGGCATGCCGCTGGATCCGCTCGATCGGCGTGTCGTCTCGCACCTGCAGCGGCAGCCGTTTCAGCAGAGCTCGAACGTATTCGCGAGAGCCTCCTGGGACGACACGCCACTGCGGCCGCTGCTGGACTCCGAGCATCCCGTGATTGCGGTAGAAGTCGATGATGAAGCGAATGGGGAATCGCTCGAAGGTCTCGCGGGGGCAAGACCAAACGGCCGAACCCATCGGAAGGAAATAGGAATGAACAAACACGTCGGAGAAGCGTTCCGAGCGTAGGAACTCGCCGACGGAGACTTGCTCGCGCTCATCCGTCAAGCGACTCGCCGCTCGCTTGAAACGCACGAAGTCGCTCAGCAAACGCCAGAATTTGGGGCGGACGAGATTGCGTTTCTGGGCGAACAATCCCGGCAGATCGACGCCTCGATACTCCAAGTCTCCAGCGTCGTCCCGGACGCTGAAACTCATGGTCGTGGGTCGGCCGGAGAGACCGAGCTCCTCCATCAGCCGGAGGAAACCTGGGTAGGTCGAGTCGTTAAAGACGATGAAGCCGGTATCGACCGCGAGGGGTCCCAGGGGATCGTCGACATCGACGGTATGAACGTGCCCACCGATTCGCGGCTCGGCCTCGATCAAATCAATCTGGGCATGCTCCGCAAGCTGCCAGGCCACGCCGAGCCCCGAAATACCGGCACCCACGATCGCGACTCGCATTGACCACTCCCTCACTTTAAGCTGTGGCCCTGCTCCACCCCTCACTCCGATGTCCCTCGGGAATCCGCGACGGTCAGCCGCAAAGAAGCCTTTTCAAAGTCGGACCCGAGGGCAACCATGAGGGGTTGATGAAGTCATTCGCGTTGGCCGGAGCGTTGTAGGTAGGCGGTGGTGGAATGACAACCTCCACGGCCGATCGGATTGCGACTTCTCCTCACACGGACATCGTTGGTCATGCCGGATCGCTCGTTCTCTCCTAGAACCGTCGCTGAGGCTTTTGGCGTCAGTGAATCATCGCTCAAGCGATGGTGCGATCGCGGTGCGATTCAAACGTCCAAGACCGCGGGGGGGCACCGCAAGATCCCTCGCAGCTCCATCCTCGACTTCGCCCGGCACCAAGGGATGCGGCTGGCTCGCCCCGAGTTGATCGGACTACCGACGCTCGACGACGTGATTTCGGACTCGATCGAGGAGTCCTTCGAGCAAGCGTTGCGCTCGATCCTGGAAGGTCGGATGGATGATTTCCGACGATGCCTGATCCAGCTATTCCTGTCGGGGCATGCCATCTGGGAACTCGGCGACAAGTTGATCGCTCGGATCATGAAGGAAGTCGGGCACCGGTGGGAATGCGCCGAGGTCGATGTTTATCAGGAGCGATTGGGCTGCGAGATCATCACCCGCTGTCTGTATGAGCTGCGTGGAATGGTCAAGCCACCCGCCGCCGACGCGCCCTTGGCGATTGGCGGTACTCCCGCCGGCGATCCGTATTCCTTGGCCTCGACGCTCGTGGAGCTCGTGCTGAGCGAGCATGGCTATCGGGCGGTCAATCTAGGCAGCAACGTGCCGCTTTCCTCGCTGGAACGAGCCATCGATCGGCTGCGGCCGCGGTTGTTCTGGCTCAGCGTGTCGGCGATCGATGACGTACCGACGTTTGTCGAGCAATACAACGAGCTGTTCGCGAAACATGGACAGCAAGTCCCCATCATCCTCGGTGGACGAGCCCTGTCCGAAGAAGTGCGCGGCGAGATTCAGTACGCGGTCTTTTGCGACCGCTTGAGCATATTGAACACGTTTTTGTCGACCCTCCAACCTCAATCTCAACACGCGCCGGCCGTGCAAAGGAATTCCTGATGTCGCCTTTCCGTTCGCTCTCACGTACCCTCGGCCTGCTGGGGACCGTGGCCACCGCGTCCGCCGGCTTGATCACTTCATCTCGAGCCCAGGAGAATGCCACCGCACAAGCATCCGTCGTGGCACAAGCGTCGGCTGGCGATGCCGAGGCCTCGGGAGAATGGACTCAGTGGCGTGGGCCTCGTCGCGATGGCACCGTGGTCGATGAACGATGGGGCGAGTCGCTCGACGAGTCGAACTTGGTCAGGAAATGGCGAGTTGACTTGGGGCCGAGCTATAGCGGTCCCATCGTGACGGCGACCCAGGTATTCGTCACCGAAACGGTCGACGAACAGGACGAGCGAGTCACCGCCCTTGATCGAGCCACCGGAGAGCGATTGTGGAGCGTCGCGTGGCCCGGCGCGATGCAGGTCCCTTTCTTCGCCAAGGCGAACGGCGATTGGATTCGGTCGACTCCCGCCTACGCCGACGGTTTGCTGTACGTCGCCGGCATGCGAGACGTGTTGGTCTGTCTCGATGGAGAGACCGGCCAGGAGGTTTGGCGGTTTGACTTTCCACAACAGCTCGGCACCCCCCTGCCCGACTTCGGTTTCGTTTGCTCGCCACTGGTCGATGGCGATTACGTCTATGTGCAGGCCGGCGGCGGCTTTGTCAAACTCGATCGAAAGACGGGCGAGCTCGTTTGGAAGAGCCTGGATGATGGCGGCGGCATGATGGGGAGTGCCTTCTCGTCTCCGATCAAGGCATCGATCGAGGGAGTCGATCAGTTTCTCGTGCAGACTCGGGAATCGCTGTGCGGAGTCTCCGCCGAGGACGGAACGGTGCTTTGGCGGCAGGAAGTGCCCGCCTTTCGTGGCATGAACATTCTGACTCCGACCGTCGTTGGCAATCGCATCTTCACCAGTTCGTACGGAGGCGAGTCGTTTCTCTACGAGATCAAACAAGGTGACGATCAATGGAGCGTCGAAACCGTTTGGTCCAACCGTCAGCAGGGCTATATGTCGAGCCCCGTCGTGATCAACGACCACCTATTCCTGCACTTGCGGAATCAGCGCTTCACTTGCCTCGACTTGGAAGATGGTGAAGCAGCCTGGACCTCGACTCCCTTCGGCAAGTACTGGAGTCTCGTGGCCAATGGCAATCTCATCTTGGCCTTGGACGAACGAGGCGAACTGCTGTTGATCGACGCCGATCCAGCGGAGCTTAAGATCATGAGCCGCCGTGAAGTCGTCGAAGCGGAAGCTTGGGCTCACGTCGCCGTATGCGGTGGCCAGATCTTCGTTCGCGACCTTAACGGCCTGTCCGTGTTCGATTGGAAGACCGGCGAATAGTCTCCCCGATCGGGATTGATTTTCCACCAAGTCGCCGGCGGGAACTTGCGGCGGCAAGTCGATCCGGCTCAAACTCAAGGCTGCTATTTCCCCAGGGAAGTGGCGGCCTTTTTTCGTCACTCCTGCTGTCCGACTCGAACCTACCGCTCGACGCCCGCTCTGAGCCGCAATCTGGGAGCCGCTTGCCATGTCGTTGATCGTACGAGGATTGAACGATTCGCCGGTCCGCCGTTGGATCGTCGTCGGTCTCTGCGTGATCGGTTGCTTACCAGCGCTGGTCGCGTCGCAATCGCCCCTAGCGCGGCTGGTCGTCGCGCAGGAAGCGAATGATGACGAAGCCGTGTTCAGCGGTCCGCAGGTGGGCGAGCCACTGCCGGCGTTTTCCGTGCAAGATCTCTTGGCCGATCCGCCGACCAATCACGATCTTGGCCCAGGCGAGGATGACGACGTGCGGTTGATCATGTTCGTGCATCAACTCAGTCGGCCGGCGATTGGTCTTGTTCGCCAGCTCACCATGGGCCTGACCAAGTTCGAATCGCCTCGCCCGCGTGCCGCGCTCATCTTCCTCACCGACGATCCCACGGCGACTCGTCAGTGGGCCGGCAACGCACGACGAGCACTCCCCGAGGATATCGTGCTTGGCGTCTCGTTGGACGGCCCGGAAGGTCCAGGCGCGCTGGGACTCAACCGAACGGTCGCGATGACGATTCTCGTGGTGAAGGGGGAGGAAGTCGTCGGGAATTTCGCGTTGATTCAACCGAGCATCCAAGCGGACGCGCCCAAGGTGCTCGAGAACCTCTGTGAAGCGACGGGGCAATCTTGGGAGGAACTCTCTTCGCGAATACAACCTCCGATGGACCCTCGCCAAGCCGCGATGCAGCGCATGGATGACGAGACGTTTCGAGGTCACGTCGGTCCGCTGATCAATCGCGAGGCCTCGGAGGAAGACGTGGCTCGCATCGCCGCTGAATTGGAGAAGCTCGGTGAAACGAACCCCGCATTTCGAGCTCGGATGATTGAAGCCGCGAGTCGCATCGTGTCGTCCGGCCGACTGGAAAACTACGGCACCCCAGCGGCTCAAGAAGTGCTCAAGCAATGGGCGGCGAAGGCCGAGCAACCTCGCGACAACGGTCGTAACAATCCTGAGCGCACCGCTCCCGCACGCCCGAATGCGCCGAGGGACCAGGATCGCTGAGGCCACGGTGCGGTTCCCTGTCGAGCGATATCGGCAAGGCGACACGCCCAGCGCGCATGGACTCGACGGGCAATCGCCGTCCCGCATGGCCGAAGGAACTCAACCTTCGGTCATGGCCGAGCGGAGCACGTCCTTCACGCGTTGCATGTCGATTCCCTCGACCAATTCAACGTGCCCCAGTCGCGTCGGCAGAACGAATTTGAGCCGGCCATGAGCCGCCTTCTTATCCTTGGTCATCGCCGCGAGGATCTCGTCGAGATCGGTCGGCGTGAGCCAGACGGGCAATCCGAGCCGACGAAGCAACTGCTCCTGACGCTGGGAGTCATCGTTCGACCACATGCCAAGTTGCTCGGCTAGTCGAGCGGCGCAAGCCATCCCCATGGCGACCGCCTCGCCATGCAGCAATTGTCCGTAGCCATAGACTCGCTCGAACGCGTGCGCGAAAGTGTGGCCGTAGTTAAGACTGGCTCGCAACCCGGTTTGTTCGAACTCGTCTTGCTCGACGACGGTGGCCTTGGCTTGGCAACAGTCCGCGATGACTTCGGCAAGGACTTCGCTCTCGCGCTGAAGCAACGCGTCGGCGTACGACTCGAGCCGCGCGAACAGCGCGGCGTCACCAATGACTCCGTATTTCACGACTTCGGCCAGCCCCGAGACGAACTCACGTTTAGGCAGCGTCTTCAACGAGTCGGTATCGATACAGACCGAGGTCGGCTGCCAAAAGGCTCCAACCAAGTTCTTCCCAGCCGCGAGATTGATTCCGGTCTTGCCGCCG
Source organism: Planctomycetales bacterium (assembly GCA_020426595.1). Taxonomy (GTDB): domain Bacteria; phylum Planctomycetota; class Planctomycetia; order Pirellulales; family Pirellulaceae; genus UBA11682. The sequence continues at coordinate 15,332 of JAGQPS010000006.1, forward strand.
ACACTGCTGTCGACCTGCGCGAGCAAAGTGGTGGGAATCTGAACGAACCGCAATCCACGCATGTAAGTCGCGGCCGCGAACCCAGCGAGGTCACCGACGACTCCTCCGCCAACCGCCACGACCACGGACTGCCGGTCGGCCCCCGCGGTTTGAAATGCCTGCCAGAGCCGCTCAAGCGCGGCCACCGACTTGGAAGTCTCGCCCGAAGGAACAACGGATAAGTCGCACCGCACATGAGCCGCGGTTAGCTTGCGTTGCAACGGATCGGCGAGCGCCACGACACTCCGGTCGGCAACGATCAGCACGTGGGAAGGCTTGAGATTCGCGACGATCCATTCACTCTCTTGAGCCAGGGCTCCGGCACCAATGCGGATTTCGTAACTGCGAGGCCCTAGCTGGACTTGCACCGTCTTTGTCATCCCACGCATCTCCGCTTCTGGCGAGGCGACGCTTCCACCCAGAAAGGCATAACGGAAGCGAATCGCTCCTGGGCTACTTCGTCCGTGTCGAGGGAGCCAACGCTCGGCTGATCGAACGGGCCGCGTGCCCCCTACGAATCATCCCAATAAAAAAGCCGCGTTCCGACAAGGCATCGAAACGCGGCTCATTGTTTCCTGTCGATCGAGTCCCAATCGATTTCGCCGATTGGCTCTCGGATCATTCTTTGCTTCCCACGACCGCGGCGTTCTAGAGCTCGACCGGTCCGAGCCGACCGACCGCGTGCACCGACCTCGCCGGGAAGTCATCCAAGGCCAGCGACTCGGCGCGGGCACATGGAGTTCCGTCACTTCGCCACATGCCGCTTAGCGATGGAGTCACCTCGAGCTGAGTCGAGGATCAGCATGCGGCAGTGCAAGCTCGACCGATGCGATCTCGTAGGCCCGATGAGAGGCACTTTCAAAGGCACATCAAAGCGGCTCCGCGAGTCACCAAAGCGACACCGCGAGCCGGTCAACTCGATGAGCAAGTACCGCGAGTCATCAGGCCAGAGGCTCAGCCAATGCGAGCCCGCTTGGCTCGACGCTCGGCGCGGAGCCGCGCGCGTCGCTTGACTTCGCTCGGCTTCTCGTAGTACTCGCGTCGACGCATTTCCTTCTTGATGCCGCTTCGCTCAACCAGCTTTCGAAATCGACGAACCGCGTCTTGAATCGACTCGCGATCGCGTACCTGCAACTTGACCATTCACTCCTCCAAAACCGGTATCAAAAGCGAAACGGGCGGACTACTGCCGAAGGCAAACAAAGAATGAGTCCCGAAGTTTATCCCAAACCGATGCGACTTGTCTAGGCGAACCCCGCAGGGACGAGCAACTACATCGCCCAGCCAACCCAACTTGGCGTGACCGGAAGAAACCGCAGCGCCAAGGAGGTCAGGATCCGTCGCTCCCCTCCCCCCCCGAGGAGGTCGAGTCGGCTGCCTCGGCCAGCTCCGCCGCCTTCTTTCGATGAACCGCGGCCACTTGAGGTTGGCCAATCCGTTGATAATAGGCCGCCAGCAACCGGTGACTGGGCAGGTGATCGGGATTGTTCTTAAGAATCGTCAGGAGCCACATTGCTCCCGGTTCTTCCTGGCCGTCACGAAACATGAGCTCGGCGACTTCCAGTCTCAAATCATCGCGATCGGGCTCATCGATGAGTTGCTTGGTCAGATCCTGAATGCGATCGTGCCGGTCACGAAAGCCGGCCGCTTGGTCCATGAAGACCTGAGCCCGCTCGGTATCGCCGGTCAGTGACAGCACGGTACCCATCATGTGGCACAACTCACCGTTGGGCGGAGCCGTGCGAAAGGCCTGCTCCAACAATTCCCGCGCTCGCTCGTACTCCTCCCCTTCGATGGCCAACTTCGCCAGCAGCTCCATCGCTTTCGCGCGACGCGGCGGATCGTCGGTCTTGAGCAATGCCTCGGCCAGCTCCTTGGCTCGTTCCTCGTATCCCAACTGTTTAGCGCAGTAAGCCAATTCCAATTGCGTTTCGGCCGAGTCGGGTTGAAGCTCGAGGGACCGATCAAAATGCTCGTAGGCTTCCTCGACGCGTCCGGATTCGTTGAGCAACAAGCCGAGCAACAGGTGCGCTTCGGCGTTGTCGGGTGAATGCTCCAGCACGAAGCGGTAGTCGGTGATCGCTTGATCAATCTGGCCGAAGCGGTACCGAATGTTGCCCCGAAGGAAGCGAGCCTGGACGCTATCGGGGCGCCAGTTGAGCCACGAGTTAACCGCATCCTCGGCGCGAAGGACCTGGTAACTCGCCAAGTACCCCTTCACCATCGCGTAGTAAACTTCCGCGGCGTAACGATCAGAGAGTTCGCCCACTGCGAGCAACTTCTGAAACTCCTCGGATTCCGAGTCGATATGGCCGACCTGGGTTCGCATCAAGAGAATCTCTCTCAACACATCCTCTTCCGAAGCCCCCGCCGACTCGGCATTCTCGATCCAAGACTCGAACTCGCGCGTGTTTCCCGTGAGTCGCCGGAGCGCCGCCAATTCCAAGTAGATATTCGGGGACTGGGGCCTCAACGCATCGGCTTGTAACAAGAGCTGCTCGGCGCCGGGGTAGTCCATGAGGTCCGCCCGTTCATGGGCCTGATCGATGAGCCACTGGACGCGAAACCAACCGTAGACCCAGTAAGCCTCGACCCCGATCGCGAGCACCAGACCAACCACGATCAGAGGCGTCCACTTCTTGGAAAGCCAGCCACGGCGTGGGGACGAAGAGGGGGAGTCGCCGGCCGGTATCTTTCCCATGAGAGATTCCTATCTCAACGTCCGAACGGATAACCAAGAGCATTCGCTCCCGCATGAACCGCGTCGGCTCACCATCCAATCGTCGGCGAATTCGATAACGTCACACTGTCGGATCGCGTCTGGTCGAAGCTGGAAGTAACAAGTCCGCCAAACCAAGCGTCAATCCCCAACATTGTACCAAGCGACTCGGGTCGAAACGCCAGCCCTGGAGTCGGTCACGGACAACTAGGCGACCTCAAACGAAAAAAGGGCCGACCGAGGAATCCCCGACCGGCCCCAATTCTCGCTGGTCCGCTAAGGCTCGCATGAAGCGAACGACGTTAGTCGACCAATTCGATGTTGTAGACGTTGTCCTTGCCCTTCTCGACGGTGAACTCCAGGCCCGAGTTGGTCGGGTCGGAATACTTGGCCGGAATCAATGACTCGAGCTCCTTGGGAGTTCCATCCGCATTCATCGTCTGGTTGATCATCGAAGCCTGAGGAAAGCCGTCCTCACCGCCCCCATCGCCAGAGGCCATCGTCGGCATCTTCTGGACGGTAACGCGGCAATGACCAATCGGAGCGCCTTCGACATTTTGACCACCGATGAAGCCACTCAGGCTATAGACGCCACTAGCATCGGTCACGCCGGTCGAAATCAACGATCCATCGTCGTTCATGAACTGGACCGTGGCGCCCTCGACCTTTTCGCCGTTGTAGGTCACCGTGCCCGTCACCTTCGCCGCATCAACGCTGACACCGCCGCCACAACCGACCAATCCAACGGCCAGAAACGCAAGAGACAACCCTAGCCAAACTCGGTTCATCAGCCCACTCCTCCGACGAAATGCGTAAGCCCAAAGCACGGACTTTACAGCGCCGGCCACGCTCACGAATCAATGATGAGAAACCTCGGACACGTAAG
>JAGQPS010000006.1:19075-50014 GCA_020426595.1 Planctomycetales bacterium
GACCCTGTCGTTGGCGATTCGAATCGCTCGCGCAACAGGAGCGGTGAAATACGACTGTGCCCATTTCGAAGCCGGCGCATGCGGTGCGTCAAGTTCAATGGACACGCGTGGTCACCCTGCCGCGACCGAAGGGACGATACGCACGCACCAAAGTCGGAACACCGATTCGATGAACCGGATCGATCGACATGCGTTGCCGGCGAACCGCGGCAAGAACGAAAAAAGGGGGAGAGCCAAAGCCCTCCCCCCAAGTCTCAATGTGGATGTCCAGGACATCCTGGCTTGGTTCCAGGCCAGCTACGAAAGCCGATCAAGACCCAAGCGAGTGGGATTAATAAGGACCCACGACACGACCATCGTTACGCGAACCCAAGTATTGATAGGTTGCGTAGTTGATGCTCTTGTTCAGGAAGTGAACGCTGCCGTCCACGAACACGAACTGAGCACCAGCCGGGTGACGCGAGCGGAAACCCCACGAGTAGTTCCAGTTGCTCTGCGTACGGCAGACCGCCGGGGAGTAACCCCATTCGGCCGCTTCCGCGTCGCTACGGGCACAGGTCATCATGTTGTTGACCGGCACCGAAGTCGAAGCGTGGGCGTTCGGAGCGGCATTGAAGTGCCACCAACCACCACCCCAGTGATCGTGGCAGTCCAAGAGGATCTCGCCGACCATGATGGTGTTCGAGCTACCGTCTTGAGCTTGCACGTCGGCGATCTTGAGCACGATACCCAAGCGACCGAACATGCCGTTGATGCCGTTCTTGTCCAGGGTGTTACCGTGATCCGCCCAACCACCGGCCATGTAGTTCACGCCGTCGGTCATGAACTGATTGCACGAACCGTTAGCCGAAGGCGTACGGACCGAACCGAGGTTGCCGCCGTAGCTCGATTGAGCATAGCCGCCGACGACCGGGTCACGAGTGTCCGAAGGGCACATGGCGTACGGGACTTGCTGTGAAACCAGGGTTTGGTTCACGCCACCGAGTACGATCGTGCGAGCCCACGCATTGGTGTCGGTCATCACGATGCGGTCGAACAACGAACTCTGCTCCATGTAGGGCAGAATGCGAGGCTGCCAACCCAACTGAGGAGCCATGCCCTGGTTCCAGTCGTTGTTGTTGGCGTAGGTACCCGCAGGCGGGAAGACCTTGTGGGTGTCATGGTAAAGGTGCAGCGCGATGCCGTACTGCTTCAGATTGTTTCCGCACGCGATACGGCGAGCCGCTTCGCGGGCCATCTGAACGGCAGGCAACAGCAATGCGATCAACACCCCGATGATCGCAATCACCACCAGCAGTTCGACCAGGGTGAAACCTGGTCTCTTTCGTCGAACGATTCGAACCATAAGGAAGCTCCCGAAACCCCACGAAAAAATAAGACCAGCGCGAGTCAACTTGAGTCGCGCACTGTCGCTTGTGGAACCAAGGCCGGGTCGTTGATGAGGGGGTAACCTGGCTTGGATCGGGTAACGCGCCAGCCCGTAAAGGAAAAGTAGTGGGCGGCAGCGTCCGGTTTGTGGACCGCATAGTCTCGTACAGCTTGACGATCCGGTTGCGCCGTGTCAACAAAAATTCCTAACATCTATCGTCAATCTTCCCCCTCCTCCTCTCCCTTAACTCCCGTGCTTTGTTCGGAGAGGGTTGCTAGCTGTTGGAACCGCTGCTTGCGGTTGACCCTGGCCGAGTCGCTCGCGTAGAACGCTGAATCACACGGAGGATTTCAGCATGGCGCGGCCTAGTTCCCCCTTCTCTCTCTTGCGACAAGTGGTCGACACGGGAGCCGCCGCGCCTCTGGGACGCAGTTCCCGAGGCGATGTGTTCGGCACCCTGCTTGTCCCCCTCCATTACGAGCCGGAGTACCAATACCCCCTCGTCGTCTGGGCGGACTCGGCGGATGAGTCATCGGGAGAAACCGAAGGCGCCCTCCGAACGGTGTCATTGACCGAAGCGATGATGGAGATATCGCTTAGGAACTTCGCCGGCATATCGGCTCGCCCCAACCCGGGCCATTCCCCCTACCCTCCCCATACCTTGCTGGGATCGGACCTCGTTCGCCAGCTGGTCGCGACGGCTCGGACCAAACTCAATGTGCATCCCGATCGAATCTTTGTCGTCCTGAGGGGTCCCGCATCGTTCGCGGCGGAGTTCCTGATGAGGACCGAAGTACCGTTGGCCGGAGTCGTTTGGATCGCTCCATCGGTCCCCGGCCCGGACAGCCGCACCCCGAGTGTCCCGGCCGCCCCCCAACGAGCGACTCGTATCCTGCTCGAGGTGGCTGATCGTCCGGCGCTGATCGAAGCGGCGAAGCATCAGGCTCATCTGCTGCACGCGCGCGGCTGGGAGCCCGAGGTCATCGCGTCGCGCGGAGGCGAACCGTTTTTGAAGACGGCACTCGCCAATGCCAACCGCTGGATGATGGGCATCGTGACGGGACAACCAACGCTCGGAGTCACTCCGTCCGCGGAGCCGGTCAATCCGGCTCATTTCAACTGACTCCGGCAGCTCTGGATTCCCCCGACCACCAAGTCCGCGTGATGAAGTTGGAGCGCCGCCATCGCCGTGGCGCCTTCGCCGTGGCGCCTTCGCAGCGGCGCCCCGCACGCGGTTACTCGACCATCCAGCGTTGCAGCCAGAGTTCAAGCATCAACAGACTCCAGAGCCGATAGCTGTGGTCAAACTGCTGTTTCTGATGCTGATCAATCAGTTCCCGTACGGCTTCCGGCCGGAGCCATTGATAGATGCGAGCCTGATGCTGTCCCAAACTCGACTCCAATAAGTCACGCAACTCCTGGCGGAACCATGGAGCTAGCGGAACACCGAATCCCATCTTCTTGCGCCGCCAAATCGAGTCGGGAAGCCAATCGGCGAAAGCACGTCGCAACAGCCACTTCCCCTGCCGGCCGCGTAGCTTCCATCGGGTGGGCAGTCCGATCGCGAACTCCGCGAGCCGGAAATCGAGAAACGGTTGGCGACATTCCAGGCCGTGAGCCATCGATGCGATATCGACCTTGGTCATCAAGTCGCACGGCAGATAGGTCTGCATGTCGGCGAGCGATGCTCGTGCGACCGCATCGCGCGGGGCGGATCGTCGCCATGCTTGCACGAGGAAATCCGCGGGATCGCTATCGAGTTGCTCGATGAACTCAGGTCGATAGAGTCCCGCGCGACGCGTCTCGTCAAAGATCGACATCCACAACAAGTATCGTCGCTCGGGTGAACAAGCAGCCGCCTCGGCGAATCGTCTCCAGCGGCGGAGCACGCCACGTTGCCGTCCTCCGGCGGGCAAGGCCTGCCACAGACGGTTGGCCGCCAACCACTTCACCGGTCCCGTGCGATCGAGCCAGGCTCCCAGTCTGACAGCCTGGTATCGCTCGTAGCCACCGAATAGTTCATCCCCACCATCGCCCGACAACGCGACGGTGACGTGAGCCTTGGTTTGTTCGGCCAAGTAGAACGTGGGAATGGCCGAGCTATCCGCGAACGGTTCGTCGTAATGCTCCACCAGTTTCGGTAGCAGTTCCAGAGCCCGAGGAGTCACGCTGAATTCATGATGCTCCGTTCCCAACGCCTCGGCGACGACTCGAGCATGAGCCGATTCATCAAAGTCGGGATGCGGGAAACCAATGCTGAACGTCTTCACGCCTTGTTTGGCCTGCCGCACCATGGCCGCCGCGATGAGCGACGAGTCGATACCACCGGACAAGAATGCTCCCAGGGGAACGTCGCTCCTGAGCCGAACACGAACGGCGTCCTCGAACAGTCGGACAAGTTCCCGCTCGGCGTCCGGCAGGCTCCAATCGCGCTCCTCGCCCCATGCGGGCTCCCAAAATCGTCCTTGCCGCATTTCCCGAGCCGTCCAACTCAACCAACAGCCAGGCGGGATCTTGCGCACCTCTCGATAGATGGAGTTGGGATGCGGCACGTATTGATAGGTTAGATACTCATCAAGTGACCGAGGATCGATGGAGCGTTCGAGCCCTGGTACCAACACGAGGCTTTTGAGCTCACTGCCGAATACCAAACGCCCCGACTGCTGGGCGTAGTACAGGGGTTTCTTGCCGAATCGATCCCTGCCCAGCAAGAGTCGCCCGTGCTTTTGATCCCAAATGGCGATGGCGAACATTCCGTTGAGCTGCTCGAAAAGCTGCTCGCCCAAGTCCTCGTAAAGATGAACGAGGACCTCGGTGTCGGTTTCCGTCTTGAACCGATGTCCGGCGCCTTGGAGACGTTTGCGTAGCTCGACGAAGTTGTAGATCTCGCCATTGAACGCGACCCAAACATCCTCGGTTTCGTTACAGAGAGGCTGATGGCCGGTTTGCAGATCGATGATGCTCAGCCTGCGAAAACCGAGTCCACAACCGGGACGCGTTTCCCCCGCGCCATTGGTGCCGCGTTCGACGAGAAACGTACCGCGATCATCGGGGCCTCGATGAGTCAAGGCGTCGGTCATGCGGTCAAGCGTCGCGGCGTCGAGACGCTTGGTATCGTCCGTCCAAACTCCCCCGGTGATTCCACACATACGGTTTCTCGGCTGCCGGATCGACGGGGTGAAAGTGGGAAGAGCAAACCAACGCGAGAATCCGAAGTGGGCGCGACTCGCGACCAACCGAGAATGTCAGCCATGTCGACTCGAAGCTTGACGAACGCGGCTGACCCGACAGTCTCTCGCCACGTCGCTCTAGCTCAAGGTCCCCTGGCTCAACGTCCCCAGGTTCGGAGTCCCGATGAGCCGCGACCTTGGTGACTCGATCTCAAGACTCCTCGACGCAGAGTTCCGGAAAGAGGTCTTCATTGATTCCGCGCCGCTTAATCAACGTGCGAAGGCGAGCGATGAAATCGAATTTGAAATTGGCGACCTGCTGTTCGGTGATGTCCAACGACTCGGCGACTCGTTTGTTGGCCCAACCCTTCACGATCAGCAGCTCGATGCACTTGAGCTTCACCCAATCGCCGCGTTCCTGCCAACGCGCGATTTGATCGTCGAGCGTCTGCTGCAGCACATCCTCCTCGATGCGCCGACGTTCGACGCTGCGTACCAAGCTGCTCGCGCCGCGCTCATGCCCCGAGAACTCCCATTGACCGCTCGATTCGCTACGAGCGGAAAATGAAATCGCGGGGCGACGCCCTTCGCGTCGCAAGTGATCGGTCAGTTTGTAGGCACAAATCGAGAAGAGATAACTCTCCAAGGAGCGATGACCGTCGTAATTGGGCAGACTATTCAGGAACCCGAGAAAGGCCTCCTGAACAATGTCCTCGGCCGCCGCCTTGTTCGAGAGACGGCTCTCCACGAAGTTGCGTAAACGCCCCTCGAACCGATCAATCAAATCGGCCCAGGCATCGCTATCCCCTCGGCGGATGCGAGCAACCAACGTTGCTTCGACTTCATTCGCGGCCGACATGCTGCGGACTCCTCTCGATGGACGACGTTCGGCGATCGACGTGGCTCGTCGTGAATGACCCAGCATACGCATGCCTTCTCGTCGCTTCCGCCCAAGCGCGACCACCCAGTCTCGATGAGCGATCGAAGTCTCCACTATACCATCGCGGTGGTTCCACGAGACGCCCCTCGAATCCTCGCGAACCAGCGACATCGGTTCGGGCGCGGGCGGTGGGATACAAGAGCGGGCGGTGAGGCGTGCGGTTGTTAGCGAGCGACCTGAGGCACCGTGGCCGCGGGCGGGTACGCGACCCGGGCTGATGAATCATCAACGGTCGCGGGCTGGGCGAGCGGTGCGAGCTCAAGGAGTCCCAAGCTCAGTGCGCCCCATCCCCACGGCATCATCAACACGGCGTCCAAGGCGAAACCACACAGAAGGGCCCAGGCTAGGCCATGCCATGCCGTGGCGCCGATCTGATGAGTCGACAAGCGACTCGAAGGATTGCCGCACATCGTGACGACGGCCCCCAAGGCTCCGAACATCCACAGTTCGCCGCCGGGAAGAGTCTGGACCCAGCGTGGAACTTGAAAGCCAGATTCGTAGGCGGCCGACCAACCCACCTCCATTTGTTGCCCCAACCAACCGGCGAGAATGCCCCAAGCTCCACCCAACGCCAACACGACCAGCACCTGGCCCCGCATTCGGTGCAGCCAGAGATTCGCTTGCAGGAACAGCAGAAGCAGCAGCTCGCCCGCCAACCAAAACACGATCCAAGCCCAACTGGGCCAGCGATTCGTTTCGGCCTCGGTTAGCAGGCCAACCTTGACGGCAATCGAAGCGAGACCGGCGATCAAGCAGATTCCGACTCCCCAGCGCGACCAGGCCGAGCCGCCCCGAGTTCGCGAAAAGAACGGGAGTACGGTCGCCGACGAACGCGTCGACTCGTCCCCATCACGGTCTCCGCCTCGCTGCCCCCGGCGTATCCACTCGAAGGCAAGAGGCACCAACAACACGGGAATGGCGAGCCAGCGATACTCCGAGCCCGCGAATAGCAGGATCGGCAAGGCAATCATCAGACCCACCTGAGCCTCAAGTCGAGCGGCCCGGAGCACCGGACTCTCCAAAACCGGTGGCGGCGCCACCTTCGCCATCGCCTTGGGATCGATTTTCGCCTTGGAGTCGAGTTGTGCGGTGTCATCGGCTGTCGATGAGCTCCCGAGCGAGCCTCGCATGTCGTCTCGCGCCGAGCCCGCACTAGGATCGCTTGCCAAGGCCCGATCGCCAACCTGCCGAGGCTCTGGAACCGTTGGCGAGTCGTTCGCTGGGCCGCTGTCGGTTCGCGCCGGCTCCTCGCGGGCAACGGGAGTCGCTTCGTCTTTGTCCCCACGGCGATCGCTAGGCCGCCGACTGGATTCCACGCTGTCGCCCAAGGCGACGGAATCGGCGGCGGGCGTCGACTCGGTCAACTCGATCGATTCGGCGGTCACCACCTCCACGACTTCGCCGAACACCATCTCGTCTCCGTCGGGAATGACGAGCAGATCATCCGAGATGAACATGAGCTCCTTCGCTCGAGACGCGTCTCGGCCTCGCGAGTCCGCCTTCTCCAGCGCGACCGGCTGCTCGCCACGCAGTGCATTCTCGAACCCCTGCAGCATGGCGTTCGCGTCACGACACCGCTTGGTGGGATCCTTTTGCAGTAGGCTGCGAATCAAGATGCGAAAGTCCGCCGGAACAACTCCCAGATCCGGGTCCATCGTCAGATGCTTCATGACGATTTCGTGGCTCGTTTCACCGTCAAACGGGACGTTACCTGTCAGCATCTCGTAGAGAATCACACCGATCGCGTAGAGGTCGACCTCCTTGCCGTAGCTCCCGCGACTGACCTCGGGAGCCATGTAATGGAAGGTGCCAACCGTTTCCGTGTGACTCCCCACGCTGCCGGCGCTGATGAGCTTTGACAGTCCGTAATCGCCAATCTTGACGACGTCGGTGTCGCTATCTCGAAAGATGTTGCCCGGCTTCAGATCGCGATGCACGATGCCTCGATCGTGGAGATACCGCACGCCGGAGGCGATTCCGCGAAACCAGTCGGCGACTCCTTCGGTCGGCATCCCCGCGTCCTGCGCATCGATCACATCCTTGAGGCTGTGGCCGGGCACGTATTCCATCACGACCCAACCGGTGCCTTGGGAATCGATCTTGATGTCCCACAGGGAGATCAAGTTGAGATGCTTAAGATTGAGGCAATGCGAGACTCCTCGCATCTCGACGTCGAAATTGCGTTCGATGCGTTTGAGCGCGACTTCCTTGCCGGCATCGCTCAGTGCGAAGTAAACCTCGCCGAAACCACCGATCCCGATGCCCCGTTTGATCGTATAACCATCAAGCGGCCGAGCTCCACAGGCATGCGTGAACCGTCGGAATCGAGCGCGAGTCTCGAGCCGTGCATCCGGATCGTAGGGCGTCGTCTTTTTGAGTGGCTCGGCCGGTGAGTTCAACTCAGCATCACTTTTACTGTGGAATCGACTCGCCCTCGCCCGCACACACGGGAGGACGAAAACGCGATGGCCATTGCGGGCTTCAAAGCCCCGCGACGGAGACGTCGTTCACGAACGAATCATGGACTGGCGGGACCGTAGTCACGTTCGTTTCGAGCATTTCGATCGCCGCGACGGAGTGGGGCGGGCTCCGCGGAGGGCGATGTTAACCCGCGCTGTCGTGAACCTTCGCTCGGTAATACTCCGCTCTTGCCAGTGGCGTTTCGTTCGCCTCCGTCAATGGGCCTCGGACGAATCGGTCACGCTCATCGGTTCTAGGCTAAACGAAAAGTCGGGGCCGTGAACACGAGATTTTGTTGAAATCACACTTGGGCCGGTCACGATCCTCCCATCGATCTCCAGCGGGGCCGGAAACCGCAGGAGGAGTTCCTCGCCGCGTCGATGCAAGACCACCCCCTTCTCCCATGTTCGGCAGCGCACGTGGTCTCTTGGCGATGGCCCCACCAGCAAGGCGTCGGACATGAGCAGCACCCCGTCGGACCAGGGGCGAGTGCGATGTCGGCTAAGAATAACGAGCCGAGCGCTGCCACTGAGCGGATTGGGTGTTTCCAGCCGTAACTGCACTCCTCCGCTCAGCGTCAGAATGTCTCCAGAAACGATCGTTTCAACTTCCCGCACGCGGCGCCCCGCCACGTAGACCTCGCCGATCGGTTCGATTTGGAATCCACCACCGCCGCGGTGAATGATGAGATGCTGGGCCTCGAGATCCGCCACGATCGGCACGTCGACCGCCCGATCGGGATCCGCCTGTCCGACGACCGCCCGTGACTTGGGTACGACCAGGAAACCGCCTTCGGAATCGATCCAGAGCGTGAAGGGAGGCGGTTCGGGTTGCTCGGGTGGTGGAAAGACCGAATCGACTTGTGAATCCTCCGGCATGCGGTCGGACTCCTTGCATTCAATCACGTCGAGGCGATGTCGGACGTGGAGCCGGCGGCCACACTGGCCTTGATGACGCTCATCCCCGCCAATCCGCCGCTCGCATCGTCCCAGATCCAAGGACGATTTCGTAGGGGGAAGACGCCAAGACACCGCGAGGATGGGAGCCAACGGTTCCGGTCGGCTCCACGCGGCCCCGGTTTGCCGCGTTCACTCCAGCAACAAAAAAAGGGGGCGAGCCATATGACCCGCCCCCTTCGCTCTCTTGAGAGATTTTAGTGCTCGAGACCGACCGAGCTGTTGCTCAAGTAGGTGTTGATCTCACCCAAGGTGTCGACCGACTCATCCTCGTCATCGAGAGGAATGCCGTTGAAGTCTTGGGCTTCGCTCGTGTTGAGCATGTGCTCCTCGACTTGGATCCGCGAGCGGATGTCGTCGAGGCTCGAGCGGAGCCGAGCCAGGCGGCTGTCGTCGAAGTGCAGGTCGCTGGCGGTCTTCGCGACCTCGACCAAACGCATCCGCGCCTCGAGCTGAGCGATTTCCACTTCCAGCTTCTCACGCTGAGCTTCGGTTTCAGCGATCTGTTGGCGAGCCGCATCGAGGCCGGCTTGCTGAGCCTGCAACACCTCTTGCTTGGTCTGCAACACCGACTCGTTGGTCTTGTACAGATCCCAGCGTCGCTTCAGGTCGAGCTCGACCTGCTCGATCGAGTAGTTGCGTCCGCGAGAAACGAAGACGGTGTCACCGCTCTCGAGGTGGCTCTTGAGCCGCACGATGTTGGCCAATTGGTCGTCCAACGCGGACTCCGAGGCCAGCACCTCCTCATGAAGACGCTTCACCTGCAGCTCTTGGCGGGCGAACTCGTACTTCATCTGGTTGATTTCAGGAGCGATGCGAGCCAATTGCTCCTTCGCATCGTCCAGCTTGAACTTCACGGGGACACTGTCATCCACGCGATGTCGAATGCGGCTGATCGCCGTCGTCGCGTAGCTCCCCACGCTGGTCGTTGAAAGGAGGGCCACCAACAACGCAAGCCCTCCCCCCACAATCGCAAGTTTCTTGATCATTCGAGATACCCTCCTGGGTGGCCCTGTTGAAATTGATAGGGCGACGTTTGTTAGGGGCGATGACCGCATGCCCGACCTGCGTGATCGCTCGCCTTTGACACCAGTAAGTTCGATGGTCCGGCGTTGATATTTGACGGAGTGCGGAGGTTTTTTTCATGCTCGCTGGCTTGGACTCCCGTGGATGCTCCAAGAGCCCCCTGGATCGGGAATCTTCAACGAGTAAGGCTGCTGGCGGGTTGCTGACTTTTTGCCACGTTGTCGCCTTCGTTTTGTTCACGAATCACAGCAACTTCCGAAAACCCCGAGTGAACCCGCGCCCCTTTCTCCGTGTCGCTGACGCTGGGAAAACAAGGGTGAATGAATCGTTTGGGTCGCGGTTACAATATCAGAAGATCCAATTCGGTACGCCCCTTGCTTCTATCCGATAGATCTTCCGTGGTCGTCTCCGGTTGAAGGAGGACTTGTCATGAGTTTCGAACATGAAACCGACTCCTGCCCTTGGCCCTACAACGAGGTAGCTCCCGTCGCCGAGGCTCCGATCGAGAGTCTCGAGTCGGAACTCCCTGATCCGCTGACTGACTTGTCGGGCTGGCTAGAGTCCTCGTTGCAGCAACTCGAGCAACGATTCGCGTCGTTTGTCACCCAGAAAAGCTCGCAGCGCGCCGAGCGCGGCTCGTCACGTCGCTAAGAGCCCCAGGACCACCTAGACACACCAAGTAACGCAGACTTCCGAACCAGAGCTCTTTTGGTCGTCCGATGCCGATCGTAAACGGGCTGGACGGTGAAGCTGAATGCGGAACGCCCAATAAAAGCAAAGCCCTCGCTTCGGTAACGAAACGAGGGCTTTGTTGTTTTCGAGGAGCGTTATTCGCTCCGGTCATGGCTTCGCCTGACCGGGCTCGGCTCAGCCCGCCATCAGCTTGTCCATGGCGGCCACGAGTTCCTTCACCGCGTCGACGCTCTTGTTGAAGTCGGCTTGTTCTTGCTCGTCGAGCTTGAGCTCGACAATCTTCTCGACACCACCCGATCCAAGGATGATCGGCACGCCGACATAGTAGCCGCCCACCCCGTATTCCTTGTCGCAATACGCGGCACAGGGGATGAGTCGCTTCTTGTCCTTCACCACGGCCTCGACCATCTGAGCGGTCGCGGCGGCCGGAGCGTAATAGGCGCTGCCCGTCTTGAGCAGGGAGACGATCTCGGCTCCACCCTTACGGGCTCGGTCGACGATCTCCGCGAGCCGCTCCTCGCTGAGCAGCCGGCGAATGGGGATGCCGCCCACCGAAGTGCAGCTCGGCATGGGAACCATCGTGTCTCCATGCCCACCCATCAGAAGCGCCGACACATCCTCGACGCTCACTCCCAATTCCATGGCGAGGAAGGTGCGGTACCGAGCGGTATCGAGCACGCCGGCCTGTCCCAGGACTCGGCAACTGGGGAACTTGCTCACCTGCAGGAAGCGTTGCACCATCGCGTCGAGTGGATTGCTGACGAGAATCACCACCGCGTTCGGACTCGTCTTGGCCACTTGCTCGGCCACGCTCGAAACGATCTTGGCGTTGGTCGCCAAGAGATCGTCCCGGCTCATACCTGGCTTGCGGGCGATTCCGGCGGTCACGACGACCACGTCGCTGTCGACGGTATCGTCGTACGAGGTCGTGCCGACGACCGCCGAATCAAAGCCCATGATTGGCGAGCTTTGACGCAGGTCGAGCGCCTTGCCCTTGGGCATGTCCTCGGTCGCTGGAATATCGAGCAACACAACGTCGCCCAATTCCGCCGCCGCACACCAATGAGCCGTCGTCGCGCCTACGTTTCCAGCGCCAATGATTGAGATCTTTGCCCGTCGCATCGCTCGCATTCCTCCGAAATCAGTCGAGTTTCAAGAGTCCCTCTTCGATCGGAATATGACCGGTGGAGCAAGGTTCGGACAAGTGGGGTGGCCCGTTAGGTTTGCCTAACCGGCATGCCACGCCGCCATTTTGAAAAACTCGGCGGTCCTCCTCGGTCAGCTCCTGTCAACGGGATCCACAGCGCGAGAGGCTGGGGGGCGTTTGGTCGTGATTCGCCTGCTGCCCCGGGTGGAGGTTACGCCTGTGTCCCTGCATGGAATGATCCGAGTGACCGTCGTGTTGACGGCCGCCTTCGTGCTCTTCGTGGTGCTGGCCGTTGTTGATACGGACACACCGGTCGCCAAGGAACCCGCCGAGCGACTCGCCTCGGCTCCCCTCAGCCCGGCTCAGCTGGAACGAGCGGAGAACGAGGTGAAACAGCTGTTTCGCGAGAGGCTCGCGCAAGCCGATACGCCTCCTCACTGCGAAACAACAGCCCTGTATCTCCTAGACCAAAGCTCGTCCTTCTCCGACCGCCCGGACCTGGATTACGCCTTGCACGGCGTGGCGGCGGAGCTCGCGGAGCGTTCGGCGAACCTAACGCTGATCGAATCGACCTACCGTCAGTGGGCCGATCGCTACTCGGTCGATGCGGCGGATCGCCAAGCGCGAGCCCTCTATCGATTAGCGCGCGAATTCCCCGCTGACCGGTTTCCCGAGCTGCTCGCGGCGAGTCAGACCTTGGTGGCTCGCGAGTTACAACATCCGAGCGACTCAAGCCTTGAATCGCTTGATAGCCTCTTGCAGTTCCTGTTTTCGCGCAGCCGGGGGAATGAAACACAGCAAACGACCGTGCGACAACTTCGCGCGGAACTGAGCGCCGAGCGCCGCTATCGCGGCGAGCTGGCCGAGGCCCGCGAGACTCTTCAAACCCACCCCGACGATCCGCACGCGCATAGGCTTGTGGGACTCCATCTCTGCGTTCGCGATCGCTTGTGGGCCATCGGCTTGTCCCACCTCGCGCAAGGCGACGACCCGAGTCTCAAACAAACCGCGCTCCGCGACCTAGAGAACCCCACGACCGCCTCCGAGCAATTGGCGCTGGGCGATGCCTGGTTCGAACTCGCGAGAACCGAGCCCCTGCATCAGCCGCTCGCCCTGCGCGCCGCGTACTGGTATCGCCAAGCCGCGCCGCGGGCGGACGAATTGTCGGCGATCAAGATCAAGGACCGACTCGCTTCGATCGAGCGAGAGATGGGAATCGATCTGTCCGATGCGAACTTCCTAACCGCCGCGTCGGTTCCTCCCGAGGCCTCCGACAACGAGCCGGCCGAGGTCGAGCGTCCCGAAGTCGCGCCTCGAGTCGCCCCCGCGAATCTCGACTCGGCCGAGCCGCTCCCACCCACTCGCACGTGGCGGGCTCACAACATGACCATCTGGTCCCTGGCGGTGTCCCACGACCGAACTCGCCTCGCCACCGCGGGTGAGGATCGTTTGATTCGAGTCTGGAATCTCGAGGACGGTTCAATGCAAGCCGAGCTCGCCGGTTCGGAGAACACGGTTTTCGCACTCGCCTTCCTGGCCGACGATTCGGGTTTGCTCTCGGGAGGCATGGATGACCAACTGCGCCACTGGACGTTGGCTCCCATCCAACAGCGAGTCATCGGACGCCACGAAAGTTACGTGCGCAGCATCCTGCTCGACCGCCGTGGAGTCATCATCACTGGGAGCGACGATCGGCATGTCTGCTTTTGGCATCCGACCCGTGGCCTGCTCGATCGCCGCCAAGCTCATGAGAGCATCGTGTACGAAACCGCCCTCAGCCCCGATGGGCGTCTGCTCGCGACCGCCGGACAGGATCGAGCCGTGAAGCTGTGGATCACCAATCGACCGCAACCCGTTCTGTTGGCCGGGCATCAAGACAAAGTGCGAGCCTTGAGCTTCACACCGGATGGAAAGTGGCTGATCTCGGCGGGTGAGGATCAACGGATCGTGTTTTGGCAGTTGCCCGCCGGACGCGCCGTGGCGGAGCTGCGCACCGATGAATTCGTCTATGACTTGGCCGTCTCTCCCGACGCTCGCTGGCTCGCGTCCGCTGGCCGGGAAAAACAGATTCGCACTTGGGACATCGAGTCCCGTGAACCGGGCCCAGTCCTTACCGGCGTCGGCGACGAACTCAAGGCGTTGTGCTTCGTCGACAATCACCAACTAGTCGCCGTGGGCAAGGACGGTCTCGTCTACATGTGGGAACTCCCCTAAATACGGTCAGCCGTTCCCATCAGAGTCGCGCGAAACATTGCATCACATGCCAGCACTTTCGTGCGCGACGAGCAGAGACAACCCAAACCCCGCTGTTTAACTGACCCGAACTTTCGCGGCCAACCGGTAGACCAGGAGGACGGCGAGTCGATACGTACGGCCAGACGCTTAGGGAATCACAGGGACGTGAACCAAGCGCGAACTTGGCCGTGGAGTCGTCGCTTCGTGGAATCCGCATCCTACGAACAACGCATTCAAGAACTGGACCACCGACAAGACGAAGTCTTGGAACGGCTGGCGGAACTTGATCGTCAGATCGAGGTCCTCATTGAAATGTGGTCTCCGAAACGGGAAGAGCGCGTGAGCACCTCGGAGCCCTCCTCGGCGGAAACGGTGGCTCCACTCGACTCCGCGCAAGAACCACCAGCCACGGTGCCACGAGCGGCCTAGGCCCCTAGTTCGCTCGCCTCGACTCCGCTCCCCCGAGACTCGATCTTCGGGCGCCACACCAGCTGTCTTTCCGAGCGATCCGCTTGCCTGCTAGCAGTCGTCGTATCGCAGCGGGCCAAGCCCGAGCGGTTTGGCTCGACCTTCTTGTCCCCTCGGAGCTTCTTTCGGCCCGGGATCGATGAACGTATCGCGCGGACCAAGCGTATTGCAGACAGTCTCCCGCGTCGGCACGAGTCTGGCGGGAGAAGCGTGCTTCGCTTTGGGAACGTGGACGATTGACGACCGCGAGGCCCGCGCTAGGATGCTGATCCCCAGAACCCAGCCAAGTTCGTTCGTGAGCCGCGAGTCGGCGAGACCGCTTGGCGACAGGTAGGGGAAACTCGTCATTCGGGAAGGATGGCGAATGAACCACGGTAAGGACGCTGCAGCATGAACATTCGTTGTGAGATCACGTTCGTGTGATCGGTCGCCAGGGAGCAGGCGATCTTGGTCGCCGCACATCGACGCGGCGCGAATCGATATTTCGGTTCGAACCCGAGGTCGTTGGTCAGGAAAATGGCTCCCATGGTAGCTTCGCATCGCCTTGGACTATCGCGTCCTCTCCGCCTTCTCGCCGCCGCTCCCGCGTTGGCCTTATTGACGTATGTCTCGTCCCCTGCTCGAGCCGACGAAACGTTGAGCCGTTTTGATGCGCCGGCTCTGCTTCCCTTCGTGAACAGCTTGTGCGAGCCCTGTACCGAATCGGACGATCCCTACGTCGTACAGCGCGGACCGTTGCCAGGCGAGAAGTGGATCGAGTTGCGCATACCGGTGACTCATTGGTTGCGCGATGGGTCGGCGGCGACGGTCGCCGAGATTGAATACAGCATCGTGGAAACAACGGGGCGAGCCCGCGTCGTCGATTTCTCTCCCCAAGCCCAGATGGCGTCCGATCTGGCTGGCAATATCTCGGTCGAACGCAAGGACGATTCGACTCGAAGCACGAATGTCGATCTCGCGGGAGCCGCGTACGGGCCGGTCAACGTCGGAGGCCACGCCAACTCCAATCAGAGTCACTCGGAAGTCGAACGATTTGAACGGCTGGCTCCCACACGTCAGGTCGTGGCCAGCGGCACGACCCAGCAAGGTCGAGGCGTTTCGCTGCGGGTTCGCTCCGCTCCGGGACTCCCGTTGGAAGGCGCGATGGAAGTGTCTCTCACGCTCGCCGTGCCAGAATCGTGCGACGCCTTGCTCCTACGTGTCGTGGGGCAGGCGTCTGGTAGGGTGCGGCGGAGTTTTCCAGCAACCGACTACGAGGGAGTCTTGGGTCGCGAGCAACTCTGGATCGCGGCCTTCGCGGCCAACAGCACTCCGGCTCGGCAACGGGCCGAGCAATTCGCTTCGGCGATGCATGATCTGCGCCGCAGCGCCGTGACTCATCCCGTGCGAAATGGATCGTCGACTCCCCTGGCTCAAGTGCGGCGATTGTTCCGAGAGGAAGCCCCCAAAGTTCCGACTCAGTGGCTCGAGCAACTCCTTGTCCCAGGTTCCGATGTCCACTATCGAGGATTCGCGGACGGCTTGGCGGCTCCGGTGCGGGAACAGGCTGAAACTTACTTGGCTCGGCGCGACGAGTTTCTCAATCCGCGAATTGGATCGGCTCCCAGCCTGGCCACGTCCAACCTCGATCGCCAGCGCGGTTCACGGGAATAGTTGGAGGAACGGTCGTACGACTCGCGAACACCTCGATGCGACAAGCACCCGTGTTGGCGGAGAGAAACAGCGCGACCGGCATGCGCGCGCCCTATGCTCATGGACCCGCGAAGCATGAAGTCGAAGACGCTCGGGCGCGTCTCGAAAGCCGAGTGACTTAGCAAGAAAGAACTCGTCGCACGGCTCAAGAGGCGACGTGAATCAGCGCGCGAGGACGGCCCCGAAAAGCGCCGCGCAAAAGAAAACGGCTCACGCTGCAAAGACGTCCGTCCGACCGGTCGCCTCCCACAACGAGAGCCGTTGAGTCTCACCGCGATCGAGGCTTGCCACAGCCGATGATCAAGCGAGGTGGCGTAAGCATACGGAACGGCGCGAAAAGCAACAAGTGCACCACGAAGTTCTCGTATCGTTCGTCGCGCGTCGAGCCGAGAGTCGGTCCATGGACAAGGAACTCGCCGGGGTTCACTTGGTGAGCGTTCTTAGTTCACGTGGCAATTGAAAGTGCACCGTCTCTTGTCGTAGTTGTCGCACGTCGATCGTGGCGCCGAAACGAGCCACCAACTGATCAAGGCATTCTTGCACCACGGTTTCGGGAGCACTCGCGCCGGCGGTCACCAACACCGTCGCGACATTCTCAAACCACTCGTCGCGCAAATCCGCCGCGCCGTCGATGAGGTACGAGGGAATGCCTCGCTCGACTCCAATTTCTCGGAGACGCTGACTGTTCGAACTGTTCTGGCTCCCGAGAACCAACACCAAGTCGGCTTCACCGGCGAGAGTCTTGACAGCCTCCTGGCGATTCTGAGTCGCGTAGCAAATGTCCTCCTTGGGGGGCGACACGATCCGAGGAAATCGTTCCTTTAATCGAGCGATGATTCGGTTCGCATCGTCAACCGAGAGCGTGGTTTGAGTCAGGTAGGCGAGCGGGCGTGTCTCATCGACTTCGACCGTCAATGCGTCCTGTTCGCTTTCCACCAGTACCATCGCCTCAGGCGCCTCACCCATCGTTCCCAGCACTTCGTCGTGGCCCGCATGGCCGATCAAAAGAATCGTATATCCCTGCTTGGCGAACTTGACCGCCTCGATATGAACCTTGGTCACGAGCGGACAAGTGGCGTCGATCGTCGTGAGACGACGCTCACGAGCAATCTCACGAATCTCAGGAGACACACCGTGGGCCGAGAACAGCAACGTCGCCCCCGACGGGACGTCGGTCAACTGTTCGACAAAGATCGCACCTTGAGTCCGAAACGTGTCGACCACGTACTTGTTATGAACGATCTCGTGGTAGACGTAGACCGGCGCGCCAAACTCCCGGAGGGCGATCTCCAGACTCTCGATCGCCATGTTCACGCCCGCGCAGAAGCCTCGTGGACTGGCCAACAGCACTTTCATTTTGATTCTCCTCGTGGGGTCATCTTAGTTCGCCCCGCCAGACCGACAACCGAGGGTCAGGCCAGCCCTTGCAGGAATGACTTCAAGAACTTGGCCAGCCGATCACTCAACTTGATGGCGTCTTCCTGAATTCGCCAGAGCTCGCTGGCCGACTTCGGTTCTTGCATCAGCGATCCCACGGCCACTCCAATCTTCCCGGTTAGACTCGCCTGATCGAGGAGCGATTTGAGCTGGACACTGGGGGTATGATCCCAGGCTTCCGAGACGACCCGAATGGCGATCCAAGGCCGCCCCTTTCGCTCGGCGATCTCCGCGTACGCATAGGCGTCCGGATCAGCCGCTAGGGCCGAGTGTTCGGTCGCTAATCGCTGGCGTGGCTCCCCCGGCTCCGGCGGAGCGTTCACGGTGATGAGCTTTCCCATCACCAAACCTTGTCCAGCGCCTGACGAATCGTCGAAGCCCAGCGGACTCGTCAGCTCCTCCGAGCCACTCTTGGCCACCTGCTGTCCGATCACCAAGGAGCCTCGGCGCGCGTCCGGGTCGAGACCGACGGCGAAGCCCGCCAAGACGACTAGGCGAGGGCGCGCCCACGCGATGAGGTCTTCCAGGAAGGTGGGCGGCGAATTGCGGTTGATCCAGGCCAAACAACTCACCGCACCCATTTGGGACTTGTGGAGAGTCCCTTGCTCGGTCGGCCAAGTTTCGACTTCCGCTTGGAGATCGACCCAACCCGCGGCCTCCGCCGCGCTCCCAAACACGATCAGCGCATCGGCCCGCAACGATTCGGGATCGAGCGGGCGAGGTTCGTCGCCGGGGAGTCCGCCACCAGCCGGTTCATTGAGCAACTTGCGGACTTGGTCTTGAGCCGCCTGTTTCACCGCTTGACTGACAAGCATCCGAAGCCACATGGTCGTTACTCCTCGCGATCCGTTGGTTCCACCGCGTCTCGCGGCGCGTCGGTTCGCGGAATTCGATTGAGCGTGTAAAAGCCCGTGGGATGAAGCAAGGGTTCACCGCGCGCCGAACGCAATCCACGACAACGGATTTCATGGACATACAGTTCTCGAAGTCCGTCCACGCGCAACTGGACTCGCCGCGGATCGTGCGGATCCACCATGAACCTTGCCTCGCAATCGCGGCCATCGACCTCGTCGCTCCCGTAGGTACGGTGAAGTCGGTACGTGTACGAGGAAACCTCGATCGCGTTGGAGTCGACGAGACTCCCAGCATCAACGTCATCGGTCAGGACCAGATCAAAGCCGTACGGCTTGGCCTCGATATGGTGAATCTCAAACGGCGTCTCCCCTGTCCACTCAAGTCGTTGAATGCCGTACGACGAATCCCCCAACGAGCTCCAACCACGATTCGTCAGACCGGCATACAGCTCCCCTTCCTCGGTCATGCACAGCCGGAAAACACCCGAGGCGAATCCCGATCGAAAGGGAAAACAGGCGCCTTGCATTTGACCATCGACTTCCTCGAGCGCGACCCGCAAAACCCCGGATAGTCGAAACTCACCCACGAATAACTGCCCGCTAAACGGTCCGAACTCGCCGTCGGATAAATCACAGACGATATCCGTCGCGCTTTGCCCCGCCTTCTTATACGGAAACCAAACCGCCGGAGGTTGCAGCCGCTTCACGCGTTGCATCGCTTCCGGCCAAGTCAAACCGGAAGGAACCTCACCGACCGTCGGCCAAGTCGCGTCGGGATGCGGGTTGGCCTCGAGGCCTCGTGGGTGACCAAAGAAAACGCCCGGACGCAGGTGCAGAAGCGAACACGTGCCGATCCAATCGCCTTGCTGATCGGTGACGTACATTCGTCCCGCGGCATCGGTCCCCAATCCACTGGGTGACCGAAAGCCGGTACACATCGGCTCCCACGCCCCCGTTTCATCACAAGCCAAGGCCCAGCCACGATACGGAGCATGAGCCTCGGCTCCGTCCCCAATACCGACATTGAGCGTGATCCACCATCGTCCGTCGCCATCGCGCTGGGGACCGTAAGCGTACTCGTGGTAGTTTCCCGTCACGCCCCAACCATGAGCCCAAGTCAAATATCGATCGGCTTCTCCGTCGCCATCACGATCGACGAGGCGAGTCACTTCGCCACGCTGCGCGACGAGCCAATCGTCACCCAGAGGCAACAACCCTAGAGGCTCGTGCAGCCCTTCCGCGAACCGTGTCATGCGGAGCACGGCCGGTGCCTCGATTCGTGGATTGTGAATCTTCCAAATCTCTCCACGCCGAATCGCGACCATCAGTCCACCATCAGCGGTCGGCACCATGCCGCCAATTTCAAGTGGCACGCCGGTACGATCGGGACGCCAGTTGGGATCTCGTGAAGCGGTCTCGGCCCGATTGGACACCACGGTTTCCAATCGGTAGTAACGAGACTCATCTTGGGCGCGCGAACTGACGCTGGTCAGCACAACACAAACCACGACCAACGCGAGACGCCACAAGCCATTCATTGTCCGCTCTACCAACTCAGTTCGCACTGCCAACTCCTTGTTCCCCGCTCGTCGACCGGCAACACGCACCAACCTTGCTCCCCTCGCACAAGCCGTCCTCGCACGACCCGCAAGCGCAGTTCGCCCAAGCGCAGCTCTTCTCGCCCCTCTTCTAGCCGCCAGTCACCCAGCAAATAGGCGTGCTCATCGATGGCCGCTCCTTCGTGCTCACTCCATACCGCCTGAAATCGGAGCGCCGTGGCCGAGCCCGGTGGTTCATCCGCCGGTTGCGTCTCGTCGAGATGACACCACCACGTCGTCGCGATCTCGAGCCGATCGACTCGCTGAAGAATCACCGGGTCGCGAGTTTGATCGAGTTCGTATCCCAACCCTTCCACGGTCTCGACCTCGTCCCACTGCCACGCGTTCTCGTCCAGCTGGTCCGCCGACGGCGTTAGCCGTCCCCACATCCCAAACGATTCGGGCAACGGCATCACTTCTCCCAAGGGGCGAGCCGGAGGAGCAAAACGATCAAACCACGTTCCGTGAGCATCGATGAATCGTCCCCGCCACAGCCGCCGTGCTCGACCATCGCTTAAATCAAACGCGAGATTGACTTGCTCGGGAAAGCCAACGGCGAGCGCTCGCGTCCCAACCTGCTCGAAGAAGGTGCGTTGCACGACAGGGCGATCTTGAGGCCGAATCTCGAAGTCGCGCTGCTGGTCGGCGAGGATGCTCGGAGGCGTTTCCAATTCGGGTTGGCGCAAGTAGCTCCAGAGCCCCGCGATCTGCCGAGCGACATCTCCCTCGGCGATGTTGGGAAGACTGCTCGTCCCTTGAGGAAAGAACTCCGGCATGCGCGTCCCCGGCAAGTAACGTCCTGGAGCGAGCAGATAAGCCTCGAACCAATCCGCGTTCAAGCGACCTCCCACTCCTTGCAGGTCGACTCCGATGACTCCCACGCGACTTTGGTTGTTGACCGGATGGCACTGAGCGCAGCTCTGATCGACGATCGCGAATCCTACGCCTAGGTCCTCCAGTGGCTCGTTCGTATCGGCCGGCGAACGTTCCGGCTCCGCTTCAAACTTCGCGCGATCCACCAGCTCCAACCGCTGAGCAATGTCGTGGGATAACTCGGGGCCGTACCGAGGCATGCGAGCTTGCAGAAAAGGCCTGATCCTCCCCTCCCCTTCGAGCACCTTGACCAGCCAATCTTGTCGCAGTTTGGCTCCGACCAAGTGCAGCGTGGGAGGCAACCTCCCCTCGTCGCCCAAGTCGTAATTGCCGATGTTGCGAAAGAACTCATGAACGTCGTCCCCGACGCCGCCCCAGCGCTCGCGATTGTCATCCAGTCGCCAATGGCAGGACACGCAATTGAGGCTCAACAACCGTGCATCGAGCTGGTCCTTCGAGGCCTGTTGTTCGGCTCGTCGCGCGTCGTCCTCGCTTGGCCCGGTCGGTTGGGAAGCGGTCAGCGCGACCCGCAACGCCTCCTGTTGCGCGGTGCTCAGAGGCCAGCTTGGTCGAGCGATCGATTCGGCGGCGTCTGATTCCCGAGGCTGCCAACACCCGCGTGACAAGGGACTATCGTGGGTCAACGGAGACGCTTGGAGTTCGCCTCGTAGATCTTGCAATTGATGACAGTTGGCGCAACCACGCGATACGAACTCATGACGCCCCTGTTCGACGAGTCGTCCATCGGGCGAAACGGGTTCCACTACTGGGACCGAGGCCCCCAAGTGGGAGCTCAACAAGTAGGAAGCGATGTCAGCCGCCTCGAGGATCGGCAGTTGCAGATCGGGCATGCGAGCGTGCGGATTGATCGTCAATGGTTCGCGCAAGAACTGAGTCAAGCCAAGCAACGTGTAGCGTCGCTCCAAAGCCCGAAAGGGAACACGTCGATACGGTGCCTCCGCGCCATCGGACTCATGGCACGCGATGCAACCGCGCTGTTCAAAGAGTTCGCGTCCGCGCTGAGGACTAGCCGCCGTCGGATCATCATCCTTGCTCGGCGGAATCGGAGTCAGCAGTTCCTCGTCGCTGGCCAAGAGGAGTGCCACCAGAGCATCCAAGGAGCCATCGGCGGCATTCACCAAACCATCGGGCATCGTCGTGCCGGGCTTGGCCGTCGAGGGCGCGGCGAGAAACTCCCGCAACCAATGAGCCTCACGACGCGCCCCAATGCCATCGAGCCGAGGACCACGCTTGGGAGCATCGAGCAACCGCGCGGCGACCGAGTGGCAAGCCGCGCAGCTCAATTCGTTCCCGAGCACGCTTCCGAGGAGTCGTTGTTGTTCCGGCTCTTGCGGTCGGACCCACTCCTCTCCGCCATGGAATCGCTCCCACGCCAACACGATGGGCGACTCCGACAGCGACTCCGACTCCGACGTCTCTTGAGGCGTTCGCGCCAAGGCGAATGAGGAGCCTAGCAACAGTACGAATAGCACAGTCGTCGCAATCGTACGCCGGGCCATGCCAGGCCAACCCTGGTCGGACCGAACCCGCGTTTCGGCCGACCTCCATCGCGACTCAATTCGACGGTGAAACGAAGCGGCGTGACTATACTGCAATTGGGTCCAAGTAGCGGACAAAGGACGGAGCCGAAGTTGGAGCGATCGATGCCGCACGAGTTTCCCCTGAATCATCTCGAACACTTCTTTTACTGGGATGATCATCCGGGCTTTCCGAATTCCCTTGCCTGCCGCATGCGCTGCCGGGGGAAGTTTGATCGTGACGCCGCCCGAGCCGCGGCGAAGCTGCTGCAAGAGCGTCATCCGATGATCGCCGGGCAAGTCGCCTGCTCTCCTCGCAACAAGTGTCGCTGGGTCCCGCGAGACTCACCACCGATCGTGGAATTCAGTCGGTGCGACGACTTCTCCGTCCCTCCCGTGCTGCGCCCTTTCGATCTTACCCGAGAACCCGGCGCCCGTATTGTCGTTCGAGAGACCGAGGAAGATTCCGAAATCTGGTTCATGACCCACCACGCTTGCTGCGATGGTCTGGGAGGCATGCAATGTGTCGGCGATTACCTCATCCTCTGCGACAACTTGATGCGAGAACGAGATCCGCAAACAGGGCTCCGCAAGGTCGACACCCAAGGACTAACCAACCGAGGCCGGCTCTTTCGTTCGCGCTGGGAGAATTTCAAGCATCTGGTTTGGGAGCCGATTGGTCTCTATGGCCTGGCCAAGTTCTTCTACCATCGGCCTGTCGATATGACCTTGGCCTCGCCAGCCAAGTCCGCCGAGACCGACGAACCCGCGAGCCCACAACCCTCTTTGTCCGAGAAGCCCAAGGGGTGGATCGAGCCCCACTGCGCGACGCTGAGCCTTGATGCGCGCGAGACCGAGTTGCTCGTCAAGCATGCCGAGAAGCGGGGAGTCACGGTCAACGACGTCCTCGCGCGCGACCTGATGTTCGCGTTGGTGGAATGGGCCGAGGACGTGGGCATCGAATTATCGGATCGTCGCCCCATTCGGCTCTTTGTCCCCATGAATACGCGGGGCATCGGCGATCGCCGCTTGTCCGCCTGCAATCATGTCAGTTTGGTTTACCTCGATCGTAAACCCTCGATGATTCGGCAGCGCGGCTCGCTGGTTGGCTCGATCAGCTTCGAGATGAAGGCGATCCAAAACTGGAAACTCTCGAGCACCTTTCGAGGTGTTCTGCGATTGCTTCAACATCGTCCGGGAATGCTGCAGGGCATGTTGAGCAAGCCCTACTGTCGCGCGACCGCTCTGTTCACCAACTTGGGCGACTTCTATCAGCGGCTTCCCTTGGAGCGAGTCGAGGGTGGCGTCCGAGTCGGTTCGGCCGCCATCGAGCGCATCGAATTGTTGGCTCCGGTTCGCCCCAAGACACCGCTGTCGGTCTCGGCGTTTCGCTTTCTCGACTGCCAACAACTCAGCCTTCACTACGACCCCTGGCAAATCAGCAAGGCTCACATCGATCGCTTAAGCAACGCGCTGCGCGCTAGCCTGCAAAAGACCCTCGCCGCCCAGTAGCGATCCCTGGGCCGAGACAAGACACGCCGTGGGATCGCGTGCGCCGCGCACGATGATTCAAGAAACACTTTCGGCCCGCCGAGGCGGGCCGATGCGACCATGCTGGAATGGCATGGTGAGCCAAGATGTCGAAAACAGCGGTTAGCCCTTGGCGGCCGCGGCGATGGCCTCTTGGTTGAGCTTGCCTTGAGCCTCGACGGCCCGCAACAAGTCTCGCCGACTGATCTGACCGATCAACGAATTCGCTCGCAAGACAGGCACGCGACGAACGCGGTGAATGATGAACGTATCGGCGATCGACTGCAGCGACGCGTTTTCATCAACGGACAACACTTGCTTGGTCATGTGCTTGCTGACGGGATCGTTGCGGACTTTTCCGTCATAAGCGGCCGCAAGCAACGCGAACTCGGTGATCACACCGATCAAGTCGCCATTGTCATTCACGACCGGTAATCCACTAATACGTCGATCCAAAAGAATCTGAATGGCTTCACCAACGGTTTCGTTCGGTCCGATGGTGATCACCCGAGGATTCATAATGTCCTTGGCGGTGAACACGGTAACCCCTTTCTGACCCGAGACAACCAGCGAACGTTAGGGAGACGCTCGAAACCTACGTCACGATTCTCCCCGCGGACGAAGTTGACCGCCAATTGTCAGGTTGACGGATCGCTCCGAGCGAGAGACATCCTGGCCGCGGAATGATGCGACCGTTCGCTCAACGAGACGGGAGCGGTTACCGCTTGGAACGAACCACGACGAACCGGCCAACTTGTGCGACCTGCAACGGTTCTGTTGGGATGTCGCCTCACTGGCGGCTGGTGTCCGTCATTCGTCGGCCTGACGATTTGACGCTAACCGTGGAAACGAGGCCCGCCGCGAACCGTTCCTGGTTGTGAGCGAGTTGCTCCATGCGGTCGTTCGGATCTCCGCAAGGATGAGGCTCGTGCCAGCGAGAACGCCCGACGACGGTGTTAGCCGGCCCGCGCCCCCCAGAGATTTCTCACACGGGACGAGACGTGCCTAGGTCGAACTGCGAGACAGGGAAAGACTCGTGGCATAGCGAGTCGGCCCCTCGAGCACGCGACGTGTCTCGGGCTTAGCGAGTGGACGAGCGGTTTGACGGACGAGGTCCGCCATCGCATCCACGACTCGCTGAGGCATGTGATGGTAGAACGGCAAGAAGACGGTGGCGTCGAGCGTGGCGCGGCCGACCGCGGCATCGAGATGTGGTCGATCGGCCGGAGCCGGAATGACTTGCAGGCTGCTGGAACAAGTGGCGTCGAATCCACGGCGCCACATCGCGGTGACCAGCTCCCGTGGGTTGTCCACCATGACCGGCAAGACCCAGAAAGTGGGCTCCTCGGCCGCGGCCGACAGGACAAGCGCCTGCTCTCCAACACGTTCGACGAACCGTTTACCAAGGGCACGACGGCGTTCGACAGCCGCCGGATTGAACCGTTCGAATCGGCGAGCCAAGGTTCTCAGGATCGGCGCGCTGGGCCGTTGCCGAATCTTGGCGAAGAAGTCGCCCCCCGCGAATCCGCGAGCCATGTTGGTGGCCAACCGGTCGTGGTCTCGGCCCATCCATCGCAACATCGTGGCGACCGACCCAGCGATCCAACCGATGGAAAGCCCTTTGACGAAGCCGTATTTGAACGCCCGTTTGAAATAGGCCGCTGACGACTGCGTCGGCCACGTCTCCTGTTCCCGAGCCATGCGATCCTTGAGGTCGCGATCCTTGATCGTGAAGACCGAACCGATCAGGGAGGTGTGAGTCTTGATCGGGCCGAAGCTGAACATCGAAACGTCGGCTTGTGGCGAACCGGTGAAGTCCCAGCCAGTGAACGCCTGCGCGCAATCCTCGATCAGCAGAACGCCTCGCCGACGACAAACCTCGGCGATCGGCTCCAGCGGCACTCGGCCGCCAAAAAGATGAGCCACGACAACGGCTCGAGTGCGGGGAGAAATGGCGGCCTCGACTTGCTCGGGCCGAACATTCATCGACTCGGGTTCAACATCGATCGGGACGGGCAACAGGCCATGTTCCCGCACGATGTTCGGCATGTCGGGTATGGTGAGCGCCGACATGGCGATCTCATCCCCCGGCTCGAACGCGAGGGTGGTGAGCAACGAATCGAAGCCGCTGCGAACCGAGAGGTTCACGAACGGATGACGACCAGCACGACCCCATAACGCGGCGATGCGTTCCTCGAAGGGCGCGACATCCCCGCCACGAGCGCAGTCCATCGCCGCGCCCGCCAAGCCTCTCCAGCCGATATCGATCCGCTTACGAACCCACATGGACTCGCTCGAGTGGTCCCAGGAAAAATAAGGTTGTCCCCGCCTTCATGATACGGATTCGCCGCAAGGAAGTCATTCTCGGACCTTTGTTTTTATGGCTCGTCGTGCTCGCCCTCACCTGGCGCACCCGATAGCATGACGCGGCCGCGAGCGACATGCCGGAGAAGTCATCCCAAACACCCCGGTCTCCGCCTCGATCGGTCGCCACACCACCCACAGGACGTTGTTGCTCTCGCCTGAACGAACCGGAAGGAACTTCCATTCCGGGGACGCCCCCTTTCGGATTCTCCACGACACACGGGCGGAGCCGTCGGGACTCATCGCCAGCCAGCCGCACCCACACCTTGTCAGAGCCGTCGACATGTCCGCACCCAACCCAGCCTCCCAATTCGGCTCCTCGGAATCCCGCCCGCGGGCGCGAAGCGTTGTGTTCTCGACCGAAGCGATCGCGCGAACCGATTTGGAACAGCGGCTGACCCTTGGCGATCAACCGCCCGAACTGCTTGTCCTCCATGGCTCGGCGGACGCGGAAGAAGAACTCGTGCGACTCGCCGGGGAGGCGCGCGCTGTCTTTCCCGAGACAACCGTGATCGGCTGCACCGCCGAGGGAGTTCTCGCGGATGACCACGAGTACGAAGAGGCGAGCGCGATCGTGGCCCTCGCGGTTGGACTACCCGGAGCCGACCTCACGACCGTCGCTGTCGACTTCCTCGCGACTCGCGAGGGACATGCCTACGTCGGATGGCCCGACCGAGCGGACTTGTGGCAAGGCGTGCGCGGAGTCTTGGCCTTGGGTGACCCTTTTTCGTTCCCCATGGATGCTTGGCTAGATCGCATGGGCGATGACATGCCCGGCCTGCCCATCATCGGCGGCATGTGTTCAGGCGGCCACGAACCGGGCGGCAGTTGCCTGTTGCTTGACCAGGAAGTGAAGCGACAGGGAGCCGTGCTCGCGTTGCTACGAGGCGACTTTGAGTTTCATGCGCTCGTGTCCCAAGGCTGTCGACCGATCGGTCCGGTCGCGACGGTGACCAACGTCGAACAAAACGTCTTGCTGGAACTCGATGAGAGACCCGCGCTCCGCTTGTTGCACGACCTCTTTCAGACGCTGCCAACCAGCGAACAAGCGAGTTTCCGACACGGCCTCCAGATTGGCATCTTGCTCGACGACCATCCCACGGCCACGAACGAAGACTCGGTGCTGGTGCGGAATGTGGTCGGGTGCGATTCGGAATCGGAGGGCATCGTCGTCGCCGATCGGCTCCAGCCAGGTCAGCGAGTACGGTTTCATCTGCGCGACGAGGCCGCCGCGTCGGCCGATATGGCGGCACAACTAAGAGCGGCCCAATCGCGACTCGGTACCTCACCGACCGCCGGTCTGCTGTTTACTTGCAACGGACGCGGCACGAGGTTGTTTTCGGCCCCTCATCATGATGCGCTGAGCGTGCGCAAACAGTGGCCCGGTCTTCCGCTCGTGGGCTGTCAGGCCGCGGGCGAAATCGGACCGGTCGGCGAACGTTCCTTCGTCCACGGACATACCGCCTCGCTCGCCTTGCTGGCGCCCACGTCTCCAAAGACGATCGACTAGAGTCTCACCCGTTCATGGCGGCCGTCATCGCGAGCCTGGCACGACCTTGGAGCGATGCTCATCGACCGGCAAGCACTTGGGGATTGACGACGTTTTCTGGAGTCTTCCCGGCAAGCCGATCGACGATCTGTTGGGCCGTTCGCCGTCGCAAGTCGTCCAGGCTCTCGGCCGAGACAAATGCGGCATGCGGAGTCACGATGACTCGCGGGTGACCGAACAAGCGATGCGAAAGATCGGGAGGTTCCGGGGTTTGCACGTCCAGGGCGGCTCCCGCTAGCCTTCCCTGCTCGATCGCATCGGCCAGGGCCTCCTGGTCGATCACGCCTCCCCGAGCCGTGTTGATGATGCAGGCTTCGGGCTTCATTAGCCCCAGGGTCCGAGCATCGATTAGGTGGCGAGTCGAGTCGGTCAACGGTGTGTGGAGACTGACAAAGTCCGATTCGGCCAACAGCTGTTCCAGCGGGCACCAAGTCACGTCGTCCGGGATATCGCGAGGCGTGCGACCGGTCGCCAGCAATCGCAAGCCAAAGGCGCGGGCTCGATCCGCCAGCGCGCGACCGATCTTGCCAAAGCCCACGATTCCCAACGTGCGTCCGGCGATCCGGCGCATCGGGACTCCATCCTGGAGCTGATACACGCCGTGCTTCGTACGTTCGTGGTAATGCGCGACGTTGCGCGCGAAGCCCAACAACAACGCCATGGCATGCTCGGCCACTTCGATCACACAGTAGTCCGGCACGTTGGTGACTGGGATGCCGTGTTCCGTGCAGTACGAGACGTCGATGTTGTCGAGCCCGATACCGAGTCGTGACACGATGCGGCAATTCGGCGCGGCGGCGATCACCTTGGCGGTGGTGCTGGCCCAATTGGTCATGATGGCATCGCAACCCGCGGCGGCCTCCACGAGTTCGTCCTCCGACTTCCCTCGTGGGATCACGAGTTCGGCATCGTTTCGCGCCAGGATCGATGTCTCGATGTCCAAATCGGGCCAAGCGTAATCCGTGATCAACACCTTGAACTGGGGCACGCCGAGTTTCCTTTTGATTCGTGGGTCGTAGGTGTGGTGTCCGCCTAGGTGGCCGCGTTCGTCGTGGTCCGGCAATTCAACCGAGTCAGTATCTCGCGGGACTCTTCCCACCGCTTGGCAAGCGCCGGTGTGGGTCGTCCTGGCTCACCGCGGACCCCATGCGCGAACGTCGGCTTCGCGACGGTCTAGTGAGACACTCCGGAAAGCACTTTTAACATGCCTTGGCAGAACTCGGGCAAATCATCCGGTTTGCGACTGGAGACAAAATGGCGATCAACGACGACCGCCGCGTCTTCCCAAATGGCTCCCGCGTTCACCAAGTCATCCTTGATGCCGAGCGATCCCGTCACACGCACTCCGCGATAGACTCCCGCGGAAATCGGTATCCACCCTCCGTGGCAAATCGCGGCGACGAGTCGTTGCGAATCGGCGAAGGCCCGCACGAGTTCCAACACTCGCGCGTCACGGCGGAGTTTATCGGGCATGAATCCACCGGGTACGACAAGCCCATGAAAATCCTGGTCGTCCATGTCTCGAATCGCCGCGTCGGAGACACAGGGATAGCCGTTCTTTCCCGCGTACTTTCGACCCGCCTCCGGTCCCGCGACGACCACTTCGCAGCCCGCCTCGATGAGCCGAAGTTTGGGATACCAGAGCTCCAAGTCCTCGTAGATATCATCCACGAACATCAAGATGCGTTGTCCCGACAGCGCGCGTAACTCGCTCATCAATCAGTCGCTCCCCAGGGCCGTCCGCCCTCAAATTGCTGACTCGTCCGCCGAAACGTCACCGCCGGCTAGTTCGTGCAGCGCAAAAAGATGTTTACCGAGGCGACCACCGTAGTTGCCTGCTCCAATCGCCACTAATGGGAATCGCCGCAAAACCTCGATGCCGACGCGCATGGCCTGACGGATCGCCCCATCATCGACCCCATCGATCACCACCTCGTAACACCCGTTCGCTCGCTCATCAAGCGCCGATTCGACTCGGCCCCTGAGTGTCGGGCAGTAAGCATCGGCGGTGGATGCCACGAGCCCCTTGTAACGCGAGCCGACCTTACTCCCGCTCCGTGCGATCCCGCCAGGAAACGGCAGGATGATGCCCGGCAGGTCATTCAGTGCCTCCACGACGGCTCGGGCCGCCTGGAGACCATCACGCGGATCGGACCACTGAAAGATCAGATTGCCGCCGCCGATCCCACGCCCCACACCCAGTTCGTCGACGACAAGAAACTCACCGTCCATGACGGGCACCCGCCAATACCGCACTCCGTCGAGCTGTTTGCTCTTTTGATATCCGTCCCCGAAGAATCGCAGGGACCGGCCCAATGGGAGACGTTGCGCCTGGTCCTGCCAGCCATTGAAGACGGCCGTGGTGGGACAAGTCATGACGGTCTGTCCCACGCGTTGCAGGACCGCCTTGCCCAAACTGGATGCGGAAAAGCCGAAACACAGGACAGCCGCGGCCGGGCGGCCATCCGGCGACTCATCCGACGAAAGCCGACGCTCGACACCCACCTCGGCGTCGCACGCGATGACGCTCGCCGCATAACCCGTGAGGCTGCGCAGCGCGGAGTCCAACCAATGCTCGTCCTCGGCCGTGACGATCAGCCGCGTGCAACGCATGTCGAACGCTTCGGCATAGGTATCGAGGAGCTGGGGGAGCGACATGAACAACCTTTTGACGGAGCCAACGATGAGTCATTCCCGACGGGTGTTGAGCTTGAAGGGTTACCGTGATGCTCGCAACACCCGGTACCAACCTCCAAGGGACTGCCGACAACCACTCGAACGCTTAACGCCGGATGAACGGCGGTCAGTCGGATGGCGGCAGGATTCCGTTTCGCGAGTCAGCGTCGTCCCCCTTACTCGCCCGATCCCGACGATTTTTACCCATCCACTTCGCCCACGTATGGGACTCGTCATCAACCGATTGGGAAGGGAATCACGGTAGCCCCTTAAAGGTCACTTAAAGGCGTCTGACGTTACTTCGAGACGCAAAACCCCCACCACAGGAGCCCATTCGCCTCACGCCAAACAACAGATAGCGACT
>JAGQPS010000700.1 GCA_020426595.1 Planctomycetales bacterium
GGTCTTCGCGTTGCCGCCGTAGTGGCTGTTCGAGGCACCGCCGTGGCAGAGCGGGCGGCTGTAGACCGTCGCCACGTTGCCCTTGAAGGCGGGATGTGTGCCCGTGCTCCCGTCCACCGCCATCTGGGCGGAAAGAATCAGCCCTTCGTTTCCTTCGGCCCCCTTTTCGGTCTGTCCGAGGGTGGCGCAGACGAATTTCGCTTCCGGCGCGTCGAAATCCTTGCGCAGTTGCCCGATCAAGCGGACGAGGTTTTCTTCGTAGCGGGCGGCGTGCGCGGCTTGGTAGCGGTCCTTGTCGCCCTGCCACCAGAAGAACCCGGCGACCTCGTATTCCTTCGCTCCCGGATAGTAGGTGTCGAGTTTGGCGAGGACCTCCTTCGCATTCGCGATGTCGTCGTCGTATTGTTTCCCGGCATACCATCCGATGGGCTCGGGCGTGGTCCCCTTCTCCCAGCGCAACGGCGACTGTTTGTAGCCGGCGTGAACCCATGTTTTCCCCTTCTCCTCGAATTCGTAGGACGGGCTTCCGGGCGGCAGAAGATCCCAGCCGAGGCTGCGGTTCCCGATGCAGCTCTTGAGGATCAAAACGGGCGCGTCGACCGCGTT
>JAGQPS010000701.1 GCA_020426595.1 Planctomycetales bacterium
GGAATGCGCCGGCCCGTATCGAATCGCGGCTCACCCTTCAGGTTGAAGAAACGAAATTTGACCTGAGGAATGCCAATCTGGATTTCGCGGAGCTCGCCGAGATACCCATTCAGAACCAGTTCGCAGGCCCAACGAAAATTCTCCGAAGAACGCTGTTGCGTGCCGGTCTGCACGACGCGATTGTTGCGTCGAGCGGCTTCGACCATCTTGCGGCCTTCATCGATCGTCAGTGACAGCGGTTTCTCGCAGAAGACATCCTTGCCGGATTCGCAGGCGAGAATCGTCGGAATGGAATGCCAGTGATCGGGAGTCACCACGACCACGGCGTCGATGTCCTTCCGGTCGAGAATGCGGCGAAAATCCGAGTAGTGATCTACCCTGTTTTGCGAATCGCCACTGTTCTGCTGCTGTGCGAAGCTGTTGATCTCCTGCTGAGCGAGCATCACATGCGACTGATCCACGTCACAGATCGCGGCGACCTGCACTCCATGACGCAGAAAGTCGCCCATGTCACTGCGACCGCGTTCCCCGGTGCCGATGTGGGCGGTCACGATGCGTTCGTTGGCTCCGAAAACAGAACTCGGGATGTACATCGGAGCGGCCATT
>JAGQPS010000702.1 GCA_020426595.1 Planctomycetales bacterium
GGCTGATATCATAGACGTCGATGTAATGGCCGAACACGGCGGGTGTGTTTACATCGTCCTGTTCGATCGGCGTGCCGGTGAAGCCGATGAAAGAGGCATTGGGCAGCGCGTCGCGCAGGTGTTTGGCGAAACCGTAGGCGATCTCGCCCGTCTTCTCGATGCGTGCCTTGAACCCGTACTGGCTGCGGTGCGCTTCATCGGCAATGACAACCACGTTGCGGCGGTCGGTCAGCATCGGGTAGGCCTCGCCCTTCTCGGGGGCGAACTTCTGGATGGTCGTGAAAATGACACCGCCCGATGCCCGCGCCAGCGCCTTTTGCAGATCCTCACGACTGTTGGCCTGAACCGGGGTTTGGCGGATCAGGTCGCGGCACATGGAGAATGTCCCGAACAGCTGGTCGTCCAGGTCGTTGCGATCGGTGATCACAACGATGGTCGGGTTTTCCATCGCCGGTTCGCGCACCAGTTGCCCGGCATAGAAGGCCATCAGCAGGCTTTTGCCCGACCCTTGGGTGTGCCAGATCACCCCGGCCTTGCGATTACCCTGCGACCGGCTGGCCTCTACGGTGCTGATAACCGCGCGCTTGACGGCGTGAAACTGGTGAT
>JAGQPS010000703.1 GCA_020426595.1 Planctomycetales bacterium
CGTGGGTGTACACCCGCTCTTCCCCGTGCTTGCGGACCAGCTTCTTCTGGACCGTGTAGGCCAGGTGCTCGTTGTCCAGCAGGTGGGTGACGGACTCCACGTTGTCCGCGAACACGTGCAGGTCGATGTCCGAACCCTCCCGCACGTGGCCGGTGAGCACGCTGCCGATCAGCCGGGGCCGCCAGGGCGCTAAAAGTCGCATCAGGCCCAGCGCGGCCAGCCGCATCGCCTGGAGGTTCGCGGTGCGGGCCTCGCCCTCGTGCAGGCGGGCGAAGGACTGGATCTGGTCGCGGATCTCGGCGTTGCTGGGGAGGTCGGCCGGCTTGACCCAGCCCTTGCCGATCTGCCGCGCGGCCTTCATCTTCGCGCGGTAGTATTCCGATTCCTGCCGCTGGTACATCAGCCGGGCGGCTTCCCAGGCGATCTGCCGCCGGAGCTTCGAGTTTCGCATCACGTAGGGAAGCAGAGGTAAGGCGACCTTGAGAGTTGGAGGGGGGGTGGAAACGGCAGACGCGCGGGTCCTGCTTGCTGGCGAGGCCCGGCGCCGCGAACCCCATTCTACCATAAGCCCCCTTGCCGAACCGGCGACGATTTGAGATGGTCT
>JAGQPS010000704.1 GCA_020426595.1 Planctomycetales bacterium
GAAGATTTTGGTTCTCGCTTCCCAGCCCATACGTGATCCAAGCGCCCATGCTGGGACGAGGCAGTCGCGTGTGCCCGCAGTTCATGAGCATCAGCGACGGTTCGTGATTGGGAACCTCGCTCTGCATCGATCGGACGAACGCCATCGAGTCGACGTGTTCGGCGGTTCGCGCGAACAGCTCACTCACCGGAATGCCCGACTCACCATACCGCGAGAAGTGGAACGGCGAGCCCATGATGGCGCCGGTCTTGCGTTCGGTCCGCAAGTGACTCTCGGGCATCGGCTGCCCGTGCAAGGTGTTGAGCAGCGGCTTGGGGTCGAACGTATCCACGTGCGACGGTCCACCGTTCATGAAGAGGTGCACCACTTGCTTGGCTCGCGGCGCGAAGTGTGGCGGCTTCACGGCCAAGGCCGAGGTCGGCCGTGGCTCGTTCGATAGGCTCGTGCTGGACGTCGCGGCTCGCGCGTCGGCTTCGCCTAGCAATGCTCCGAGCCCCAAGGCTCCCAGGCCCATGCCGCTCCGCGCGAGCAATTCGCGACGACTGAGTCCACTGACGCGTCCCTCGACCGCCGCTGCCGGCTCGAGTCGCTCTCGGTCCGCCA
>JAGQPS010000705.1 GCA_020426595.1 Planctomycetales bacterium
CGCACCGAGGTCATCGGCAGCCACTGGCTGCGCTGGCTGCCGCCCGGCGCCCACGCCCGGCTCACCGCGGCGCTGCAGGACGTCGTCGCCACCGGCCGTGGCACCTCGCTCGAGGTCGAGTCGCTCGGCGGCGACGGCACGCCGCGGTGGTGGGCCGCGCACCTGGGGCCGATCGTCCACGACGGCAAGATCACCGGCGTGGTCTCGGTGTCGCACGACATCACCGCGCGCAAGGCGCACGAGGCGCAGCTGATGGTCACCGACCGGATGGCGTCGCTGGGCTCGCTGGCCGGCGGCGTCGCCCACGAGATCAACAACCCGCTGGCGGTGGTCATGTCCAACCTCGACCTGATCGGCCGCGCCGGCCGGATCACCGATCCCGAGCTCCGCGACGCCATCCACGACGCCACCGACGCCGCGACCCGGGTCCGCCAGATCATCCGCGACCTGATGATCTTCTCCGGGGCCGGCGCGCCCCGCCACGGCGCGGTCGACGTCCGCGCCGTCGTCGACGCGACGATCCGGCTGGCGTGGAACGAGATCCGTCACCGCGCCCGGCTGATCCGCCACCTCGACGAGGTGCCGCGGGTCGACGGCGACGAG
>JAGQPS010000706.1 GCA_020426595.1 Planctomycetales bacterium
ACGTGGCGGAAACTCCGCTTGCGAAATGCAGTTCCCCCTGAAATTCCATCGGAACATCTTCCGGGCTGTCCGGGCGTTTGGCTCCATGCAGAATTCGTCCACGGACTTCTGTTGGCATTTCGTAGTTGAGCGTCCACAACGTCATGCGGATCGTGTACCAGCCAAGGTCGCCCAGACACCCGGCCGGTTCCAGATTGCTGCTGGCTCGAATGTTGCTGCCCACCCATTGCTCGTCGGCACAAAAACTGAACTGACTGGCAATCCGTCGAATCGTGCCCACGCTTGTGCCGTCCTCCAGGGTCTTGCGAATTTCAGCCATGCGAGCACTGTGCATGAACATCACGCCGTCCATGAACTGCACATTGCTGGCGTCGCACGCCTCGACCATCGCCTGAACGTCGGAAGCCGTCACGCCGCACGGCTTTTCAACCATCACGTGCTTGCCGGCACTGGCCGCACGAATCACCCATTCCGCCCGCAGGCCCGTCGGCAGAGGAACGTAAACCGCATCCACATCGGGACGATTCAGCAGCTCTTCATAGCTTCCCAGCGCTTCCACGGGATGCCCCACGGGAGCGGATGCCTGGCATTCACTGATAAAT
>JAGQPS010000707.1 GCA_020426595.1 Planctomycetales bacterium
CCAAGCCATCGAGATGGATGTCTGCCTCGCTTGCCACGATTTGGTGGGCTTGGCAGTCACGAATTGTTCCGTCCGACATGAATTGCGAATCGCGTACCAATTCCGAAGTGCCGCTGCCGCCAAGTTCCCTTGGGTCGGCACCTCGGACCGCCTTCGACCCGCTCCCCGCGGCGCCGCTCCATGCTCTCGGAATGACTCCGTGATGGCCAAGTACGGATCCTGTTTCCGCGTTGAAGGAACCGAGCATGCATTCGCGGAGCGAAGGCCGACACGCTTGCGGCTCGGTTCCGGGGGCCGCGGTTTGCCCGGTCGCCGACGTGCGACAGAGTCGGCTTCCGCTTCGCGACAGCAGGCTACGCGCACCCACTCAGGGCCTGCCAGGTAACACAGTCACTCCGTGGCCCAACCTGCCTCCGCCACCGGCGATCTGACCTTGCGGCCATCCCCGCCGGCGAGCGACACTACCGAGTACCGCGTCGCGCTCGAGGGAGTGGCGACCCGGAGGCGTCCGTCTCCTCGATTATCGAAATGGGAGTATCCATATGTGGCGAGGCTTGTTGTTGGGCATGGTGATCACGACCGTCTCATTCGCGAACGCGTT
>JAGQPS010000708.1 GCA_020426595.1 Planctomycetales bacterium
ACTGTCCATTCCGCTCTTCCCCGCGATGACCGAAGCCGATGTCGCCCATGTCGTGGAGAGCATCGAGGCCGTGCTCGCCCAGAATTGACATGCGACGACGCGGTTGCCACGTCGCCGCAGGCCGTCACCGAAATTGAGCAAGGCCGGTCAAACTACCGGGAGCTGCGACATGACAACGCCAACGATCACTATCGCCGGCCGCCGCATCGGGGCCGACGCGCCGCCCTACATCATTGCCGAAGTGTCAGCGAACCATAACGGCCGCATCGAAGCAGCCCTCGAGCTGATCACCATCGCCAAGAAGTCCGGCGCCGACGCGGTCAAGCTGCAGACCTACACCGCCGACACCATCACCATCGACCACGACGGCCCCGATTTCCAGATCAAGGGCGGGCTGTGGGACGGCCAGACGCTCTACAATCTCTACAAGGAAGCGCAGACGCCATTCGAATGGCACCCGGCGCTGTTCGAGCATGGCCGCAAGCTCGGCATCGACGTGTTCTCCTCGCCGTTCGACGACAGCGCCATCGAACTGCTGGAAAGCCTCGACGCACCGGCTTTCAAGATCGCCTCGTTCGAAGCCATCGACCTGCCGCTGAT
>JAGQPS010000709.1 GCA_020426595.1 Planctomycetales bacterium
GGGTCATGTCGTTCCTCAGATCGTCCTTACCTCGGTCGCGGGTGACACCTCACGAAACACCTGCTCAGCGTTGATGCGCGCAGCATCGGACTCGAACGCATCGTCGCGGAAGACCGCGCGCAGCGGGCCACGCTGGGCGATCACTCGCACGACCTCGGGAGTCACAGAGTCCGCGAAGCAGGCGATCAGCGCGCCCTCATCGACAGAGAACACCTCCCGATCGTCAATCGCCTCACGCACAAGTGAAAGCGACAGTTCAAGGCCCCAATCGAGCAGTACCTGGAACAGCAGGTCCTCCTCGGAGCGGTCAGAGTCGATGCTCAGTTCCAAGGCACTGAGACCGAGTTGGTCGGTCTCGTCAGGAGTTCGCAGCACGTCCAGAAGGCTGCTTCCGTCAACCCGAAACGCCCTAAAACCAAGATCAGATGGGGTATCGATCAGCCCCTCTGCTTGCTTCACAGCGCGTGCCGCGCGCCTGACGCGCTCGCGAGAAATCGAAGCAAGGTCTGCGTATCCAAGCCCAGCAGCGACGGACTTGGGATCAGATCGCTCATCCGCCTGAACAAGCACGAACGACCACGGAGACTTCCCAGTGG
>JAGQPS010000070.1 GCA_020426595.1 Planctomycetales bacterium
GGCATGGGCTCCTTGCCGGGAGACATCACGGTCGAGATCGAAGGAATGTTCGAAGTCGAGGCTTAAGCGCCGATCCGTCGATTTGACGTGGTCAGGACATCAGCGATTCATGGGAGTCGGGAATCCCAACCCGGCTCCCGTTCGCATTTCTTGTCGGCCTCGCGGACCTTCGGTCTGATCGAGGCCACGCAAGCCTGGCGCGGGGACGCCTGGGAACACCGCGTCGCCGCGAGGAACGATCTCTCGAACCGGCTCGTCGTGCATCGCGGGTACGGTAGTACCGTTCTCGATCGTGGCGCTGGCCTGGACCGTTGCGTCCCCCTCGGCGTTGGAATCCGAATCCGGCATCCGTAATAGGCCAACGATCAATTCGTGGTCGCTACGAAAGGACTCACTCGCCGAAGCTCGCGCGTGAGCCGAGAGGATCCCCCAAGATCGCAACGCGGTCCCTGGGCAAACCCGCTTGATGCCGAGCCCCCACCAACTCTGAGCCGCTCCTTGCTTGACTCCTAGCTGAGCCAGCGGGATGGCGGCCTCGATGGACCAAGTCCGTTCGGTTTCGTCCCCCGCGACGAACCACTGAGGATCCCATCCGGGGTCGTTGCCGACTCCGTCCCACACTCGTCCGCGATGGTCGATCACCAATTGAAAGGCGGATCGGTGATCGCGATCGGGATCGAGCAAGATCACGAGATGATCGACGTCGCTCGGTCGCTCATCGCGCAATCTCGGTCCGGGTGGAGGAGGATACGCGAAGTCGGGATGGCGCTGACAGGTCGCCGCGATGTAGAGGAACTCCTCATCCCGCGCGAAGAGCACCGTGGTCGCCGCGCTGTTACTGCCGTCGTCCGAGCGAGGCGCCGCGTAGCGTCCATCATCGATCGCGTGCGTCCAAAACGGTTCGTCCAGTTTCCCGTCTAGGATCGGACCGGAAGGCGTGAAGGGCGGATTGAGTCGTTCCTCGGGAGCCGACTGATTGAGTGGTTGTTGCAACCATGCCTCGCTCAAGGCCAGCGCGTCAAACGTCGGATCATAGTCGGCGAGGCTTTGCCAGGAAGCGGGTCCGGTATGCCCAGGCGCGAATGCTCCGCGGCATTTAATTCGCCAATCCTCGGCTAAGGCGGGACGCGTCGAGAGAATCCAACCGCCTAGGACGGAAAGATATTGGGCCTCGGTACCGGGAGCCAAATCGGCGTACGGCAGTTGAGCCCCCGAAGACCCCGCGGCATTCGCGTTCGCCCCATCGCCGACGATGAAGACATGCGTTTCGTTGACGATATCCTCGGGGCGGATCGGGTCTCGAATGAAGTTCTCGCGGTCCGAATCACGTCCGGTTCCGGTTCCGAACGTGCGTTCGGGCGGCGCCGGTTGCTCGGCGGCTAGGGCCTCTTCTTCCTCCGCTCCCAGCGCTTGCACCGCTTGTTCAAAGGTGACGTCGGGACGGAGTGATCCCGAGTCCGCCGAGGCCTGGATGAACAGCTCTCGTGAATCAGGCTCCTGAATCCATTGCCACTCCAGGCTCCCGTAATACTCCCAGAGCCAAATCGCGGCCGCGTCGGATAACGGGTGATCGGGAAAGCGATCGAGCAGTAGTCGATAGGCGCGCGCGGCGGCCAGAGGCTGGTTCTGTTGCTCATGCGCCTTGGCCAATCGCACCAGCCAATTTCCCGCGCTCCATAGATCGAGGTCACTCACTTGCTGGTCGACCGTCGCGATCCAAGCTGAACCACGAGGGTCACGCGCTGGATCGGAAGCGAGCTTCACGAGGTCTTGGTGAATCTCCTCGATCCGCGCTAGCCGCGTCACTTGTTGATAGGTACCGCGACTCGCTCCATCGTCGGCTCGATGGCCTGACCGGGCTTGCTCGGGCAGCAAGCCCCCGGCGATCGATTCCCGGCTCGCGGTGACCGGCAGGGTCGTCGCGACGATCTGTACTTGGAACCGAGGGGGCTGAGCCACGCTCTCGGGCTGCAGATGAAATCGCATCGGAGTCGCCTGATCGGCCAAGCTTCGGCCCAGCGACAAAGCGAACTGGTCCGGCATGATTTGCAAGCCGCCACGCCCTTCGCGATTGGACCACGACATCGTTTTGCTCACCGACCAAGGACGCAATCCGAGGACCCGCAATTGATTGGGAAACGCCGTGGGTTTCCCCGCGGACTCGATTCCCTCGAGCGCGAGATCGTAGAGTCGCTTGTCGCCCTCGAACGGATTGGTGTGGTTCGGAGTCGGAACGATCACGATGTCGGGCTCGCGGCTACGGACATGCAACGCGACTTGTCGCTTCCAATCCTGTTGCTGCGCCGCGACCGAGATATGACGCGCGAGTCCCTCGCGATCGAATTCGTTGAGTGGAGGCGCGAACAACCCGCGATGCGGAACGGACCACCAAGTGGTCGCCGACGCTCCGGCGATGTTATTCCATTGTTCAAAGCCAGCCCGAAAGGTCGACTTCGAATCTTGCGGACCCATGCCCGCTTGAGGCGTGAGCACCTCGACGATCCACCCCTCCTGCGCGCCGATATGACAGATGAGCTCCG
Source organism: Planctomycetales bacterium (assembly GCA_020426595.1). Taxonomy (GTDB): domain Bacteria; phylum Planctomycetota; class Planctomycetia; order Pirellulales; family Pirellulaceae; genus UBA11682. The sequence goes on from JAGQPS010000070.1 coordinate 2,541, forward strand.
GTGGGATCAAGTGTGGATCGGATGCGATCAGAGTCACCAACGTGCGCACTTCGGCGTTTCGCTGCCATCGCCAAGTTCGCCCACCGTCCTCCGTCCGGCCAATTCGCCCCAGTGATCCGACCGCCCATCCGGTTCGTTCATCAACGAAACTCAGCCCATGCAACTCACCACGCAGGCCCGTATGGCTGACTTCCCACGATTGGCCTCGGTCATGACTGTGCAGAATGAGACTTCCAGGATTGCCGGCGATCCAAATCGAGTTTCCGCGGGTCTCGATCGCGCGCCACTCGACTTGATCCAAGCCGGGCAGCAACGACCGATCGATCGCCTCGCGCCATGTCTTGCCGCCATCGGGAGACCGAAACACGATCCCGCGTTCGCCGGCCGCCCAACCCGTTCCGTCTTCCGCGAAGCGGACTGATTGCAGGCACGGTGATTGCCCGGTGAGCGCGGGAGCCGGATCGAATTCATCGCCCGTGAAGCGATGCACTCCCATTTGATCGCCAACCAAGCTGAAATTCATTCGGTCCGAAGTGTCTCCGTCGAGCCAGCCCATCGGAGCGACGCCACTGAGCGTCGACCAATTGGCTCCGCCATCCCGAGTGATGAAGACTCCCGAGCGATGCAGCGCCGAGACATCGCCAATCGCGAAGCCGTCGCGACCATCGACGATCTTGATCCGATGGAGCCAAGGAAGCGATTCCGTATCGAGGCGCGACCAGGACTGACCGCCATCGGACGTGAAGAGTATGACGCCGCGGCGTCGTCCGGATCCTGGCAGTTCGTAACCACCCGCGATCCAACCATGCCGGTCATCCACGAATGAAATGGACTCCAGGCAACATTGCAGGCCGGACTCCACGCTGAACCAAGTCGCTCCTCCGTCCTCGGTCCGCAGGATCGTGCCGTGGTCACCACACGCCCACCCGTGGGCCGGATCCACGAACTGAACATCGCGCAGCGCCGCTTCATGCCTCCAAGTCGCGGGGAGCGGCGCCGCGAGTTGTCCGTTGACCTTGGTACAGGCCAGGACACACACGAAAACCGCCACAAGCGCGCGGGCCATTGCGATTGGCAAGGAACGCAATCCAACACCGTTGAACAAAACGCCCCACGGCATTGGCGATCCAGTAGGTTCCACCATCGCGAGTCCTTTCGCATGGCCGGGTAAGCAACGACGCCCCACTCCCAGGCCTTCGATCGGCGAATCAATCTCTCGGCGCGCGGCACGAGCGATCCACCGGAAGGCGGGCGGAGTATAGCGACGCCCTCCATTTGCCGCGACACGAATCCCAACCAGGCTCCGTCCGCTCTGTATGAACGACACATCCCGCCGAGCCCCTCCGCCGAGAAGGTGGTACCCGCGACGTTTCGCCCACCCGCCGCGAACGCGATTCGTGGCCTAGTTAAGCGATGGCGCGAGCCAGGTCGGCGATGCTGAATTGACCTTGAGAGGGAACCGCATCGCCGCTAGAGTCCGCGCGGGTGAGGGAGTCGCGCGAAACGAGGAGACGATTGACCTGGGCTCGCGCTATCCCGCGAAACTCGCATTTATTGAGTCGCTCGGCACTCATCGCCTCCCACCATCGAATTGCTGGCCTCTCGCCGCTTGGACCGAGGACCCATGCCAACCGACCGTTTCGCCAACCACGAATCACAACAGAAGTGGAGCCCGAACTCGGTTTCGACTTGGATTGTCGTGCCTTGTTTCAATGAAGCCGACCGGCTCCCGGTCGCGACCTTCGAGGCCTATCGACGGCTACATCCCTCGATTGGATTCATCTTCGTCGACGATGGCTCGACCGATGAAACAGCGGCCATCTTGGAGCAGCTCCGCACGCGGCTCGCGCCCAACGCCTCGTGGCTGCAAATGCGTGAGAACCGCGGGAAGGCCGAGGCGGTACGGCGCGGTATCCAATGCGCGATTGAGTTGGGAGCCGAGTACACCGGCTATTGGGATGCCGATCTGGCGACTCCCCTCGACGCCATCGAACCGATGCGACAAATCGCCGAGCGTCGCCCCGAACTCCTCGCCGTACTAGGTTGCCGGTTCCCAATGCTGGGAAGAGACATCCAACGAAAGCCCCTGAGACGACTACAGAGTCGACTGTTCGCCTCGGCCGCATCACGTGTCTTGGGCACGCCCGTCCTCGACACGCAGTGTGGAGCCAAGTTGCTGCGAGTCTCGCGGCGCGTATCGGAGCTCTTTGGAAGTCCATTCCTGACTCGGTGGATCTTCGATGTTGAGTGGTTGGCTCGTCTCAACGTGTTGGCACCGACCGGAGTCTCGTTGAGCAAACTGGTTTACGAGTTTCCACTGGACCAATGGCGCGAGGTCGACGGTTCCAAGCTCACGTTTCGAGCGGCGGTGAAGGCCGCGACACAACTCGGGACGATCGCGCGAAAGGTTCGCCCGCGGCGATGGTCTCCTAGTGACGACTCCGAGTCCCTCGGCCAGGACACGATCTGGCACGGTCCTCCCCGGCCTCAACGATTGGTCGCCTAGCGCGGCTCTCGCCCTCCGACTTGTCTTGCTTGAAGGTCGTGTCATGCCGATCGAGCGATTTGAAAACCATTCCCCGGTCGCCCCGGCGACTGAATGCGCGACCAACTTGAACTCACGAAGTGCCACGAGCCAATCCGCCGTTCCGACTCGGCCCAAGTCGTGGTGGCGCGAGCCCATGCTCGGGGCATTGGTGCTCTTGGTACTGTTGATCCACGTGGCTCGCGTTTGGGACCAACCGATTCGAGGCGAGGAGTCTCGGTGGGCGGAAGGCGGGATCGAAATGCTGCGTGGCGGCGATTGGATCGTGCCAACTCAGCAAGGAACCGTATTCCCAGAGCGGCCACCGCTCAACAGTTGGCTGATGGCGATCTTCAGTGTCGCGCTCGGTGAAATGTCTCCGTTGGCCGTCCGGCTGCCAAGCGTGCTCGCCGTGGTGGGCACGGCGGCGCTGATTTATGGCTACCTCCGCCGATGGCTTCCTGCTTCGGGAGCGTTCCTCGGGGGTGGCGTCTTCGCGACAATGGGGCAGGTTCTGCAATTGGGGCATTTGGGTGAGTCCGAAGCGGTTCTGACCGCCTTGATTGGGCTGTCTCTCCTGGGCTGGCACGATGCATGGCTCGATGGACGTGAGACTCGCGCCTGGCTGATTGGATTCTCCGCGGCTGGTTTCGCCGCGCTCACCAAAGGTCTTCAGGGGCCGATCTACTTCGTCGCCGTCTCCGGCATGTTCCTACTGCTGCAGGGCTGGCGCGAGCCGCTACGAGTTCTGCGGACCAAGGGCGCATGGTTGGGACTTGCGTCGATGGCGTTGATCATCGGCGCTTGGGCGATTCCGTTCTGGCTGCGGACCGATGGGGCAACGATGCGTGCGATTTGGACGGGGCTGGTCGCCGATCGAGTCACGCTGAGTGGATTGGCTCAGCATCTTGGCTCCTATCCGCTGGAGCTGCTGGGATGCCTTCTCCCTTGGTCGCTGTTCCTAATCCCCTTGGCTCAGCGCGATGTTCGCGAGGTACTCGGGCGATACTCCCCCGCGGTGCGTTTCGCCCTGCTCGCCTTGGCGGTGACGTTTCCTAGTGTTTGGCTCGTGACCGGCGCGAGAGGTCGCTACTACATGCCGTTGTATCCCGTGGCCGCGGTCGGCCTCGCTCTCGTGGCTTGGTCGACATGGCAAGGCGTTCGGACATCGACGACTCAGCGTGCCTGGTGGCGATTCGTGCTGGTCATCGGCTTGATCTCCATGGGACTCGGAGGCGTGATTGGACTTGGCCCGATCTTCTCCGATGCGGTGCTCGTTCCCGCCGCGGCGCCCATTGGGGCGAGTCTTGTTGGTGTGATTTGCCTGCTGCTTGGAATCACCTTGTGCGGCCTTGTCTGGCTGAGCCGTCAGCGATCTGGCAGCGAACCCGTCGCCGAACAACGATCGAACCGTCGATGGGTGTTCGCCAGTCTCCTCGGTGTACTTCTCGCGCTCGGCTGGATCGATGGGGCCTTCATCGTGAGTCGCGATCTCGAACACGGCGACGTTGTCTGGTCCGAGGTCGAATCACTGCGCCAAGCTCTTCCCGCGGATACCGACCTGGTCAGCTTCGGGCCAGTGCACCACCGCTTCATGTACCACTGGCGGGATGCGATTGAGCTGCGTTCCTGGCCGGAATCGTGCGATGTCATTCCGCCCGGCGATTACTTCGTGATCGACTACACTCCCGGCGATACTCCCGAGAAACGAGCGTCGGGACGAGGGCGCGATTGGAGTTTCACCAGCGGTACCCTGCCGTTTCGTTGGGAACTGGTGCGAGCCATTCCATTGGATCGCGAGTATCAGGCCAGCGGCAACTGGGTCTTGGTTGGGCGCGTGCTACGCAACGACTCGGGAGCCGTCATCGCCACGGCCCAGGGCGTGCCAAGCTTTGAGTCGCTGACTCGGTAAGCCTTTTCCTTCGGGCATTGGCCACCGCCCCCTACGGTGAGTCTCCCTCGCGCGGTGCCGCTACGCCTACCGCGCGCCTGCCACGCATTCGATCCCTCGGGCAGTGCATTCTTGCGGCCTCCCCGCCACGGTGTGGCGGTCGGGCATCATCTGGTCGCCGCATGTCGCCACCGGATTTTTCCGCCGGATGAAAACAGCCGCGTCCGAGCACTTTTTTTAGCCTCCCAGAAGAAAGTCACATAGGTTTCTAGTCAGGACCAAAGATCACAGCCATCACCATACGCAGCTGGAGTTTCCTCGCATGCCTGGGCGGTCGCGGCAGCAACGATTGCATTCTCGTCGACGGGGCATCGCCAGCGTGGAAGCGGCCGTCGCGCTTCCCGTGCTCGTTCTGATCGCGCTGGGAACCCTGGAAACGGCTGGAGTGATTTTCACGAAACAAGCATTGCAAACCGCGGCGCAGGAATGCGCGCGAGAAGCCGCCATGCCGAGCGCGACGGCGGCCAGTGTTCAACAGAAGGCGAACGAGTTCACCGAACGCCGAGGCCTTAGTGCCGTTACGGTGACGATCTCGCCACCCAACCCCACCGGACTTCCGGCCGGCACGACGTTGACCGTCACCGTGAGTATTTCGGCGGACGAGGTTGGATTTGTCGGCGCCCAGTTCCTTGACGGGCCCGTGGCCGCGTCGTGCACGGTCGTGAAAAGTTTCTGATCGGAAGCGAATCCCGCATTCAGGAAATTCCCTTTTGGAGCCATTCGTGTTTCGCCGTAATCGTCGACTCAAAAACGCGCGTCGTGGGGCATCAACGGTGGAGTTCGCCATCGTCGCGCCCGTCGTGCTTTCACTGATCGTGGGCATGGTGGAGTACATCAACGTCGAGTTCATCCGGCAAGGGATCGCCGAAGCGGCTTACGAAGGGGCTCGCCAAGGAATCGTCCAGGGAGCCACGGCGGCCGAAGTCGAGAACGCGACGAGCCGCAAGATGCGGATGATGGGACTCGGAACATTCGACATCAATGTCCAACTCACGGCGACGAGCGTCGACGTGCTGGTCGACGTGCCGCTCCGAGGCAACACCTTTGGCTTGGCTCAATTCATCACCGAGCCATCGGTCAAGGCCAGATACAAACTCGATCGAGAACGTTCGTAGCCGGTCGCTCGCTGACCGCGATCAGCATCCGTTCAAACAGGTCTCCCCAACCTCTCTTCTCGCTCACTGGAATTGCCAACCATGGCACCGACAACCGCTGTTCATTCCCGCTTGACCGAGTCGCGATCCACGCATCGGCGCCGCCATCAACGGCGGGGTTCGATGTTGATTCTGGTCGCGTTCCTGATGATCTTCCTGCTGATCTTCTCGGCGATGATCATCAATCTCGCATACATGCAGCTCGTGGATACCGAGATGCGCGCGGCGACCGATGCCGCCGCCCGCGCCGCTGCCGAGAGTCTGGCTCGAGGCGAATCGGTAACCGAAGCGAGAGCCGAGGCGCGGCGCATCGCGGCATTGAACACGGTGGGTGGGGAGTCCCTCCAGCTTTCCGATAACAACATCGTCTTTGGCTTCGCCACGGCCCCAACCAGTGGTCGCTCGACTTTTTCGACCAACGGCGCCGAGATCAATGCGGTGCGCATCGTGGGAAGTCGCGACAACGGATCGCCAGGCGGTTCGGTATCGATGCTCTTCCAAGGGTTTCTCGACGACACGGAATTCACGGCGGCTCGAGCCGCGACAGCCCGCATTCAGGAGCGGGACTTTTGTCTCGTCCTGGATCGATCGGGTTCCATGTCCTCGCGTGATGGTGGCCGAGTCAACGGAGTGAACATCTCGCGATTGGAAGCTCTTCAAATCGCGTGTGACGACTTCATTCAAGTGCTCAATGAAACGATCGGTCGTGAACAGTTGGCCGTCACCTCGTACTCCACCACGTCGACTCGTGACGTCAACCTCAGCTTCAACTACACGGACACGACGAGCTTTGTGACCCAACTTCGCGCCAACGGCATGACCAACATCGGGATGGGAATCGATGATGGAGTCACGGTGCTCATGGATCCATCACGCCATCGCCAAGTGGCTCGCCCCGTCTTGGTCGTGATGACCGACGGGCAGCACAATCAGAATCGGGATCCGGAGGCGGCGGCAAGGCAGGCGATGGCGGCTCATCCCAACCTCCTGATCCACACGGTTACCTTTAGCCCTGGCGCCGACCGAGGGCGAATGCAACGAGTCGCGGCGATCGGCAATGGTCGCCATCACCATGCGGCCGACCTCGACCAGTTGCGAGCCGTCTTCGAGGAGATCGCGCGAACGGCCGGTACAAGCCTCGTGGAGTGACGGGCGTATCGTAGTGGACGACTCGCGAAAAGGAGCAAGGATCGGCTCCGTGCCAACCGTTTGCGATCTGATTGCTCCCTTAGCGACCGTACCACTGCGCCCGGCAAACGCGTGGAATCGAGGTTTCCTCACGCAAGTGCAGACAGCGAACCCCCACGGCGACAAGAGGCCCCGCCATCCGCGCGAAATCCTCTTGCTCGTACGTGTTGACCACGGCCGTCACGAAGAAGCCTCGTTCAACAAGCCCGCTGAGCGTCGTCGCGGCCAGCTCGTCGAAATTGGGTGAGATGACGACGACCGTCGCGTCACGAGGCAGTCTCGGTTCGGCCTCCAGCATCAGTTCCGCCAACGTGAGGCCATCGGTGAGCTCGGCCCTGGCCAACGTCTGCTGGATCCGGTGAAAGCGATCAGCGTCATTGTTGGTCGGTACGATGACCGGTCGCAGTCTCTCACTCCGATCGGCCATCGCCACCGATTGCTGAGCGGCGGTGCGTGAACGTTCCTGGCCGCGCCAACCTTCCTCACGGATGCGATCGACCGCGTCCCGCGCGTTAGTGACCAAACCGACCTGTTGGCCCATCAAGAAGACGGCGTGAGCCAGACTGGTGGCCACCGAGATGCCGATCTCACTGCGATACGGTTCATGCTTCGCCACATGGGACCGCGTATGAAAGTCGAGTACGATCGTCGCTCCCGCGAGCGCGCTTGGCTCGTACGTCTTGCTGTGCAATACGCCCGTACGGGCGGTCGCCTTCCAATGAACACGGTTCATCGGATCACCCAACTCATAGCGCCGCACGCCCGAGATTCGCGTGGGGTCCTCGAACAAACGATGCTGGATGTGAATTTCGCCAATCGGCCGGCGGGCGGCGATGTCATATCCCTCGATCGACACCGGCTTGGGGAGCACGAGTAGAAAGCTGGGCTCCGACGCGACCTTGAATCGACGAAAGAAGCCAAACGGGTCGCCGGTCTCCATGAGCAACGGACCGATCTGATAATAGCCCCGGCGATTGCACCTGATGCGATAGTCAAACGGGCGGGACTCGCCGCTCGCCAAATGAAATACGCCGACACGCTCCCCTTCGACCTCGAGTTTATGGGGCTTGAACAGTTGCGTATCGGCGGGCAACACGTCCTCGATCAGAACCCAACCTACATCCATCCTGCCTTCGTTGGAGATCATTCCCTTGATGGTCACCAAGTGACCGACCTCGACTTCCTCGTCGGAACAGACCCGACTCGCGGTAAGCCCGGCGGCCCATCGCTTGGTCACCCACCGAGCAAAAAGAGTGGCTCCCACCACGGCACACGCGGCGTAGACCAACAGTCCCAGATCAAAGACGAAGGCGATGAGGACGAGCGCGATCGTCAGCAGAACCCACTTCATGCCGGAGCGGCTCCACCAAGGACCGGAACGGCGATTTGAGCCACGATCTCGTTCACCACTTGCTCGGTCGTCCTTCTTCTCAAGCGAGCTTCTGGCTTGAGGATGACCCGGTGGTTCATGATTGGCCCGACAATCTTCTTGACATCATCGGGCTGGACGAAGTTGCGACCGCGAATAGCGGCCATCGCTTGGCTCGCGCGGAACAATGCCAACGTCGCGCGGGGGCTGCCTCCCAAGGCGACGTCGTCGTGGTGACGGGAATCGTGCACGATCTCCAGCAAGTAACCACGAACCTTTGGATCGACGTGGACCGACCGCACTTCCTTTTGGCAGGCCAACAACTCAGCGGCGTCCGAGACCGCCGACAAGTCCTCCACCGGATGTCCATGCTGCAGCTTATCGAGCATCTGCAGTTCATCCTCCATCGATGGGTAGCCGAGGCTGAACTTCATGAGGAATCGGTCGAGCTGCGCTTCCGGCAGCGGGAATGTTCCTTCATGATCGACCGGGTTCTGAGTCGCGATCACGAGGAACGGGGCCTGCAAGTCGCGGGTAACTCCGTCGACCGTCACCTTGCCTTCCGCCATCGCCTCGAGCAGGGCCGCCTGCGTCCGTGGAGTGGTTCGGTTGATTTCGTCGGCCAACAGCAAGTTGGTGAAGATCGGGCCGGGTCGGAACTCGAAGTCGCTGTTCTTCATGTTGAAGATCGAGGCGCCGGTCACGTCGGTGGGCAACAAGTCGGGCGTGCATTGCACCCGTTTGAATGTCGCTCCCAAACTGCGAGCCAACGATCGGGCCAACATCGTCTTGGCGACGCCCGGCACGTCCTCGAGCAGGATATGCCCCTCGGACAACCAAGCCACCAACGCCAGGATCAACGGCTGGCGCTTGCCCACGATTACCTTCTCGACACTTCCAATCATCTTGGAAGCGAACGCCTGTACGCTCTTCATCGTTGGTGAATACCCTGTGCAGTCGTCGAGAGCAGACCGTTTCGTGATAAGGCCATCCATTGTGGCTGTCGTCGCCGCGGCGAGAAACCCAGCGGGAGCAAGAAATGCCGAATGACCGCCGGCCGGTTCGACCAACCTGGGAGCCACACGATTCCTCGCGCTGCGTTTCTCACCGCGAGTCCCCTGGTTCTGATCAGCGCCCCGCCATTCAAGCGTCGATCGAGGGCTCAGTCGACCAGGTCACTATCGAACCAAGGGCCGCTGTCGCTGAGATGGCTCTCGCGACGAATCAACTTGGCTGGCAGGCGATCGAGAAGAAACGGTTCGGCGGCTCCCCAACGGTTCTGCGAGAACCGCCCAAAGCGCTGCCCGGCCGAAGCCAACGTACGAGTCAGTAGCAGCTCGTCCTTGGCTCGCGTGATCGCGACGTAGAGGATGCGTCGCTCCTCCTCCTCGGCCTTGGCGTCGCCGACACTCTTGGAGTACGGGTAGATCCCAGGTTGCACCCGACAAATGCAAACCCACTCCGCTTCGGTTCCCTTGGCGGCGTGCACGGTCGCGATCGTGACACGCTCGTCCTCATGCCCTTGATCGCGAGGAGTTTGCAGGGGATCGATCGTGGTGGCGTCGAGCAAATCAGCCACATGACTGAACCGCCCCGCCAGTTCGATGAGCACTTGGAGATCCTCGCGCCGGCGTCGCCAATCGTCATAGCGAGTCTCCAAAAGCGGCTCCAAGAATTCGACCGCCACCTGCGCGGCTCGTTGCGGCTGGGATTCATGGCCTCCCACCCGTGCGACCGCCTCGACGAACTCGGCCGAACGCGCTCGCAAACGCGGACTGCCTTCCATGACACTGCCAAGCGACTCACCTTCAGCCACCCGGCCAGCCGCTCGACTCGCGGTGACCTCACCCACGCCAGGCAAAAGCCCCATCAAGCGAATCCAAGACAGTTCGTCCGACACGAAGAACGTAGCTCGCATCATCGCCAACACGTCCTTGATGTGGGCCGACTGCAGGAACGTTCTCCCGCCGCGCACGATGTACGGAATCGAGCGTTCGATCAATGCCGCCTCGATTCGTTTGGCCAGGAACGCGGCTCGAGCCAACACGAGGTGCTCGCCCCATGGTCGCCCCTCGTGGTGACTCTCCAACAACTGGTCACCAATCCAATCGGCCTCTTCCATTTCGGAGAAGAACTCGAGTGACACCGGAGTCTCGCCAGCGCCGCGAGCCGCCAGCAGGTGCTTGTCGTAGTCGAGCTCGGATTGCGACAAGAGCCAATTAGCGAGATCGAGAATCGGCTGCGTCGAACGATAATTCGTGTCGAGGTGGATGACACTTCCTCCCTCGACTCGATCTCGAAACGCATGCACGTTCTGGAAGTCGGCTCCACGAAACGCGTAGATGCTCTGAGCGTCGTCACCGACGCAGAACAGCCGAGCCGGGTCACGCAACGAATCAAGCATCAACCACTGCAGCGGATTCGTGTCCTGCATCTCGTCAACCAGGATATGGTCGAACCGCCGCCGGAACTTCTCGGCCACGACCGGATTGGAGCGCAGCGTCTTCACGAACTCGAGCAAGATATCATCGAAGTCCAAATACCCGCGGGCTTGCTTCCGTTCCTTGTAAAGCTTGATCGCCTCGGCGGCGAACAACGCGGTCTGTTCGCTCACCTGTTGGTATTGCTCGAGGTACTCCTTGAGCGGCAACTGGGCATTGCGTGAAAACGAGTACCACTCCGAAACGTCGCCAGGCTTAGGCAACTCCTTGGTCTTCTTGGGCCAGGTCCCCAGGACGCTCTTGAATAGCGCGAGCTCATCGTCTCGGTCGAGTACCGTGGCCTTCGCCAAGGGAAAGGCCTGTGGGTAGGCTCGGATCGACTGGAGGGCGAAGTTATGGAACGTCCCGGCTCGCACCGCGGTCGCCCGTTCGCCAAGCAACTCCTTGAGACGACTCTTGAGTTCCTGGGCCGCGCGACGCGTGAAAGTGAGGGCGAGAATCCGCTGAGCCTCGGTTCCTTGGCTCAACAGATAGGCGGCACGAGCGATGATCGTGCGAGTCTTGCCCGAGCCGGGACCGGCCAACACCAAGAGATGCCCTTGATCCCAAGCCGCCGCCCGCGTTTGGTCGGGATTGAGTCCCAGCGTCTCGAAGAGTCGTTCGGCGCCCTTCGACTCTTGCGTCGGTTCCGTTGATTCCGTTCCCATCGCTCTACCATCCTGGACCGCGGACGGGCCCTCTCCGTCGCGGCCGTACCTGAAGTGACGTGTCCGAGGCACCCCAAGTAGTCCGTCGAACGACCACCTATCCTACCCGGACTCGCATCGCGTCACATGGGGCGGGAGGCGCGGTTCGCCAACTAGGTCGCGTCCAAGGCGGAAGCAACTTGACGAGCGGTCGGACGGTCCGTCGGATCGCGACTCAACATGCTCAGGCACGCGCGCGGAAAATCATCGGCGAGTCGCTCAAGCACCCGCTTGGCGATGTCCTCGTCACGCAGGAAGTGGAGGATCTCATAGACGCTGCGCTCATCGAGCACGCGCCGTCCCGAAAGCAACTCCGCGAGGATCAATCCCAACGCGAACACGTCGCTGAGCGGCCCTGGAGGTTTGCCAATGGCCTGCTCGGGGCTCATGTAAGCCGGAGTTCCAATGAGGCTCGCCGAGCCTCCATGCCAAGAGACGGTTTTCGCCATGTCCCAGGTCTGCTCGATCGCTTCGTCCCCACGCGATTCCATCGGCCCTAGCCATGTACCCGTCGCGGTCAGGATCGTCTCATCCACCTCCAGTTCGTCGGACGCGCTCGTCTTGGATTGACTGGCGACCACCGCTCGACCGTGCGACAGTCCAAAATCAACGATGCAAGGTCCGCCCTGTTCATCGAGCAGGATATTCGCCGGTTTCAAGTCACCATGCACGACTCCACGCTCATGAGCCGCCGCCAATCCCTCGGCAATCTGCTTGACGAGTCGCTTGGCCTTGTCGGGGGTAAGCGACTGATCGCGCAGCCGATCGGAAAGCGAACCTCCCTCGACATATCGCATCACGATCACAGGCAATTGATCAAGCTCCTCGACCGCATAGATCGTGCAGACCGACGGATGATTGACCGACGCCGCCGCGCGAGCTTCATCCAGCAAAGCTTCTCGCGCGCGTTCGTGCGTCTGCCTGAGAACCTTGAGAGCCACTTGCCGCTGCAAACGCAAATCCCATGCGAGGAACACCGTGCCAAAGCTCCCGTTCCCCAGCACTTCGCGCAGTCGGTAATGCCCAATGACACGTCCTTGCGTCAGCATGCCGGCGGCATCGAGCGTCCCATCCTCGCCGGTCCAAGCGACCGGACAGAGGCCTCCCGTTTGCAGAGCCCTTAGTACGCGCAGGGTTTCGTCGACACTACGCCCAACGTGCAGATTGTGGATCACGCTGTACTGCAAGCGACCGTCCGGATCGATGAGGAACAAACCCCGATTGGGAAGTTGCTGCTCCTCGTTCCAAGCCCCCGCCAACTTCGCGACTTTTCCCTCGGGATCACTCGCCAGCGGAAAGCGAATCCCAGCCACGCCACCCCGATTCGCCGGAACGGTAATCCACTCTTGATGCGCCTCGGCCGAGTCAATACTGGCGCCAATCAACCGACAACCCAATTGTTCAAAGTCATGAGCCCGGTCGCTGAATGCCATTAGCTCGGTGGGACAGACGAACGAAAAGTCACGAGGATAGAAGATCAACGCCAGCCAGCCACGATGATCGCGGCGATATTGATACGTCGACTCGTGCAGCGTCCGAGGCTCCACGCAGGTCAGGCGAAAATCACTGATCGGACTACCGACTTGCCACATTTCGCGTCACTCAATCAAAAAGAACCAGACGGGCGATTCGAGCCATTAAGTCGACCAAGCCCCCCGCGACTATCGAGGGTTGTCACGGATCAAGATTTCTCGCTCCATCACTCCCGACCATCGCTCGTGTCTGGGTCGGGAGGGCGGAGCCAACCTCGACGAGAGAACCAAACCACCGTCAAAACGGCGACACAAACCATCAATCCCAATACCGCCGGATAACCAAATCGCCACCGTAGCTCTGGCATGTTGTATGGACTATCGTCCGCGAAGTTCATTCCGTAAATCGCGGCGATCAAGTTGAGAGGCATGAAGACCGTGGCCACCAACGTCAGTCCGCGCATGACTTCGTTCATGCGGTTGCTGATCAGCGAAAGGTGAAAGTCGCGATAGTCGATGCACATCTCGCGATAAACCTCCAACAGTTCGATCAGCTGAATCGTATGATCCGCGCAGTCCCGCAGGAAGAAAAGCGTCTCGGCATCCATCCGTTCCGACGAGTCTCGAATGAGCTCGTTGATCGCGTCGCGATGCGGCCGAATCGTCCGCCGGACCAACAACAACTCGTGCAGCAACTGATGAATCCGACCCAGCACGACACGAGTCTCGCCGCTCGCCATCAACCCTTCGATCTCGTCGAGTTCATCGCCCAGGGCATCGACGATGGGAAAGTACGAGTCGATGACGACATCGAGCAAGGCATAGACGAGAAACCCGGGAGCGATCGACCGGCTGCGTTCAAGACTCTTGCGAACTCGCTCGCGCACCGGCTCGAACCAGTCGCTCGTTTCCTCTTGAAAGGTAAGAACCGTATTGCCACGCAAGAAGATCGAGAGTTGTTGGCTACTGAAGTGACCGTCAATGAGCTGCGGCAAACGGGCGATCACGAAGAGCGAATGCTCGTACGGTTCGACCTTGGCCCGCTGATGAAGGTTCATCACGTCCTCGATCGCCAGCGGATGGAGATCGAACTTCTCTCCCAACTGCTTCACGAGTCCCACATCGGCCAGCCCCGCGACATCGATCCAGCATACCGAATGACTCGCGGCCATCCCACTCAGTGCCGCGAGATCCGTGATGTCCTTGTCCAGGAACTGCTTGGGAGAATAAGCCAAGACGTGCATGCGAGACGGCTTCGCCTCGATGGGAGCCTGCACGATCGCCGGGTTCGCGCCGGGTCGGGATTGACGACGAAAACGGAGCTGCTTGCGCGAGAGCGTCCGCCGGCGATGCTTCTTTCCCATGATTGCCTCAGCTTGCTAAACCGATCGCCCACATCCTTGTCAGGCCATGCCACTCGCGACGCGAGTCCGGTCAACTCGTCGGGTAGATCACGACCAGGAACGCCATGGTCGGGTTGGGGCCTGGGTTGATCAACTCGTGAGCGACGTCGGCCGGATATTGGGCCGAGTCTCCTTGCTCGAGTCGAACCTCCTCGTCTCCACTTCGCAAGACCAACGAACCACTCTCGACCGTGACGAACTCACGCGTCTCGCGAAAGTGGGGCGAGCTGCTCATGCGTTGTCCCGGATGAATCGAGACTTCGTAGAACTCAACGTCCTTCTCGAGGGACAACGGCGACAGCGTGCGGACTCGGCACGACCCATCGTCGCGAAAGAGCGCGGCTCGGTCCTCGCTTCGCACGACGTTGATACGGGGTTGCTTGCCGGGCGGATCGACCAGCTCGCCCAAACTCAAACCGTAGGCGCTGGCCAATCGGTAGGCGACGGCGAGCGTCGGGTTGGCGAGGCCCCGTTCGATTTGGCTGATCATCGAACGGCTCACATCACTCGACCGACTCGCCTGTTCCAGCGTCCAGCCCAGCTTGCGCCGAGCCTCGCGCAGCCGCTGACAAAGCCGTTGATGCAGAGGCAGATCGTTGCCATTGGCACCGAGGTCCAGACGTGGGGAAGCATCGGCCCGTGGCTCGAGCCGTTCCTTTGCTTCCGATGGGGAGCCTGCCGGAAGGGGGCGTTGTCGACTTGCCCGAGACTGAGTCGCTCCCCGCGTGCCGCCCGACTGGCCGGTCACCGCGGCTCGATTCCCAGGGCGAGCCGACGTCGCGGCCCCGTCCTGCTTGGACGTCTTGGCCTTGCCCGACTTCGGAGGGTTCGCCGAACGCGCCGATCCCCCGCGTCGCACCCGCGAGCTCGGCTCCTTTTTCACCATAGTAAACGCACCTTCTTGCATCTTGAACGACCGGCGTCTACTCTAGCGGACGCATTTCCATCATATCAAACAGCGCGTCTCGCGGCGCCTATTGCCGCTTTTCATCGGTCGAATCCCTCGTGAGGTTTGGCTGACGAGTGGTCGGGACAGGCGAGGCGCGGCACGTGGGTAGCCGACTCCCGTTTGGCTCAACCCCGCAACAACCCATACAAGGTGTCGTCGGATGTCCTCTCCCGCTCCAGCCCCCTCGAGTCGTCAATTGGTTCCCCAGGAGATGCTGGCGATCAAGAAACTGCACGACGCTCCTGGATTGGATCTCTGCCCCGGAACCATCGTGCCCGAGATTGGACCGCGCGAGGTGCTCGTCGCCGTGACTCATGCCGGCATCTGCGGCACGGATCGCCACATCTTCGAGTGGGACAAGTGGAGTCGTAGTCGAGTCCACTTGGGGACGACGACGGGACACGAGTTCGTCGGCAAGGTCATCCAAGTCGGCTCGGCCGTGAAGCGGGTCGAATTGGGTGACCGCGTCAGCGCGGAGGGGCATATCGGTTGCGGGGTCTGCGAGCCCTGTCGCACGGGCAACGGACACATCTGTGAGAAGGTCGATATCCTCGGCATCGACACTCACGGTTGCTTCGCACAGTACGTCGCCGTTCCCGAGGAGAACATCTGGCCGGTTCACCCCGACATTCCCAATCACTTGGCGGCCATTTTCGATCCGCTAGGCAATGCCGTGCATACCGTGATGAGCGCCGGCGTCAGTGGTCGGAGCGTGCTGATCACCGGCGTGGGTATCATCGGCTTGATGGCGGTAACCGTGGCGCGAGCCGCCGGCGCGGGACGAATTCTGGTCACCGATGTGGATCCGCGGCGTCTCGATTTGGCTCGGGAATTGGGCGCGGACGACGCGTACCTGGCGACCGATGATTGGGTCAAGGATGCCCGCGACGCGACGCATGGCCAGGGTCCCCAGGTCTTGCTGGAAATGAGTGGCCATGCCAAGGCGATTCGCCAAGGTTTCGCGGCCCTGCGCAATGGAGGCACCGCCGCCTTGCTCGGCATTCCCGGTGACGAAGTCGCGTTCGACTTGGCGAACGACATCATCTTCAAGGGCGCGACGGTGCTCGGCATCAACGGTCGGTTGATGTTCGAGACTTGGTACCAAATGGAGAGCTTCCTGCTCTCGGGTCGCATCAACCTGGAACCGATCGTGACTCATCAGCTCCCCATGCAAGACTTCGAGCACGGATTCCGCATGATGCAGTCGGGAGAAGCCATCAAGGTCGTGCTCGAGATGCCCACGACCGAATGAATGGCACTCGGCGAACCACTCTCGTCTCATGACACGCGACCACGCTAAGTCCGCGAATCACCGCTCGAACTCATCAGCTCGGAAGGATCACCGCGATGCCCAACCACGCATTCCAACAACGCAATGCGGAACTACTCGGAGAACTCACCAACACCGGACAGCTCAAGCCCTTCTATGAAATCGAAGGACCGATGAGCGCGGTCGTGAGAATCAAGGGGCAGGGCGAGGTCATCGTGCTCTGCGCGAACAATTACTTGGGCCTGGCCGATCATCCCGAAGTCATCGAGGCGGGCATCCAGGGACTGCGTGACTACGGAGCCGGCACGGCGAGTGTCCGCTTCATTTGTGGAACCCTCGCTTGCCATCGCGATTTGGAACAACGCATCGCGCGGTTCATCGGTACCGAATCGGCCCTCAGTTACGTTTCGTGCTGGAACGCCAACGAAGCGGTCTTCCCCACGCTTTCCGCTCC
>JAGQPS010000710.1 GCA_020426595.1 Planctomycetales bacterium
AGGTTCGGCAGCGTCTGTTCGAGTCGCGGTTGAACGCGCTGTCCGAGGAGATTCGTGCCGACGCCAAGCAGGCGGTCGAACTTGCGGCAGTGAAACGAAACGAGGCTCAGAAGGCGCTCGCTGCGAAGCACGAAGCCGGGCTGAAGATCGGCGACGCCGACGTCGAGGCCGCGCTGACGGATGACGAAAAGTTGGCGCTCAAGTCGAACGCCGAACAACGTGCGGCGTTGTCGGCACAAAAGAAGACCTACGGTGTGATTCAAGCACTCTGGGATGTTGGTCCGCCGCCCGTGTCGCATGTGCATCGTCGGGGCAATGTCAAAGCCCACGGCGTGCTCGTGCAGCCCGGCTTCCCTGAGATCCTGCAACCCATCGCGACTTCGGCCGGTGCGGTGTCAAAGGACGCTCAGGGTGAGACGAGCGGACGACGCCTGGCTCTCGCGCGGTGGCTGACTCAGCCGGACCATCCGCTCACCGCCAGGGTGTTTGTGAACCGGGTCTGGCATCATCACTTTGGGCGAGGCATCGTCGAGACGCTGGGCAATTTCGGTCGCTCGGGGAGCCTGCCCACGCATCCCGAACTGCTCGACTGGCT
>JAGQPS010000711.1 GCA_020426595.1 Planctomycetales bacterium
GTGCTCTTCACCATGGCCGCGGTACTCCGCGAGATCGTGGAGCGCGACGACGCCGTTCTCGTAAGCGAGCTCGGCCTCCTGCGCGGTCCGGAACGGATGCGGATGCTTCTCGAGCTTCGACGGATCGATCTCGGTCACATCCTCGCCGGAGTAGGTCAGGTAGT
Organism: Planctomycetales bacterium; assembly: GCA_020426595.1. GTDB lineage: Bacteria > Planctomycetota > Planctomycetia > Pirellulales > Pirellulaceae > UBA11682. The sequence goes on from JAGQPS010000711.1 coordinate 165, forward strand.
AGAGACCCAGCACCATGTCCTGCGTCGGGGTCGCCAGAGGCGAACCGTGGGCAGGCGAGAGGATGTTGTTGGCCGACAGCATCAGGACCCGGGCCTCGGCCTGGGCTTCAGCTGACAGCGGCACGTGAACCGCCATCTGGTCACCGTCGAAGTCGGCGTTGAACGCCGAGCAGACCAGCGGATGGACCTGGATGGCCTTGCCTTCGACCAGGATCGGCTCGAAGGCCTGGATGCCGAGACGGTGAAGCGTCGGGGCACGGTTCAGGAGAACCGGATGCTCGTCGATCACCTCTTCGAGGACGTCCCAGACTTCGGGCACCTCGGACTCGACCATCTTCTTGGCGGCCTTGATGTTCTGGACTGCCTTGCGCTCGACCAGCTGGGCCATGATGAACGGCTTGAACAGCTCGAGAGCCATCAGCTTCGGCAG
>JAGQPS010000712.1 GCA_020426595.1 Planctomycetales bacterium
TGTACGGCCCCGATGTCACCAAGCCTGGGACGTTCGCCGCCAGTTGCCTGCTAGCGCGGCGATTGGCTGAACGCGGTGTCCAGTGCATTCAGCTTTTCCATCGCGGCTGGGACCAACACGGTAACTTGCCTAACGACCTGCGCAACCAATGCCGCGACGTGGACCAAGCGACTCGTGGTTTGATCGAGGACCTGAAGCAGCGCGATATGTTGCGAGACACTCTCATCGTGTGGGGCGGTGAGTTTGGCCGCACCGTCTATTGTCAGGGAACTTTGAAACGAGACAACTACGGTCGCGATCACCATCCGCGTTGCTTCACGATGTGGATGGCTGGCGGCGGTATCCAAGGCGGCCAATCGATCGGGATGACCGACGAATTCAGTTACAACGTCGTCTTGGATCCAGTTAAAATCGCGGACATCAACAACACCGTGCTGCATTGCCTGGGCATCGACAACCGCCGTCTGTCGGTCAAATTCCAAGGCCTCGACGCTCGCGTCACTGGCGTGGAAGAAAGCCGTGTGCTCAAGGAGTTTCTTGCTTAACAATGACGCAACGATCGACCGGTCAGCGAATTGGGGTTATCGGTGGT
>JAGQPS010000713.1 GCA_020426595.1 Planctomycetales bacterium
AGGCCAATCGTTGTTTGCAACGACTCGCCTTGATCGGCCAACAGTTCCACACGGAACGAGCACACGCCGCGGCTGATTAGTTCCCGGACCAATTCTGCCGCACTTTGTGGCGTGGCGTTGAACAGCGTGTTGCGGCATCCAACATCGGCCGTGAGCGGATGCTTCATACCCACGCGATCGCGCAAGTGCACTTGATGCACGTCGCACGGACGGCCGCAATTTGTTTTATTTGTCCCGGGCGAAAGCACTGCGCAGAACACGCAATGCTCCATGTGGAACATCGGCATGTGCTGATGAACGACAACTTCCAAAGGCGCCCCGCCGGCTGCGGAGACCAGAGCTAGTAACTGATCGCGATTCAAGTCATAGGAAGCGGTAACTTGTCGTGCACCCAGTTCGCGAAGCAAGGCGACGGTCAATTCGTTGGCGGCGTTGAGCGAAAAGTCGGCGTCGACCGTGATGCCCTGCTGCACGAAATAACGCAGTCCGGCCAAATTTCGTACTAAAATCCCGTCGGCCCCGTGTTTGGCCATCGCACGAAAGATACCGATCTCGCCGGGCTTCTGGATTCTAGGTGTCGCTAGCATGATT
>JAGQPS010000714.1 GCA_020426595.1 Planctomycetales bacterium
CGAAAGGAGCCTTCGGCGTTGGCGATCTGCTCTTCCTTGATCGCTTGGATTCGATCGCCTCCCACCGGACCATCGCCTGCCAGCGCGATCAACGAACCGGGAACGGGAGCCAACTCGATTTGCCCGCTCGCCCAAAGCAGTCCATCACGCAGGGTTTCAGCGTCGAGTCGTCGAGCGTTGGCTCGCCAATACGCATGGTTGTCTGGATCGATGTCGAAGTTGGCCTCGTCGTGGCGCGTATCAAGCTGATAAACACGACTCAGTACGATCTCGCGCACCAGTCTCTTGATGCTCCACCCTTCCGCCATGAAGCGAGTCGCCAAGTAGTCAAGCAGTTCTGGATGAGTGGGCGAGGTTCCCGATGCGCCAAAGTTATCCACCGATTCGACCAAACCGCTTCCCATCAGCCAGTACCAGACACGATTGACGATCACGCGCGAGGTGAGCGTGTTGTCGTCGCTCGCGATCCAACGAGCCAGCTGCAGTCGACCGCTTTCATCCGCGGCGATTCGAACCTGAACGTCGTGCGAAAGAAACTCGGGCAACCCACGCGGGACGGACGGCGATTCGTTTTCGATGCTTCCTCGCA
>JAGQPS010000715.1 GCA_020426595.1 Planctomycetales bacterium
AGACAATTCGCTCAAAATTTAAATCGCACCTGCTGGCATTTGCCGTCGGGCTGCGTGAAATTCCGCGTGAACGCCGGCGTGCACGCGATCGGATGACCAGGCTTGTCGCGTTTCTCGACGCGATAAGCGCGGCCGCCGCGGCCGGAATGAAGGATATCGACCGACTGACGCTCGCGAAACGGCAGCTTGAGCGGAAGGCAGCGGGCCGGCGGACGACCAGTAGCCTTCCGGTCGCCGTTGATCTGCTGATGTCGCGGCCGATCGTGTCTGCGCACATGGTCGCGAAGGCTGCGAGGATTACGCCGCGAGGGGCTTTGAACCTGGTCGGAGAGCTCGGCGTGCGAGAGATGACGGGGAGGGGACGGTATCGCGCGTGGGGGATTCTATAGCACGGCTGCTCCATTCTGAATGGCCAGACCTCAGAGCCGCCTTGCGTTCCCGTTATGTTCCTGTCACAATTCGCATGGAATACCGAGGGATATTTCACCCCCAACCTCTGAGACACGAGGCTTCCGTTACTCAAAAGTAATTGTTGACGGGCCTGGTCTTCGCCGACTGTAGGGATCCAACCAGCATGCAATGTTT
>JAGQPS010000716.1 GCA_020426595.1 Planctomycetales bacterium
GCAAACTTTCACGGGGAGTAGATTCGATGACCAAAACCGCGGAAACGACGAATCCGAACGACATGATTGTCACCATGGACCGCCGCCGCGAGGATCGCCGTGGGAACGAACAAGCCGAAGGACAGGCGGAAAGCAAGCCATCATCTCGCCGCAAGGCAAATCGTCGTCGTCAAATTGATCCCACCACGTGCGAACGGGACTATTCAAACGACGAAATCGAATTCATGCGGGCCATGGACGACTACAAACGGGCCGCTGGCCGCATGTTCCCCACCTGCAGTGAAATCCTCGAAGTCCTCCGCTCCATCGGCTACGTCCGGTTGACCGAAGAACAACGCGATATTCTCGGCGACTCATTGGATGACCCAGCCACATCCGCTTACGTCTCTGACGAAGCCGACGAAGAAGCCGAATTCTTCGCAGACGCCGAGTAATCCGGCATTCGCTGCATCACCCTCCAGCCTGCAAGAGGGATCTCCTTGCACCACCCTCCCATCTGCGCGAGACTCGTGCGTTAGCGAATGGAGGGCAGAACAAGCCACCCTCCCGTCTGCGGGAAGGTCGAGCGTCAGCGAGGGGAGGGCT
>JAGQPS010000717.1 GCA_020426595.1 Planctomycetales bacterium
TGAATTGGCGCACACAACGAGCAATTCTCCCCCAGGACAATCGCGGCTGCCTTGTCGGCGCGCGAATTGCCTGCGGCAAATTGCGATACGGCTTTTTTGCGCGTCCATGCGCGACAACCCGATTAGGCCGTCGCATAACGGGCCATTGATCGGTTGATTGTAGCCCCCGCGCGATCGAAGTCAACTAATCGCCCGCCTGGCGTCGGGCCGCGCCGTTGACCAGAGGTCACCTCAGCAGTAGACTCAAAAGCTTCCCCAAACCACGGTGGCTGTAGCTCAGTTGGCAGAGCATCAGATTGTGGCTCTGAGGGTCGTGGGTTCAAGTCCCATCAGCCACCCCTTTGTGCAAACCAACCCGATTTCCCGCGAGACAGCGGGGTGTCGGGTTTCTTTGTGCGCAGTGCGGATGGCGTTCCCATGGGGCCGTCCGTGGCGGGCCGCATGCAAGCTACGGCGCGACCTTCAAGCTTTGCACGAAAGCGTCAAACCCCTTTTGATGGGCGGCGATGGTCTTCTGCGGGCCGTACAGTTTAACGAAGTACTGCCCGGCGCCGTCGGTGACGATGATCGCGCCCAGCATGCGA
>JAGQPS010000718.1 GCA_020426595.1 Planctomycetales bacterium
TTCGCCGGCTTCGCCACGCACGAACTGCGCCACCCGCTTGTCGCGGCACTCCATGATCTCGGTCGGCGTGCCCTCGAAGATGATCTGCGGCTCGCCCTCGCCCAGCCGCGCCAGCGGGTAGAGCATGATGATCCGGTCGGCCACCTTGCACGCGCTGTGCATGTCGTGGGTCACCACCACGCTGGTCACGTCGCGCCGGGTGCTGGTGCTGAGAATAAGTTCGTTGATCACGTCGCTCATGATGGGGTCGAGACCGGTGGTCGGCTCGTCGTACAGCAGCACCTCCGGCGACATCGCCAGCGCCCTGGCCAGGCCCACGCGTTTCCGCATGCCGCCCGACAGCTCCGCGGGCTTCTTGACCATCACGCTCACCGGCAGCCCGACCTCCGCCAGCAGCTCCGCCACAATCTGGTAGGCCTCCTCGCGTTCCATCTTGCGGTGCTCGCGGAGCGGGAAGGCCACGTTGTCCGCGATGGTCATGCTGTCGAACAGCGCGGCGTTCTGGAACACGAAGCCGTACCTGGTGCGCAGCCTGGTGATCTGTTTGTCGTTCATCCGCGCCAGGTCTTCGCCCTCGAAGGT
>JAGQPS010000719.1 GCA_020426595.1 Planctomycetales bacterium
CCAGCCGATCACGCTCTGCTCGACGAGGATCTGGTTCGTCGGGGACTGATCGAGGGCCCACTCGACCATCCGATCGAAGTCCTCGTCCCGCTCGCAGACGCCGCTGCCCGAGCCGCCCATCGTGAAGCTCGGCCGGATGACGACCGGGTAGCCGAGCTCCTCGGCACCCGCCATCGCCCGCTCCAGGGCGATCCGCTCCAGCTCCTGCTTGGGGGTCCCGGCCGGCTGGTCGGCCGCGTTGCAGATGACGCTGCGGGCCACCTCGCCGCCGAGCTCCTCGACGATCCGCTTGAACGACTCGCGGTTCTCGCCCCGCTCGATGGCCTCGATCGAGGCGCCGATCAGCTCGACGCCGTACTTCTCCAGGACGCCGCGCTCGGCCAGCGCCATCGCGGTGTTCAGCGCGGTCTGGCCGCCGAGCGTCGCGAGGAGGGCGTCGGGGCGCTCCTTGTCGATGACCTTCTCGACGAACTCCGGGGTGATCGGCTCGACGTAGGTCGCGTCGGCGAACTCCGGGTCGGTCATGATCGTGGCCGGGTTGGAGTTGACCAGGACCACCCGCAGCCCCTCGGCGCGCAGCAC
>JAGQPS010000071.1:0-8942 GCA_020426595.1 Planctomycetales bacterium
CAACAAGACCGGCAGTAGTAGCTCATACCATCGACCGAAACGACGAACGCTCATGGCGAGTTTTCTCTCTTCAAGGATTCTCATGGTCTCACGAGACTCGACCGATCACGAGCCTTTGCTCGCAACGCATCCCAGGGGTAGGGACAGCCTGGCAAGCCTTGTCGGCTGTCGCGATCCAAGGCTTGCTTTCGCGACCTGGCGATGCTCATTAGCAAGTTCAAGTGCCCGAGGTTGAGTTGACGAGGTGTGAACTCCCCGCGGCCGCCGAGCCGAAACACCTTCGAGCGCGAACGCCAACCACACCTCAGCGGCGGTTTGGGAGCCGACGTCGCGTGGAGTTCCCGGAGGGGTTCGCGGTTGGGCGTCAAATATTGCTCGAGCCAAGCAACCGTTTCGCGATCGCCTCGCGTCCCACGATTTCCCTAGAGCTCCGCGAGATCGCTTCGAAAGTAAGTCCGCTCGGCCCAACACGCGGCCGGAAAAGAGGGACATGGGTTCGACAACGCTCCGCTCGGATCCGGGGACACTCCGCTTCCATCCTTGGGACAGCGGGTCGGCTCGTGAACCCGCGGCCATCCCGTTCATCGGGGTTGGCTTCGGCAGCTCGTGCGAGGCAACGTGGCGTGCCTCCATGGGTGAGCCTATTATGGAGGCTCGTATTTGCGTCTGACAACCAACCCCTGCAACTTTCCTTGACCTCGCGCCCGGTTACGATGCCTCGACTCGGAAGTCGCCTCGTTCCATTCGCGGTGGAAAGCCCCGAGTGTTCGATTCGCGTTAAGTTTTCTCGCGCGGAACCGTGTGGCGTCTCGGCTCGGGCCTCGACTCGCATCCCTACTCTTGAATCTCGGGAGTCCTTTCGATCATGAAGCGTTCGACCGAACTATCTCGACGCCGTTTCTTGGCTCGCACCGCGGGGACGGCCGCGTTCCTGGCCGCGGCCCCCACGTTCGTACCGGCCCGTGCCTTTGGAGCCAATGACCGAGTTCTGACGGGCCACATCGGACTCGGAGGCCAAGGCCGCGGCAACCTGCGCGCGTTGTCCGACCATGCCATCGCCCTCTGCGACGTCGATTCGCGCCACCTGCAAGCCGCCGCCAAGGAGGCCCAGGATCGCGGTCGCGAATGCGAGCTGTTCTCCGACTATCGCATGTTGCTGGAACGCGACGACATCGACGCCGTGGTCGTGTCGACTCCCGATCACTGGCATGCCTTGCCCGTGATCCACGCTTGCGAGGCCGGCAAGGATGTGTATTGCGAGAAGCCCCTCAGTCTCACGATCGCCGAGGGGCGAGCCATGGTCGAAGCCGCGCGGAAGAACAACCGCATCGTGCAGACCGGCAGCCAACAACGCAGCGCGGGCAACTTCCGTCGCGCTTGTGAACTCGTGCGCAATGGCTACCTCGGCGCGATCAAGGAAGTTCACGTTGGCATCGCCGCTTCCAACCATCCGTTCCGCAATCGCGAGCCGATCGCGGACTCCGACCCACCCGCCGAGCTGAACTACGACATGTGGCTCGGCCAAGCTCCGTGGCGACCATACAACGAACTTCACGTGCATTACAACTTCCGGTTCTTCTGGGATTACTCCGGTGGTCAGATGACGAACTGGGGAGCCCACCATATCGACATCGCCCATTGGGGACTCGGCATGGATGAATCGGGACCACTCGCGATCGAGGGGCAGGCCGAGTTCAACGCACAAGGCTGGCATGACGTTTCAGAGACGTGCCGCATCACCTATCGCTACCCGAACGACGTCACGCTGATTGTGGGTCAGCAACAACGCGACATTGGCATGGGCACGAAGTTCATCGGCGAGAAAGGCACGCTGCATGTCGACCGAGGCAAACTCTCGGCCGACCCTGCCGAGATCCTGGAGACCGAGTTGGCCGAGGATGACGTGCGTCTTTATGAGAGCGGCAATCATCACGGCAACTTCATCGACTGCGTGAAGAGCCGGGAGCTGCCCATCTGCGACGTTGAGATCGGCCACCGAACCGCGACCGCTTGTCACCTCGGTAACATCGCGATACGGTTGGGCCGTGCCATTCGTTGGAATGCCGCCGACGAGAAGATCGAGGGAGATGACGAGGCCGCGGCGATGTGCTCGCGACCCATGCGAGCTCCTTGGACTCTCGAAGGTTAGTGGGCAGCTCGAGAAGGACTCGCTCCATGGATCCGCTCCATTTCTTTATCGCGATGGGCCCGCTGGCGGCCTACTCGGCCTTGATGGGCCGGACCAACACGTTGGGCCGGCCCTTCGTGACCTCGGGGGCGCGCGACGCGGCCGCCCTCGGAGTCGCCTTGACCGGAGTCGCCGCCGCGGGACCGTTGGAGCTGTTTCTCCCCGAGTCGGCCAATCGCTGGTTCCCGGGCGGCATCTGGATCCTGCTCCTGCTGCTTTACTCGCTTTCCCTGAGCCTCGTCGTGTTGCTGCTCCGGCCACGAGTCGTCGTTTACAACGTCGGCTTGGAGGACTTTCGCCCGCGATTGGCCTCCGTCGTGAAGCAGCTCGACAACGACTCGCGCTGGGCTGGAGATTGCGTCACGCTGCCGAGCTTGCACGTGCAGCTCACCATCGAATACCAACCTTGGACCCGCACGGTACAACTGGTGTCGGCGGGAGGCCGGCAAGATCCGTTGGGCTGGAAGCAAGTCGAACGCTCCCTGGCGAAGGAGCTCCGCGAGGTAAAGAGCCCTTCCCTACCGATCGGATACGGACTACTCGCATTCGGCCTGCTACTCGCCTGCGGGTCCGCGATCTGGGTCACGCTCGCTCGTCAAAGCGTGGCGGATTCACTCGCCGAAATGTTGCGGCTCTAAAACGCGGCTCTATCTAGCGCTGCACTATCCAGCTCGGCTCTATCCAGTATGGCGATAGCCAATCGCCGGAACCGGACGTCGTCACTTCTCGCCCGAGAGAGTCTCGGCGATGTTGTGCGCGTGATCTCTGACGCGCCCGTAGGCGTTGAGGCTGGCGAGGAACGCGACCGTGACCGTGGGCGGCACCAAGCCGCCGGAAATCTCTTCTAGGTGCTTGCGGCGCAGCTGCTTGATCTCTTGCCGAATCCGCTTGGACACCGCCTCGGTGTCGACCATCACGGTCGCCGCTCCCTTGACCAACGCTTCGTTGACCGCCGAGACATACGAATCAACCAACCGATTGAGCCCATCGAGCCCTTCGCGTTGATGCACTTCAAATCGATGCCCGTCACGGCGGAGCTTGCGGTCGAACTTGTCGAGGCTCGTAAGGTAGTCACTAATCGACTCGAACTCGTCGGCCATCCGCAACTGCCCGCGAGCCTCGTCCGCCAGCGAATGCGACACGTTGCCCGACAGCAAGCCCGTGACAAAGGCCGCGATCTCGTCCTGCATGCCGTCAAGCAACTGCTCTCGTTGCTTGAGCCGATCCGCCAATGCCTTGTCCGGCCGATCCTGATTACGCAGTTCGGTCAGCGATAACAGCATCTCATGACAAGTCTCGCCCATGCGGCGAATCTCACGCCGCGATTGCTCGATCGCCATCGCCGGCGTTTCGAGCATGCGAATATCGAGATCGGTCAACCGAGTCGAAGCCTCTCCTTCGCGCGATGGAACCAGGCGAGTCAGCAATCGATCGAACAGTGGCACGAACGGCATGAAAATGAGCGTGTTGACGATGTTGAATATGCTGTGAGCCGAGACAACAGCCAACGAGGCATTGGGATAGGTCTTTTCACCGTCGGCCCCGACGACCGCGTCACGAAACGTCGTACCTGGCTCCACCGTCCACGAGAGCCACTGGTTGATCATCCACCCGATCCAATCGACATACCAATAGAAGATGCAAGTGATCCAAATCACGCCAATGACGTTGAACAGCACGTGAAAGTAAGCGGCTCGTCGCGCATTGGTATTCGCTCCGATCGAAGCAAGCAGCGCGGTAATCGTCGTGCCGATGTTCTCACCCATGACCAGCGCGGCGGCCGTCTCGAATCCGATCAAACCGTTGCTGGTCAACGCCACGGTAATGCCAAGAGTCGCCGACGAACTCTGCACGAGCGTCGTCAACACACAACCGGCCAAGACGCATTTGAGCACTCCGAGCAGTGAGTCCGCCCTGAAGGCTTGGAACCACTCGGCGAACTGAGGAAGCTCCTCGATCGTGCCGCAGGCATCCTTCATCAGCTCCAGGCCGACGAAGACCATGCCAATCCCCATGATCGCCATCGACGTGTAACGCCAGCGATCGCCCTTGGAGAAGAGATAGACGAATGCCGAGACTCCCAAGATCGGCAACCCGTACTTGCCGACTTTGAGGACGAGGATCCAGCCGGTGATCGTCGTCCCAATATTCGCCCCCATGATCACGCCGATGGCCTGGGAGAGCTGCATCAAACCACTGTTGACGAACCCCACGACCATCACGGTGGTCACCGAACTTGATTGCACGACACAGGTAACCAGGGTGCCAATGACCGTCGCCACGACGCGATGATTGGTCACGGCGCTGATCAATCGCCGGAGCCCAGGACCAGCGACCGCTTGCATGCCGTCGCTCATCGCCTTCATGCCGAACAGGAAGATTCCCAGGCCGCCGACGAGCGTGCCTAGCATGTCCACCACTGTCTCGAAATCCACTCGCCACCCACAGTTGTCAAATCTGGGATTGTGAAGATCCAGTTAAGGATCGATGATTGTACCCCTCAGAAACTGTGGATCAACGAGTTCAAACAGATCGAGACCCGATGAACAGCCTGCCGCGGCGCCCCTCCTTCAAGACAGGAGACTGGGTGGTCTACCGAAAACAGAAAAGCGGAACTCACCCAGGCCCCCGAGCCAAGATCGTGGGAGCGGCGGAAAAGGGTGATTCGTATGCCTACCTTGTCGACAAATATTGGATCGTCGTCCGAGTAACCGCGGAACAACTGACGCTGCGCACCCGTCGGGGCAAACTGCACGAAATCGACCCGCAAGACCCTCGGCTCCGTAGAGCCAATTGGTGGCAGCGGTTAACTCTCAAGAATCGCTTTCGGGAAATCGATCCGACTCCCCTGCCCGATTCGAGCCCCCCTTCCTCGACGACGCCCGAGTGATTCCGCGCCCAGGATCCCCACCGAGAATGCCGGGGTCCCCGCCAAGAGTAAAGTACCGAAGCCAGGCTCATCCGCGCAAAGCAGCAGGCCACGGCATGGCCGCGGCCTGATGTAATCGCTCGATACGAGCCGTCGCGGAACATGGTGAGTCCCGCGCGACTTGTGGTTTCAGGCCTTCCGCTTCGTGAGGCGGAGTAAACCTAGGCCTTGGCCTTCGGAGGCGAGACGACTCCGAGCGAAACGCCGCTGCTCTTGGCGAAGCGTTCCTTCGAACCGTCCTTGGCGGTGCGATAGCCAATGCGAGTCGGTTCGCCCGTTTGCGGGCAAACGACCATCACATTCGAGGCTTGGATAGGCATCTCCTTCTCGAGTCGCCCACCTTGGGGATTCCGCTGGCTGCGTCGAACGTGCTTGAACACACGATTCACGCCTTCCACGAGAACCTTCCCTTTTTCGTTATCAACGGCGATGACCTTGCCTGTTTGGCCTTTGTCCGCGCCAGAAATGACTTTGACGGTGTCGCCGGTCTTGATCTTCATGCTTACTCTTCTCCAACGATCAGGAATCGCGTAGTGTGCGAACCCGGGGGCGATCTGTCAAGAGCAGGCGGGCCCGAGAAATCGGCGACTCAGGTCGCCTGGAGCGCCTCGCTGCTCGTGCCGGACCGCCACTGCTAACGCGGCTCAAGCTCCGGCCCGTGAACGATCGGGCTCCGCGAAGCGGCCAATCCCTCGCTCGAGGAGCGAAACGAGCCTTCTGGCCACCCCATCAGTCCCGCGTGACCTTGAAATTGTCAAACCGCACCCAGTGCTCACGATCGACGGGCCCTCCGGAGGCGGAGAGACAGAAACCGCGTTGAGGCTCCTTGGGGCGGACGGCGGAGTGAAAGAAGTTGCGATAGCTACCGTCGGTGGATGGCCCGACCTGGAAGTGCGCGTAGTTCGCCCGCACGATGATCCGCAGTGGCCCGTCCCCCTCGTTGGCCGGCAGGAACTTCAACGCGTACTGTTGTGGATCCCCCTCCTCACCGTCCTCCCCGACGAATTCAACGTTCCCTGGCGAATAGACCAAGTGGCCGTTCAGGTTGCGCTTCTGGGCCCCGAACTCCCTCGAGTCCGCATCGGTCAGGAAGATCCCGGCCGACTCGTCCGGCTCGGTAAAGTCATCGAGCAGCGTGACCTCGACGGATGCGATCACGGTCTGGGATGTTTCAAAGGGAAGCAACACCATCAGCATTGGCGTATCGGCCGCGTGACGCCCTGGCTGAACTCGCAACTCGAGGGCTCCGTCGCGCACCCGATAATCCGCTTCGTCCAAGCCGACCACTTTCCACTCAGGAGACAATCCCTCGTCGAACCGGTCCTCGAACAGCAGCTCCTCCGCCCACGACCAACAAGGCGCTGCCAAGCACAGCCCCAACACGGCCATCAGCACACGGAATCTAGGCATGGCGATTACTCCTTATGAAGTCGCAAGCGGTCGGACTCGGCGCGATCAATCGGCATGCCATCCATCGGCTCGAGTACGTCAGCCTCAAACACACAGGCCTCGGGCACGGCTCATTTTCGGTCCTTAAGCCAAGTGGCCGCATTGGGTAACGATCCCAGGAACTCTGGATCGGGCTTTTCGATCGCACTGGCCGCGTCGTACCACTTGAGAAAGAGCTCACGCTCACCCTGCTCGGCCGCGACAACAAGACCTTGCGTCAACAAATCATAATCGTCGGGAAACTGAGCGAGCCCCTCTCGCACGACCTCGATCGCTCCAGGGCCCGAGCCTTCGTCAAGCAGCAAACCGGCCTTGATGTTGAACAAGTAGGGGTCACCCTCGACCTGCTCGTTCAGTTTGTCCAGCGAATTCATGACGCCGTGCATGTCGTTGCGTACGAAATAGTAATCGAGCTCCAACAAGTCCAGACACGGATCCTTGGGGAAGGTCTCTCGCAAGTCGTGCACCGCCTGCTCGACTTCGGCAAAATCACCCGACTCGGCTCCCATCAGATTCGCGGCGTTGAATCGAGCCAACAGAATCGTCTTCTCCTTCTTGAGCGTCGCGGGCAGGTTGGCGTAGATCTCCATCGCCCGCTCTCCGTTCCCTTCCCCGATCGCTTCGTACATCTTCATGATGTTGGGCAACTCACGGACGAGATCGCTTTCCGTGCCAGTCAGTCGATTGAGGAACGTGTTGGACTCCGAAGCGGCCAGATAACGCATCGTTTCCCGGCGTAACGTCGCGGTCATCAGTTCGCCGGTTGAGTAGGAGTAGAAGTCAACCGCGCGAACTTCCTGGTTGGCGGGGTTGAGCTCCACCACCGCCTCGAGATAGTTCAAGCTTCCGTCCACTCCCAAAATACGAAATAGGACTCGTGGACGCTCTGTTCGATCAAGAACCCGCATGTATCGGAAATCGCCGCCCGATCGCGTGACCTCGCCGAGCTGTGCTTGAATTCCCTTCGCTTGCAATCCCTCTAGCATGCCCGTGCGAAAACCACCGCTGTCTCCCGCTGGCAACTCGATTCCGGACAATGCCAAGTCAACCGTTCGCGCCCCTTGGAATAACCGGCCGATCGTTACCGAGTTTCCGGAGTAAACCGCTTTCTCGAAGTCAACACCAAACGCCTCGAGCTGCTCGAGCGTGGGAACCTCTCCTACGGTTGTCCTGACCACCGATGCATTGTTGGTCTGTCCTCCCTCTCGACCGCCACAGCCCACGAAAGCAGTGAGCCCCGGCAAGAACAAAAGAGCGACGAAACCATAAACCGCGAAACTCGTTCCGCGACGAATGCTTGGTACTGCCATCGGTCTCGATTTCCTCTCCATCGATTGCTGACTCGCGATTCCCAATAGACCTTGGAATGCAGCGACGATCGCGTCCGAATTCTAGATGATGCCGCGCCACATCGCACTTAATCGCGCACCCACTTGCGATAGATCGTCGCGAACTGATCATGTTCACTCACCGGGCATCGTTCCTCGTCGACACAGTGCCATCCCGCGAGATCCCAACTCGGAAACCAGGTATCGCCCTCGACCGACGCCTCCACGGTCGTCAGATGCAATTCGGTGGCTCGGTCAAGAAAGAGACCGTAAATCTCGGCTCCTCCCACGACAAACAGAGTCGGTGGGTGTGGCTCTTCCGTGCTGGAAGACTCGGCCGCATGCCGCCTGCCTAGCTCGATCGCCTGCTCCACGGAATTGGCCACCCAGACGCTCGGTATTTCCAATTCGGTCGAGCGGCTCAGCACGATCGTTCGTCGACCGGGCAAGGGGCGGCCAATGGAGTCGTAGGTCTTCCGCCCCATGACCATGGCATGCCCCATGGTGAGGCGTTTGAACCGCTGCAAGTCGCTCCGCGAATGCCAAGGCAAGGAGCCGTTTCGCCCGATGACCCCTTGGCGGTCGGTCGCCACGATGATCGCGATGTTCATACCGCCACCGGAGCCGGAATATGAGGATGAGGATCGTAGCCTTCCACCTCGATATCCTCGAATCGAAAATCATCGATCGCGCGAATCGTCGGATTGAGCTTCAAGCGTGGCCAAACGCGAGGCTCGCGAGTCAACTGCAAACGAGCCTGCTCGAAATGATTCGTGTAGAGATGCGCGTCGCCCAGCGTATGGACGAACGAACCGCACTCCAGCCCACAAACTTGAGCCACCATCGCGGTCAACAGCGCGTAGGAAGCGATGTTGAAAGGGACTCCCAAGAAGACATCCGCGCTCCGCTGATAGAGTTGGCACGAGAGGCGGCCCTGGGCGACATAGAACTGAAACAACAAGTGACAAGGAGGGAGCTTCATGCGGGCCAAGTCGCCCACGTTCCAAGCACTGACAATCAAACGCCGTGAATCGGGATCGGTTTGAAT
>JAGQPS010000071.1:9042-10591 GCA_020426595.1 Planctomycetales bacterium
TTCGTCTCCCCCTTCAGAAACCACAGGAGCTCGTGCACGATCGAACGCGTGTGCAGCTTCTTGGTCGTGATCAAAGGGAAGCCTTGCCGCAGATCAAACCTCATCTGGTACCCGAACACGCTCCGAGTTCCCGTTCCGGTACGGTCGGACTTGTCGACACCTTCCGCGAGGATGTAGCGTAGGAGCTCGTGGTATTGCTGCATGGTCGATCAGTACGATTCGATTCAAAGTAGGAAAACGGCCCGTCGCTAGTTCCGCGGCCGGATCGCACGGGAAACAATGGACTCCGTTGTCGTCGGTTCGAGGTCGCCCGACTCGCGCTCGGGAAGCCCAACAACGATCGGCTTCCCCCAGCCACGCAAACGACGCCCGCAAGGAATCTCGCGATGCCGCACGCCCACGCGAATCGGGAACAGCCAATCATGCTCGCCTCGAATCGTCCCTCAAAGGTCGATCGAACGAGCCGACCGAGCGAACGAGGGACGCTCGAGTCGCGAACCGTATTGTGCCGCTTGAGACACGGCTCCGCGAGCCGACTGGTCGCTTTGGCCAGTATCACCCTAGCCCTGCTCACTCCAGGCCTCGGAACCGCCCAAGAGTCGCCCGCCGCCGATTCGCCCGAGGTGGAATCGTCCGGCGACATCGAGTCGAGCCCTCGCGGGCAAGTCGCCGAAACCACGCTCACCGATGAGCCCGCTCCGCTGATGCTAATCGTTCGAGGCCCGGGAGGCGAGGAGCGTTACGATCAACGGTTCGCGGAATGGTCGGCCGCATGGCAATCGCTCGCCATGCAAGCCGGGATGGAGGTGAAGGAGATCGGTCCGGTCGAGGAGCAACGCTCACGCATCACCGAGGCCTTGGAAGCGGCTCCCACGAATCCCCGGCAACCCAATTGGCTGGTGGTCATCGCCCACGGCGCGTTCGATTCGCGGCAAGCCCAAATCAATCTGCGCGGCCCCGATTTCACGCCGGCACAATTGGCCGAACGGTTCAATACTCGGGGAGATCAGTGGGTCATCATCCAAGGCTCCGCTTCCAGCGGACCATTCCTACAAGCGCTGAGCAACCCTCGGCGCATCGTCGTCACCGCGACGCGAGGGCCTCACGAGGCGAGCGCGACACGGTGGCACGAGTACTTGATCGCCGCACTCTCGACACGAGCGACCGAAAGTGACCTCGATCTCGACGAACAAGTTTCGCTCTGGGAAGCCTTCGTCTGGGCCAGCCGTTCCGTGACCGAATCATTCGAGACCGAACGATTGGTTGTCACCGAACACGCCTTGCTCGATGACAACGGCGACGGCGTGGGGAGCTCGCATCAAGAGCTGGTCTCCCTAAGGAACCAGCGTGAAGCGGCCTTGCGTGGCGAAGTGGAAGATGTAGCCGATTCGCCACCGATGGATGAACCGTCGAATGAAGGACTGCGGGCGGCCCGCGTCGTGCTCGTCCCTTCCGCTTGGGAACTGGCTCGCTCACCGCAATGGCGTGCCGACCGTGATCGGTTGGAAGCCGAGCTGGCCGAGCTCCGTCGCGAGAGCGCCGATCCACG
>JAGQPS010000071.1:10691-12310 GCA_020426595.1 Planctomycetales bacterium
TCACCGCAATGGCGTGCCGACCGTGATCGGTTGGAAGCCGAGCTGGCCGAGCTCCGTCGCGAGAGCGCCGATCCACGCGATCCTCGGCTACTCGCGCTCCTCGACCAATTGGCCTCGCACTATGCCGGTGGCGAAGCCACGGAACGCGAGGCCACGGACGACTCGCGGCGCTAATTCGAGATCGGCGACCGCACTGGCCGCGACGCCACTGGGTCGATTCGCATAGCGGCTTCGCGTCGATCGACGTTGCCCGCTAGGCCGCCTTGCTTGACTGGTGAGTGGCTTCCGGAGCCGCGAACCGTGCGAGCCCCATCAACGTCGCGCGGGTCGCTCCTTGCTGAGCCGCCACGACTCGCTGGGCCCGCTGACCGAGACCGGCGGACCAACGCGGCTCGCTGAGACATCGTTCCACGAACGACCGCATCTCGGCGGCGTCGTGCACGACAATGGCCGCGTCGGCGGCGAGCAACAACTGAACGACGTCGCGAAAGTTGCGGGTCTCCGGGCCGAAACTCACCGCCGCTCCATAAGCGGCCGGCTCAATCATGTTTTGGCCGCCTCGTGAGCCGAGGCTTCCGCCCACGAAGGCGACGCTGGCGGTACCCCACCAAGCGCCCAATTCCCCGATCGTGTCCACCAATAAAACCGCATCGGACTGGCTTCGCCACCGCAGCGACTCCTCGCATGCCGCATCGGAAATGCGCGATCGCCGCGCGACGCTAGCTCCGAGTTGCTCGAGCTGCCGAGCGACTTCGTCGAAACGTTCCTGGTGACGCGGGACGATGACAAGTCGCAGCTCGGGATGATCGGCTCGCACTTGCCGGTACACTTCCCACGCCACTGCTTCCTCACCCGCTTGCGTGCTTCCCACGACCCAAACCGGAGTCGCCCCTTGGAGCCCCACGAGCCGCCGCAGTTCGCATGTTCTCGGGTTATCTCGATCGCTTTCGGCCCGATCGAACTTGAGACTCCCCGTGACCTCGACTCTTTCGGGCGCCGCGCCCAAGGCCCGGAACCGCTCGGCGTATTCGGTCGTTTGACAGCCGATCCAATCGATGCTTCCTAGCCACCGCGCGACGAGCGGGCGAACGCGCCGATAGCCGCGGAAGCTCTTCTCGCTCAAGCGACCGTTGACGATCGCAACCGGAGTCCTTCGCTCCTTGGCGGCGCCTAGCAGGTTGGGCCAAATCTCGAGCTCGGCCAGTACCAAGAGATCGGGGCGCCAGCGGCGGAACGCCTCGGCCACCGACCATGAGAAATCAAGCGGCGCGTAACTGACCAGACAATCCGCGTAGCGACGCTGGGCAAGTTCGAAACCAGTGGAGGTCGTCGACGTGATCACGACATCCCAGTCCGGATGTTCCTCGCGCCATTCCTGGATCAGGCGACCAAGCAGCATGACTTCGCCGACGCTCACGGCGTGAAACCACACGCAGCGATTCCTTCCCTCACGCCGCGTGACTCGCCCCAAGAATTTCGCCGCGAAGCCGGCGCGATACTTTCCGTGCCGCATACGCTGCCAAGCCAACCACGGAAAGGCGACGACCAACAGAGCGCAGTAGATCAAGTCGTAGAACATCGTTCGCGGCATCCTTTCCGCTGCGAGTCGCACTGTTGGG
>JAGQPS010000071.1:12409-19370 GCA_020426595.1 Planctomycetales bacterium
ACGACCAACAGAGCGCAGTAGATCAAGTCGTAGAACATCGTTCGCGGCATCCTTTCCGCTGCGAGTCGCACTGTTGGGGATTCGGCTCGCCATCCGACCCAACTCCGTTCGGTCCGACGGCTCCAACATCACCCCTAGGCCCCATTGAGCGAGTTGGCGTTTCAAGTCCTCGCGGCGACTTGGCTCCAAACGACTTTCCACCGGACTCCATGCACGAAAGCCGAGTCCCATGGAGACCACGCTAGGCAATGTCGCGTTGGCTCTTCAAGCAGCACTGCTTGTACTTCTTGCCGCTACCGCAAGGGCACGGATCGTTGCGGCCGACCTTGGGCTGCACGTTGCGAATTGGCTCCACCAACTCGTCGGCCGGGCCACCGCCCGAAGCGTCGATGGCTTGTTGTTGCTGCTGGGCGATCTCGCTGGCGGGCGATTGAATCGCGTCGTGGCGAGCCGACGTTTCGACGAACGTATTGCGAACGAAGCTCTCGTCGAGCTGTTCCATGCGGAAGATCAATTCGCACGAACGATCTTGGATCGTCTTCCACAGATCCTCGAACATCCGCATGCCTTCGCGCTTGTATTCGACCTTCGGATCGAGCGAAGCCATGCCGCGTTGTCCCACGGCGGTGCGCAGGTAGTCCATGGCGAGCAAGTGCTCTTTCCACGCCGCGTCGACCACCTCGAGCAACACGAATCGCTCCATGCGACGCATCTCGGGGTGATAATGATCCTCGATGCCATTGGTGAGCCAATCGACCAGCTCGTCCGCTTCGAGTCCTTCGATCTTCTCGGCGTCCCACTCGTATCCAAAACCCTCGAGCCATTGCCGCACCTCGGCGAACTCAGGCTCGTCGCCGCGGCCGGGCAACACGTTCGACTTGGCCAGCTTCTCGACCTTTTGAGCCAATGTCTTGCGGGCCTCGTTGGCGCGTTGCTGGTTGTTGCGAGAGATCTCCAGCAGCTTCTCGCGCGTCTCGTCCCACGACAGGCCGCCGAACGAGTCCATGTCGATCGGCTCACCCATCCGTTGCTGGAACCAGTCCAGCAGCGCGTTACCATCGATCGTTACGTCGTTTCCACTCTGCCGCTTGAAACGAGCCAAGCCGACACGGACCGGATACTCGGCTTCCTTGAGGTCGTAGGACTCGGCGGCGGCGGCGAGGAATCGCTTCTTGATCGCCGGCGTCTCGAGCTTCTGAAGCTCCTCCCAATCCAGGTGAACGTTGAACTTGGCTTCGGCCCAACGAACCGCCGAGCGAATGCCGACCGTGTCCTCCAGCAGCGCCGCGCCTTCCGACAAGTCGATCTGCCTGATGGCCTCGCGAGCCTTCTCGATGAGGAACTCGGCGATGTCGTCGCGGCCGACCTTCTTGAGAGCCGACTCATGCAGCCCAAGGTTCCAACGACGGTTGGCGAACTCGGTCATCGCCCGCCAATTCCAATCGCCCTCCTCGTCCTCCGGCAAGTTCTCGTCGATCGCCGAAATGATGTCGGTTTCGGCCAACCGCTCGGCCTCGTCATGAGCCGTGGCGACCGCGTTCTCGAAGTCGGCCCCACGGAACGCGCGGGCCTCAAGCGGACAATGCAATTGGCCCGACGCGTAGGCCGCGAACGACTCGGGTCCGAACGTCGGAGCCAGGTAGCTCGTGAGCGCGAACTCGATTTGCTTCCGCATCATGTCGATGACGACGTCGCGGCAATTCTTTCCGTCGAGGATGTCTTGGCGGTAGCGGTAGATTCGCTTCCGTTGCTCGTCCATGACCTCGTCGTATTCGAGCAGGTTCTTGCGGATCTCGAAGTTCCGCTCCTCGATCTTCTTTTGAGCCGACTCGATTCGCCGGGACACCGTGCGGCTTTCGATCGCCTCGCCTTCCTGCCAGCCAATCGTCTCCAGGAACTTGCGGACCCACGGACCCGCGAAGATCCGCATGATGTCGTCCTCGAGACTGAGGAAGAATCGGCTGCTGCCTGGATCGCCTTGTCGACCGCAGCGACCGCGCAGCTGCAAGTCGATACGACGAGCCTCGTGGCGTTCGGTGCCAATCACATGCAGGCCGCCGAGCTCTCGAACTTGGGCGCCTTCTTCCTTCATGTTCTCGCGTTGCGAGATTTCCTGGACGAGCTGTTCCCATTCCTCGCGCGGCACGTCGAGTCGCGACGAGTAACGGTCCTGCAGCATGGCCCACGCCATCGTCTCGGCGTTTCCACCCAGGATGATGTCCGTACCACGACCCGCCATGTTGGTCGCGATCGTGACCGCTCCGATGCGGCCCGCCTGCGCTACGATCTCGGCTTCACGGCGATGGTGCTTCGCGTTGAGCACTTGATGCTTGATACCGCGTCGATCAAGCAGCTCGGCGAGCTTCTCGCTCTTCTCGATCGAAACCGTACCAACCAGAATCGGTCGTCCGTGGTATTCGATCGATTCGACATCCGCTCGCGAGATGGTCTCGGCGCGAGGCTTGGCACCGTCGAGCACCTCGACGACGACTTGCGAGTCGGTCTCGCTTTCAATCTTGCCGATGACATTCTTGCCACCCTTGCGGTGCACGATGTCATAGCGATGCATCCGTTCGATCTCGTCGGCGATCGCTTCGTACTTCGAGCGTTCGGTCGAGTAGATCGCGTCGCCATGCTCGATGCGTTGCATCGTCCGGTTGGTCGGAATCGCGATCACGTCGAGCTTATAGATCTTGTAGAACTCATTGGCCTCGGTCATACCGGTACCGGTCATGCCCGAGATCTTGTTGTAGAGCTTGAAGTAGTTCTGGAGCGTGATCGTGGCGAGCGTCTGGGTCTCTTCCTTGATCTTGACGCCTTCCTTCGCCTCGACGGCCTGGTGCAATCCGTCGCTCCACTGGCGGCCGTCCATGAGACGTCCCGTGAACTCGTCGACGATGATCACCTTGCCTTCTTGAACGATGTAATTGACGTCGCGTTTGTAGAGGTAGTGAGCCTTCAACGCGTTATCGATCAAGTGGGGCCAATCCATATTGGCGGCCGTGTAGAACGTATCGACTCCCGCCAGACGCTCCGCTTCCCGCACGCCTTCGTCGGTGAGCGCGACGGTGTGGTCCTTTTCATTGACCGTGAAGTGCGTCTCTTTCTTGAGCTTCTGGGCGATGCGGTCCGCTTCTTGATACCGTTGAGGCTGCTGATTGGCGGGCCCCGAGATGATCAGCGGCGTTCGCGCTTCGTCGATCAAGATATTGTCGACTTCGTCGATGATGGCGTAGTTGAGCGGTCCTTGCGCTTGCTGCAGACGCTTGGGAAACCGATCGTCGTCGCGAGCCGCCGGCCGCATGTTGTCGCGCAAGTAGTCGAAGCCGAATTCGTTATTCGTTCCGTAGGTGATGTCGCAGGCGTAGGCCTTCTGGCGTTCCGACGCGTCCATGTTGCTCTGGATCGCCCCGACGGTGAGTCCCAGGTTCATGTAGAGCGGAGCCATCCACTCCATATCGCGCCGGGCCAGATAATCATTCACCGTGACAACGTGCACGCCCTTGCCCGAGATCGCATTTAAATACGCCGGCAGCGTGGCGACGAGCGTCTTTCCTTCACCGGTGACCATCTCGCCGATCGCCCCGGAGTGCAGCACCATGCCACCGATCAACTGCACGTCGTAGTGCCGCATGCCGAGATAACGGCGGCCCGACTCCCGACAAGCCGCGAACGCCTCGACCAGGATGTCGTCCAGGGTCTCGCCGTTCCGGAGCCGATTGCGAAACTCGATGGTGACCGCGCGCAGCTGGTCATCACTGAGCGCCTTGTACTTGGACTCCAAGGCATTGATCGCGTCCACCTTGGATTGCAGCCGCTTGATGATCCGGGCGTTCGATGACCCGAACAGCGAGGTGATCATTCGCTCGAAGCGATGAAGAACGCCGCCGAAGATGACTCCCAGCAGCTCCCAGATCTTCTCAAGAATCGCCATGATCTGTCACTTCGTCGCCCAGCGACGTTGAAACTTCGAAATATGAGTCCCTGGCGGAGGCTCCTCGCCTCCTCCCGCTCGCGACCACCGTGAAACACCGCACGTCGATCGACGCCAGCGATCCGGCTATCAACCTCGCGGGCAAAGCCAAATCGGACTCGCGTCCACTGAAGCAATGCCTGTCAGGTTGGTCGTGAGCAGGCTCCTGGGCCCGCATCCTGCGTGCCACACAGCCGTTTGGACGGAAAGACTCAAGTCCTCGCCGGGACTCGAATCTTCAGCCCTAATTCGTAATTTGATTCCCAGATCGGGATGGCCCCGGTCAACCCGCGCCTTGGAGACACGGCGGGACGCCATAACGCCACGCCGGATTCTCAACAGCGTTGGATAAACCTTCGCGTCACACCGCCAGCCAGCAAGCTTGTCACGGCCCGAGAAAACGCCGCGGTTCACGAACAGGTCGGTCCATGAACTTGCAAACCGGTGGCATTGAATGCGACCCCGAGATCCAATCCCTTTGACCCGAGGAGCCTTTTGACCCGAGGAGGTCGTCGTCAGCTCGACCCAATGACCCCAAACGCCACTAACCACTCGCTGCTCCTCGACGGAAAATGCCGAGTTTGGATGAGCCGCAGTGGCGCGGTGGAGTTCATAAAGTCTGAGGGCTGTTTAGCTTATAGGGGTCCTGGAAACCGGTCAACGCCGACGTGCACCCCCGAATGCCCGGGGAGACAAGCGTTTGCCAGGGGAACTCGGTGGCCGCTACTCCTGCATGCCCAGCCTTCCCCCCTCGCCACCTCCGACCCGCCGAGGTGTGCCCATGAGTCCGTCGCATGGTACGCGACAGAATGACAGTCCCGCCGTGGTTGCCAAGCCGCGAATTCCACGGGCTCCCTCGCCAAACGGGCAAGGAAGACACCCCCGGGCCCGGGTCGAGGGTCGGATTGGGCGTCTGGTTGCCAGCGACGAGGACAAGGGGCATAGTGACCGGCTCAGCCTCCTGTTACTCGATCCATTCCAGCCTTGGTGGTCGCGGCCACGGGCGGGGCGGCGAAGCCTGAGTGGTTCGCCGTGAAGGTTCGAGACTCTTGATAGCGCGAGACCGCACGTGGCGAAGACCGTTCGTACCATCTCGTTTCCTGGCCAGATGATCCTGCTCGGAACGGGAACTTCGGTGGGCGTCCCCTCGATTGGCTGCGGCTGCAGCGTCTGTACGTCGGGGCACCCCAAGAACCAGCGGACCCGATGTTCGGCGATCCTCGGGCTCGCCGGAGGCAACTTGCTGATCGACACGCCTCCCGATTTGCGTCAGCAGCTGGTGCGTGAGGGGATCGGGATCGTGCATGCGGTCGCGTACACCCATGAACACGCCGATCACATCTTTGGCATGGATGACTTGCGACTCTTTCAGTTCTACCTCGGGCATCCGGTTCCGTTGTTTTGCCGTGAAGTCGTCGAGTCCAAGCTGCGCGCCGCTTTCGACTATGCGTTCGCGGACATCGAGCCGACTCATGCGGGAGCCGCTCCACGACTGGAATTTCACCGCATCGATACCGATTCCTTTGAAGTGCTGGGGACGCGAGTCACGCCGATCCCGCTCAAGCATGGTCCGCGTTTTGATGTGCTCGGCTTCCGCGTCGGCGATGTCGCTTACTGCACCGACTGCAACGAGATTCCGGAATCCAGCTTTTCCCTCCTGGAGGGGCTCGACACCCTCGTCCTCGATGGGCTCCGCTACACTCCCCATGTGACTCATTTCAATCTCGAGCAAGCGATCGAGGCGGCCCGAAGAATCGGGGCTCGGCGGACCTACTTCACCCACTGCTCGTGTGAACTGGACTACGAGTCGGCCAATCAGGCCTTGCCGGCTGGAATGGAGCTGGCCTACGACGGGCTACGGATCGACTTGAGGTGAGCGACGACGGCCAACGAGTGCGGCGACCGCCCCTGGTCGAACCGTCCGCGCTCAAGTCACCAACAGCTTCCTGCCCAGGACGAGTCCCGTGGGGTAGAATGAGCATTCGACTTGGGTAAACGATGCCCCCTTCCGTGGAGAACAGAG
The DNA here is from genome assembly GCA_020426595.1 of Planctomycetales bacterium. Taxonomy (GTDB): domain Bacteria; phylum Planctomycetota; class Planctomycetia; order Pirellulales; family Pirellulaceae; genus UBA11682. Next base: position 18,406 of record JAGQPS010000071.1, read on the forward strand.
TCATGGCTGTCGTCAGCATTCCGGACGAGCAACGAGAACTGACCGATGTGCGGGAGATCCGCGACTTCCTCGAGCAGTTCGGAATCTGGTACGAGAATTGGGAAGTCGAAGGTCGCGTCGATGGCGACTCGGATGCCGACACGATCCTCGCCGCCTACGCGCCCGAAATCGAACGACTCAAGGAGCGAGGAGGATTCGTGACGGCCGATGTCGTGAACATCACTCCGGAGACTCCGAATCTCGAGGCGTTGCTCGCCAAGTTCTCGAAGGAACATACGCACAGCGAGGATGAAGTGCGATTCACGGTGCGAGGCCGAGGGGTGTTCCACATTCATCCCGACAAGGGTCCGGTCTTCAGCGTCACCGTCGAGTCGGGCGACTTGATCAACGTGCCGCGAGACACCAAGCACTGGTTCAATCTGTGCGACGACCATTCGATCCGTTGCATTCGTTTGTTCGAGGATCCCTCGGGTTGGACGCCGCACTACATCGACGACAACATCGATGGCCAGTACGCGCCGCTCTGCATGGGTCCGCGGAACCTCTCGGCCGAACAGCCATCGGATCTCAAGATCGATCTCTAAACATCGGTCCAAGTTTTCCAGCCAACGCCCGAGCGGGACGAAGCAACGTTCCCGCGCCGAGGCGTCCCGCTCACGCCGGATGAATACCGACCGCGGTCGGTGGCTCCGGCGTGTTTTGTTTCCGAACCAAACAACATCGCCCGCCGAGACTGAGTGAAGGGAGTTCGTGGTGACCATCACGCCGCCGGTCATGCTGGACGTGGATGCCGTCCTACTCGACATCGAGGGAACGACCTCGAGCATTTCATTCGTCACCGAGGTGCTATTTCCATTCGCGCTTGAGCATCTGCGCGACTACCTGGACCAGCATTGGCACGACGACTCCTTGCAACAGGCGGTCCAACTGATCGCGGTCGACGCGGGCCACTTGGATGCGGCTCG
>JAGQPS010000720.1 GCA_020426595.1 Planctomycetales bacterium
GAAGTGGGTCAGCTCAAACTTTCCAAGCCACGGCATGTTTGAATGGCAGAAAGGATATGCGGCATTCAGTGTTTCAGAAGCCTCGGTGGAAAGCACGATCGCCTACATCGAGAATCAAGCGGAGCACCATCGACAGCTCTCTTTTAAGGAAGAGCTAGAAGCGATTCTCGCGGAACAGGCCATGCCCCACGAGGATTGGATGCTCGATGATTTCTTTGGACCATGAACCCACCGATGAATCGGTTTCTCGCCGGTCCCACCGGTGAACTGGTGTTCGACCGGTCCACGGTCCCACCAGTGAACTGGTGGGCTATTGTCGGGGCGTCCCTTGCGGGACTCAGCGCATGGCACATGCCGGCGCGGCGATCCCTTCGATGAATCGGTGTTCGACCGGCGCCGCAGTCCCACCAGTGAACTGGTGGGCTATTGTCGGGCGTCCCTTGCGGGACTCAGCACATGGCGCATACCGGCGCGGCGGACCCACCGATAAATCGGTGTTCGACCGGCGCCGCAGTCCCACCAGTGAACTGGTGGGCTATTGTCGGGCGTCCCTGGCGGGACTCAGCGCATGGCACATACC
>JAGQPS010000721.1 GCA_020426595.1 Planctomycetales bacterium
TCGGCATACCACCACCGGCCAGCATGGCACACGAAACTTTCGGCCAATGATCGCGACTGGAGTTATTGTTGATTTTTGGCGTTCGCCCAAACTCACCCCACACCACAACCGATACGTCGCGGTCCAAGCCGCGTTCGTGCAAATCGGTCACCAACGCGGATAACCCCTGATCCAACAGCGGGAACTCCTCGCGCGAACGGGGAAAGTTCATTCCGTCTCCCCCGTGCCAATCCCAGCGGCTGTAATTGAGCGACACGAAGCGGGCACCCGCTTCCACCAGTCGCCGCGCGACGCAGAAGTTCTCGATCATTTTCGGTGCGCCGTCGCGTTGAAATTTCTCGTCGCTCTTGCCGTAGCGAGCCAAGGTACGCGGGTCTTCCTTCGACAAGTCGAGCGCGTCGGCCAACTTCGAGTTGGTCAAAATACCCATCGCCTGTTGACCATACGTATCGACCCCATCCATCGCTCCGGTCGTGTCCAAGTCCCGCCGCAAGCGATCGATCGATTGCCGCAATTGGGCTCGTTCCTGCAGTCGCTCCAAGGTGACTCCCTGCAGGATCATGTTTTCCGACGAGCCGC
>JAGQPS010000722.1 GCA_020426595.1 Planctomycetales bacterium
GTTCCACCGAATCGAAGACACGGCGAGCGGCTTCCCTGGTCTTGGTGAATACCAGGAAGTCGTCCGCGTAGCGCACAAAGCGGAGTTCGCGTCGCTCCAGTTCCTTGTCGAAATCATCCAGCAGGATGTTCGCCAGGATGGGTGAAAGCGGGCCTCCTTGCATCGTACCTTCGATCGACGGTTGCAGGTTGCCATCGACCATCACGCCCGCGCGCAGGTAGCGCCCGATCAGTCGCAGCACTCGCTTGTCGTGGACCTTGCGAGCAACACGTATCATTAAGACGTCATGTTGAACGCGGTCGAAAAACTTCGACAGATCCATATCGACACAATGACGATAGCTGGCCCGAATGTGAGCTTGCACCTGTAGCGCTGCTTGTTGAGCGGAACGCTTTGGTCGAAAACCGAAACTCGATTCCGAGAAGTCCGGATCGAAGATCGGCGTCAGAACTTGAAGGATGGCTTGCTGGAGCAGTCTTTCCTGGACATTGGGAATGCCTAAATTTCGCTCCGAGCCATCCGGCTTGGGAATGGATTTCCTGCGAGCCGGTTCGGGCTGGTAGGTTCCATCCAACAGT
>JAGQPS010000723.1 GCA_020426595.1 Planctomycetales bacterium
GGCTTTCTGGCCTACCGACGGCCGGCTCGCCAGGAGGAGGTTGAGGTGCGCCGTCGCGGGCCGCCGGCCGGTCTCGTGGGCTTGGATTTCTCGGCCTACGAGGTGATCGAGCGGCGTGGCGGCGGCCTGCTGCACGTCACGGCCGGCAACGCCAACGATTTCTACGAGCGCGACTGGGGCAGTGCGACCGGGCCGCTGTTCGAGGCGATCGAGCGCGTCTATGCCGAGCGCATGCCGTTGGCCGGGCTGTCGCTCGACCGCGTGCGCATCATGGGCATCGTCAACGTGACGCCGGACAGCTTCTCGGACGGCGGTGCGCTGCCCGATGCGGCAGCCGCCATCGCGCGAGCGCTCGAGCTCGAGGCTGAAGGCGCGGACATCCTGGATATCGGCGGTGAATCCACGCGGCCGGGCGCGGCGCCGGTCCCCCTCGAGGAGGAGTTGCGGCGCGTCCTGCCGGTGATCGAAGGTCTCGCCGGCCGCACGAACGCGCGCCTCTCCATCGACACCCGCAAGGCCGAGGTCATGCAGCGGGCCGCGGCCGCCGGCGCGGACGTCGTCAATGACGTCTCGGCGCT
>JAGQPS010000724.1 GCA_020426595.1 Planctomycetales bacterium
CTGCACGATCGACGCGGCGTTGAATACGGGCTGCCCGGTCAGCAGAAAGTAGGCCACTCCGCCTACGGCGTACAGATCGCTGCACGCGTCGACGAGCATGGGTGACTGGATTGCTTCAGGCGACATGTACAGCGGGGTCCCGGTCAGCCCGTTGGACGCACTCGCCAGTTGCTGGTGCTTCGAATCGATCGCCTTGACCAGTCCGAAGTCCAGCACTTTGACGACATCGGCATCCCCCCCACGCCGATTGAGCATGATATTGGCCGGCTTGATGTCGCGATGCACAAGCCCCTTGGAATGCGCCTCATACAGAGAGCCGCAGATCTGATTCAGGATGTGAGCGACCCGGGACTCCGGCAGCGGACCGTACTGCTCAACAAGTTTCTGCAGGTCGATGCCGTCGAGGTACTCCATGGCGTAATAGAACACCCCCTCCGGCGTGCGACCGTAGTCGTAAATGGCGATCGTATTCGGATGGTTCAACTGGCAGGTGATCTGCACTTCGTGTTCGAACCGCTTGATTGAATCGTCATTGACGCGATCGACGTTCAACATCTTGATGGCGGTCGGACGGCGGA
>JAGQPS010000725.1 GCA_020426595.1 Planctomycetales bacterium
CGACTATCCCGACACAACGCGAATCGACGAGTGGCCCAGCTGGGACCTGCCCGTGCTTCGCTGGGGCAAAGAGCAGGGCGGGGTGGTTGGTTTCTCGCACAGCGGATGGGGATTGAAAGTCGACGCCACCGAACTGCCGACATTCGACATGCCTCCCTTCGACGGGATCGGGGCCAACGAATATATCGTGGACGTGGCCCACGGCGTGTGTGACTTTATTTCCGCCGTCGATACCCCGGCCGTGTGGGAACTGAACATCTGGTATCACACGCTCAACTGCGGCTACACGGCGAGGATTAGCGGCGAAACCGATTTTCCCTGCATCTACGGAGAGCGTGTCGGCTTGGGCCGCGCTTACGTCAAACTGAACCCGGATGAGTCGTTGACCTACGACAACTGGGTGATGGGGATTCGCGATGGGCGAAGCTACTGCACCGACGGTCTGTGCCACCTGGTCGACTTCACCGTGGAAGGGCAGGGGGTCGGAGAGCCCGGCTCCGACGGTCGTGCGAGTGTGCTCGCGATCGAGGAATCGAAACCGCTCAAAGTCCGCGTTCGCGCCGCGGCGCTACTGGCCG
>JAGQPS010000726.1 GCA_020426595.1 Planctomycetales bacterium
CTGCAGGCCGAGGGACTGACGGTCCATGACGTGGCGACCTACACCGGTTTCCCGGAAATGATGGATGGTCGGGTCAAAACCCTGCATCCCAAGATCTTCGCCGGAATCCTGGCTCGACGTGACCGCGCCGATGACCTCCAAGCCTTGGAGGATCATGACATCAAGCTATTTGACTTGATCGTGGTCAACCTTTACCCGTTCTCCCAGACGGTGGCTCGCCCCGACTGCACGCGAGCCGAAGCGGTCGAGAAGATCGACATCGGCGGACCGAGCCTCGTGCGCGCGGCGGCCAAGAATCATGCCTTCACGGCGATTCTCACCGACGCCTCTCAATACGGACGAGTCCTCGCGGAGATTCAGAACCTAGGCGGCACGACCCTCGAGACTCGCCAGGCCTTGATGGCCGATGCGTTTGAACATACCGCGTCGTACGACCGAGCCATCGCCGACTATTTCGCCCCGTCGGCCGAATCCAACGACATCCCACGGCCGCCTTCGCGAGTCACGCTGCGGCTGGAGCAGGTCAGCGGATTGCGATATGGAGAGAACCCGCATCAACCCGCCGCCTTGTATCGAC
>JAGQPS010000727.1 GCA_020426595.1 Planctomycetales bacterium
ATTAGGGGGCCGCGTCGTGCGGCCATGGTTCGCCCCGGGAGGGTGAACCATGGGGTTGGTTTTTGGGGGTGGCTCGGTACCTAGGGCTGCGTCGCCTTGCGCTTCGCTTGGGCTCCTGACCCTAGGCTGTGGTGCGGCGCCCCTTTGGGGCTTTTGTGGTTGCCCGCGCGGGAGTTTTGCAGGGGGCTTGGTGGGTTGGGCTTGGGAAGGAAGGCGTGCTTTCACGGAGTGAAAGCCGACACTCTTGCGGCCTTGCCGTCGGGGCGGGCGTGGTTCAGGGGGAGCGGTTGTTGTGGCGGCGCGGTGGGGCGGTGGTTCGTCTTGGGACGGTGAGCCATGGGGTTGGTTTTTGATTGGCTTGATATTTAGGGCCGCGTCGGGCGGCGGTGAGATTTTGAAGGTGGTTTCCGCTGGCCGCTTTGGAGGTTTGGGGATGGTGTGTGGGGCGAGGCGGAGTAAAGAGGCCAATCGTGTGGGCCCCAGGTGGGATGGGGTTGCTGGGGCGAGTTGAGGGGTTGAAGGGATTCTCGTGAAGTTACGATCGTTAATGCCTGCAATTGAGCCCGAACGACCGGCC
>JAGQPS010000728.1 GCA_020426595.1 Planctomycetales bacterium
CATCGTGGGCACCTTTGTTGAGCGCATCAAGTTCAGCGCCATGTTGATCTTCTCGGTCCTGTGGTCGCTGATCGTCTACGCCCCGATTTGCCACATCACCTGGTTTGGCGGCTGGTTCCAGCAGATGGGAGTCGTCGATCTCGCCGGAGGGATCGTGGTTCACATCACCGCTGGTGTCGGAGCTCTGGTGGCCTGTATCATGGTCGGAAAACGTCGCCATCCCGAGCCTCCACACAATCTTCCGATGACGGTGACGGGCACGGCGATGCTGTGGGTGGGCTGGTTTGGATTCAACGGCGGGAGTCAGCTGGCAGCCAGTGACGCAGCGGCGATGACGATCTTTGTGACCCACATTTCGGCAGCTACCGCAGCCTGCACCTGGGCGGCGATCGAATGGTTCACTGTTGAGAAACCCAGCGTGCTGGGAATCGTAACCGGGGCGATCGCGGGACTTGCGGCCATCACCCCGGCTTCCGGCGTGGCTGGTCCGCTGGGAGCGATGATCATCGGGGTGTCCTCGGGCATCATTTGTTGGTGGGCGTCCGTGAAGCTGAAGAATGCCATTGGCTACGATGA
>JAGQPS010000729.1 GCA_020426595.1 Planctomycetales bacterium
GAGCTTCATCGGCTCAGATCACCTTGACGTCGGTCTCCGGTGAGACCTCGGCGAAGATCTGCTCGGCGTTGATGCGGTCCTTGGGCGAGTCAAACGCCGAATCGCGGAAGACTGCGCGCAACGGTTTCAGGTCAGCGATCGCGCGAACAGTCTTTGCGGTCACAGACGACTCAAAGCAGGCGACCAGTGCGCCGCCATCGACGATGAAGACCTCTGGGCCTCCGATATCCGTTTGCTCTATGGGTAGGGACAGCTCAAGTCCCCAATCGAGCAACACCTGGAACAGCAGGTCCTCCCCCGCCCGGTCTGCCTTGACGCTTTCCTCAAGCAAGGCCAGCTCCGCCTGCCCTGTCTCATCAGGGGTAAGGAGGAGGTCGTTCATGCACGTGCTGTCAACCTTCAAACTACGGAAGCCGAAGTCGCTAGGTTCGGCTGCCGGGCCACCTGTCTTCTGCACCTTTGCCCCTGCCCTCACCAGACGCTCTCGGGCAAGCCCGGCGATGGTGGCGAAGCCTGCCGACTGGGCCGGTCCTCCTTCGGGCACTTCCTCGTCTAGTTGGACCAAGATGAACCGT
>JAGQPS010000072.1 GCA_020426595.1 Planctomycetales bacterium
CTCGATGGGCGTCTCACGGCCGCACGATGCGGCGCGTCTGACAAAATCAACAGCCCGGTCAGCGAGGGACTCTTCGACTTCTCGAGCAAGCCATTAACTCGCCACGCCACCATCACTTCCGTCCCACCTCATCCCCGAACGCGCGACATTCAAACTCGCGCGTCGGGTTCCTGCCGTTTTCCCGGTCGGCTCATCCCAGCGATTAGTTCGTGGTGACACCGGCGGCTTCTTCGGCGGCTCGCAGTTCGCCGTCGAGTTCTCCGACGACTCCATCGTCGATGTACTTCGCGAGCAACTCAATGAGTCGGTTGAACATGGCATCGATGCGTGATTGCTCGCGCGAATCGTTGGAGAGCACTTGGCGGCGTTGCTGTTCGATCGTTAGCGTGAACTGTTCGATATTCGGCAAGCCACGAATCTCGTCGATCAATTCGCGAGCTCCATCGAACTCCTTTTGCTCGATCCGATAACGGGCTCGCTTGGCGATCACTTCACGCCGCGCGACGAGGTCGAGAAACTGACTCTGCAATCCCTGGATGACTCCCTCTGCCCGCAGACGAATATCGTCGGAGAGCACGGGGGCCTCGACGCGGGACTGATGTCCGACGACGAGCGGTAATCGACCGAGCGTTCGTTCGCCGTTCTTGATGTACAGCGTTTGAAATACGCCGTCGGCGATATCGATCTCGATCTCGCCTCGCCAATCGGTCTTGCCGACCAGGACGGGCACTTCCTCGCCCATCGAATCGAGTTCAATGCGAAACACGCGGTAGCCCCAGAGCGGTCGCTTGTCCTGCCCGGTCGACACCAACGCGATCGACGTGTGGTCATACCCGGGCTTGGCCACCATGGCGATCCGCTGCTGACGGCGGGCGGTGCGTCCGGCTAGCGGCGTGCGGAACATCGACTGGACACTGTAGACCAGTTCGTCGTTCTCGCGATGATCGAGCATCAGACAGGTCCAGGACTTGACCTCTACTTCCGGTCGATTGAGTTGCAGGCGCCCCGTATGACGCACCATCGGAATGAGGATATCGGTGTCCTTGATGTAGGTCGGCGGCGGAACCCATGAATCGTCATACGATTCGGGCACGACGATCAACCCGGCGGCGCGAGGCAACACCGTCGCGGTGCGCTCGTCGGAGTCTTGAATCCGAGCGACGGGGGAGAAAGCATCCGCGACGCCTCGATAACAATGTCGGGCCAAGCGCTGTTGATGGATGCACTCGTTTCGGTGCAAGGCTCCCATCATGTCGGCCAACACGTCGTACTCACGAGCCTCGATTTGAAACTTCGTGTCGCGGGACTTCACCGTGAGCATGATGATCTTGTCGGCGTCGCCGGCCATGGCGAGGCGATCCTCGCGGCTTTCCGAAAACGCCATCGACTCCAGATCACGCAGCATGGCTCGTCGAATCGGCGTCCCTTGATAGGCCTCGGGCGCCAAGCTGGCGGTGACGATCCAGCCGCTCAAATCGACTTGTTCGGCCAACCACTCGACTTGATCGGTGAGATCGGTCAACGCCGAAGGGCCCAGGAGCGGCGTATCCTCGACGGCGATCCAGACCGTGACTCGGTAGGAGTCGAATTCCCACGGCTTGTCGATCACAGGCTTGGGCGGCTCAGCGGGCTTCGAAGTCTCGGATTCCGCGCCGGTCGTCTCGGTGCTCGTTCCCTCGGCCGATTCGGCGCCGGTCTCTTGAGCCTCTAGTCGCCGAGCGAAATCGGCGGAGACAAGCCAAGGGGCGGCCACCATCGCCGTCAGCAACAGCCAGGAAACGGTGGAGAGTTTGATCGTGCGTTTCATGTTATTCCTCCGTTTCAACCACGAGGTTCCAGCTGTTGACGTTGTCGTACAGCGAACGGAGGTTGTTGCCGACTCCTTCCAGCCCCTTACGACGCGCGTGATACACGGGGAGCTGCCAAAGCGGCAAGATCGAAACGTCGTTGTAGGTCAGCATGTGCAAATCGTAGAGGGCCCGTCGGGCTCGTCCCCACGACTCGGATGTATCCAGTCGTCGTAGCGCCAATTCAACGGGAGGCAGATCGAGAGCCGCCAAGCCGTCCTCGGCCAATAACCGACGGGCATCGACCAACGGTTCCGAAATGACAAGCTCGGAGTAAAGCAAATCCCAATCGTCGTCCGAGGGCAGGGTTTCCCCGATCGGCAACGGCCGCAAGGTGACCTTGATGCCAATACTCTGCAATTGCTTGACCATTGTCTCGCACGCCAAGCGAGGCACATCGCCATGCGGGTAGGCCAACACCAATTCGATGTCGAGCTCCTCGGCATCCTCCGCGGGCCCCGCTTCACCGCGAGCGACTCGTTCGGCCTCGAGTTGGTCGGCGAACTGAATCTTGGACAAGCCGACGAGTGCCTGCCCCAGTCGTTTCTCATACGGGATCGGTTCGAGCCGGAAGTCGTATCCATAGTTGAGCGGATCCGATTCGTCGACTCCGATGGGGAAGGGGCCGCTGACCAGATCGGCGCCTTCGAGCGGAGCTCCGCCGAGAATCACTTGTCGCAAGATCATCTCTCGATTCGTGCCGTACAACAGCGCGCGTCGGAAGGCGGGGTACTGCATGAGCACGTTGCGACGATTGGGGATGAGCACGTGAATCACCGGGAGCTGATAACGCTCGACCAGTAAATCGGCGTTCGCCCGCAATCGCGGCACGTCGGCGGGAAACACTTGCTCGATCACGTCGATATCCGCTCGCTCGATCGCCGCGACCGCGTCGAGATGCGAGTTAAAGATCTGCTCCGTGATTTCCGGCCAGCCTCGCTCCACGGCATCCAGCATTTCCTTCCGTGGTAGGTATCGTCGCTCCAAATCGCTCGGGTCTCCAGCCACCGGCTCGTAGACGAGGTTTGGCGGAGCCGCGCCACCGTCGATGCTCGTCAACGGAACGTTCACAAGACTCTCGGGGAGCACGTGCGGGAAACGCAAATCGATCCGCACTCGCTGAGGACTTTCGATCTCAACTTGATCGAGCAAGCGAGTCCAAGCCGGGACGACCTCGGGATGATCGCTATCGGCGAGATCAAGCAAACGTCGCGAGAACTCGTAGACTCCTACCGGCGGTCGGAGCGGATCCTGGGCATCGCTTTGAATCTCGACAGTGATCGTTCGGCGATCGTCGCTGACCTTGAGTTGACCATGTTCGACGTCGTACACGCCACCGTCCTGTCCTTGGCCTCGCGCTTCGATCAACGTGCGGTAGAACAAGGTCCCCATTCGCCGACGCGACCAACCATCGAGCGCGTTGGGATCGGGTTTCGATGCCGCGTTGGGAACCGCCACGATCACCAGTGGAAACCGTTCCAATACCTGGGCGGCTAGTTCGCGGCCTCCGTCGAGGTCTCGCAAGATACCGAACATGCGCCGCACCGCTTGATGAGCGGCTCGGCCATCGCCCGCGTCGAGCGCTTGCTGGGCTTGTTGCATGTAGCCGAGAGCGACCTTTTCTATTTCGCCCTTCCACCGATCAATGATCGCGTTCTGCGTGTCGCCGTATTTCGCCTGGATCAGCGTCATGTATTCGTCGGCCCGATCAAACTCGGTGTCGCGAACATACTGGCCGACGATCTCGTTAAGCGCGGTCGCGAGCAACTCGCTCGACGGCGGATCGGCATTGCTCGGGCGATAGGTCGGGTCGAGCCGATCGAGCTCGTCGAGCACGATGATCGCCTCGTCCAACTGCTCGCGATCGAGCAGCTGCCGCGCGTTGACATAAAGGAACTCGCGGTGCATCCGATCGAGTCCCTTCGTGTCGGGATATTGAGCCAGCAAGCGGCTCATCGCCGGAAACGCCTTGTCGAAATCTCGTGCCTCCACGAACTCCTTGGCCTCGGCCAGCAGCATGTCCGGGTAGCGTTCGACGTTGACGATCGCGGCCCATGGCACTTCGTAGAGATACTCGGAACGCTCGGGGTCGAGCAGTCGAAAGCGAAGCCATTCGCCGGCCGGTGGATTCTCGGGGACTCGTCCCCCAGGCAATTCCAAGGGCTGCGTATCAAGCACCGCATTGTCGTTGGCGGCGTTCAGATAAATACGATCGAACGGTTCCCGTTCACCGATCGACATCTCGGAGAGAGAAAGATCGAGCATCTCTCCCTCGTCGGTTCCTTCCTGGGCGGAGGCCGAGACAACCAGTCCACGGTCCGAAATCAACGTGCTGGTTCCGAGCAACCCGATCGAGAGGACGCAGATGGCTCCCCACGCGAGGACTTCGCGCGGTGGCCGACCGGCCCGTCGCGAATTCGGATATCGGAGATATTGAGAATGTCGCATGGCGTTTCACGTTCGTTGCGATGACGGAGTCTTGAATCCTGCGAACCGCTGGGGAGTCAATTCGAACGGGTTAGGGCTTTGGCAAAACCCGGAGCGAGCCGTCAAAGGTCGGCGCGAACAAGCGTCCCGCCTCGAGGAATGGCTCGCCACCCAAGGGCTCGCCGGCGTTGTATTGCCGCTCCAACTCGCCGTCACCCGCGTTCACCACCAGTACCGAACCAGCCGAGGTGGCCACGAGGATCTGGTCGGCCGTCTCACCATTCGAGACGCCCACGACCGGCGAGTCGATTTCCAGCGACCAGGCCAAGGCGCCTTGGTCGTCAAAGGCATGCAAGGCACCATCGCTCGTGCTGAGCAAGACCAACGAGCCTTGGGCAATAGGTCCGAACGTTACTTCACCGGGGAGTTCGCTCGATTCACTTCCGTTCAAGTCGTTCGCATCGAGGTGAACCAAATGCACGGCGTTGCCTCGCATCACCCCGACGAAGACCGTGGAGCCAAGGTTGGCCAACGGCGTAATGACTCGCCCTTCGAGTAGGCCTTGATCATCCTTCGCCAAGCTACGCCCGTCTCGGCGAATTCGGTACACGTTTCCATCGGCATCCGCAATCACGAACCGATCGTTGTCGAGCACACAGGGACGAGCCCAAACAACGTTTTGATCAGGGCCGGTTGGTGGCTGGAATGGCACGCCTTGCCCCTGGGCTCGCAGCGAATCGAGCAGGAACAGCGGACCGGCCGTCGAACCCGCGAGAACATACTCACCGAACCTGATGGGAGGAAACGCGAGCGTGCCATCGGGCAAACCCAAGTCGGAGATGGGAGCCGGGTTCACACGCTGAGACGGATCGATTCCGAGCACACGACGCTTTCCAGGAGGCCCAAACAGAATGGCTCGTCCCTGACCGAAATCGACCTTCGAATGGAACACGAGGTCGATTTCGGTGTTGCTGCCTCGCCGGCGCGGCTCGAAGCCAATCTCGGCATCGACCAATTCCTCGGTTAGCACATACTGATCGCCCTCGCTGGTCACGAGCACCAGGGAACCGTCGACCTCACGATGAGGCGGACCGGCCAGCGGCGCCCCGAGGTTGGTCGACCAGACCTCGTCCATCGTGTCGACTTGGTGGGCCGACACGGTCACCAATTCACTGCCCGCGCGTTGCCGCGTCTGCACCAACACCGACCCATACACCGCGAATGGGCCGAGGTACTGGTTGCCTGGGAACAGCGAACGTTGACGCTCGATCCGTCCACGCTGAGTTTGGATCGACATCACATTCAGGCCGTCATCGCCGACCCACAACTGGCCTCGATTGGCCAAAAAGAAACTGTATGTGCCAGGAGGCGTTTGCCGATCGAAACCGGGTCCGAGGCTTACCGGAGCTTCATCCTCGACCGTCGGATCGACTTGGAAAACTCGCGTTTCACCCCGGTCGGTCAACACGACCAATCCCTGCGGCCCGTAGATCTCCGCCGCGGCGAGCACCTCGCCACGAAGTCGAATCGGATTCTGGGCTGGCTCAAGTCCGAGCCCCCGTTGAGTCGGACGCAGGATGTGCAAGTTGGAATAATCGAGTCCCGAGTTCTCGACGATGAACAGTAACCCTTGGACGAGGATGGGAGGAACGACCACGCTACCCTTGGCGTGTCCCAGGTAATACACCTCGCGACATTCCATCCGCCCTTCGCCTTCGACCGACTCGAGAACGTAGATATTCGCCTCGAGGCCTGGCTGGTAGAGATAGCGTCCCGAGCGATCGACCGCCGGCCCGACGAACAACGGTTGCGGGATCTGTACTCCTTCGACGATGGTGCCGGCGTCCACGCCATCAACCGCGTCGATCGCGATCCGCACCACATGTCCATCGCGAGCCGCGACGACAACTCCATTCGAGGCGACCGTCATACTGGCGAACGGCGTACCGACACGACTTCGCCATACGACTTGCCCCGTGCGGGCCTCGATCCGCAGCACTTCTTGATCACGTTGGCTGGCGACGATCACATCGCTTCCCGCCCCGTTCACCCATTGCGGTTGAATATTGGTTTCGTAGCCGACGAAGCGTCGCCACAGCACTTGGCCGTTCGACATGTCGAACATGTAGACCGACCCGCGGACCAAGACCGGATGAACTTGACCTACCAACTCGGTGACGTTCGCTCCAAAACGGCTCGCGAGAGTGACCGTGGCGACCGAATCGTTGGCGTCTTGTTGCGGAGCGGGAGGCACGGCGCTTGAAATCTGTTCGACGAGGCCTTGCTCTCCCTCGGCGACTCGCTTCGACGCATCAACCAGTCGCTTCTCATCCGCGAGGTCGGGAAACTCCCGCAAAAGCGTCTTGCGCAGTTCGAACGCATCGATCGTACGCCGCTCGGTGATCGCCAAATCCATACCGGCGATCGTCTCGACGAGATTGCGCTCGCGTTTGATCGATCGTTCGACGTTGGCGTACCGTGTCTCGAGTTCGTTGAGTCGAGTCTCGATCCGCTTCTTGTTGCTCGCCGGCAGATAGCTCGAGTTATTCACGAACGTCAGCGCTTGCTCGGACAGCGCCAGACGCGCCGCTTTCTCGTCGACGTTCGTCGCGGACTCGGCGCTGGCGATGAGCCCGAGCGCGATGTCGGGAAGGAGCGTCAACAACTCAGGTCGTCCCTGATCTGGAAAAGCCGCTTCTTCATCCAAGCCTTCCAATTGTTCGGGAAGTACCTCGAGGGCTTTTTCCCACTGGCGAGAGTCCGCGTAGAGACGAATCGACGCCATGGCGATCCGTACCTTGGCCGTCGAGGCCTTGGGGTTCTTCGGGTGGTAATAGACGAATTTCTCGAAGCCGTCGATCGCCTCGGCGTAGCTTTGGCTGCGGTAACTCTTCTCGGCGGAATCAAAAATCTCCTCCGCGCCACGCCGCACCAAAACGAAGTAGAGGAACCCCGCGATCATCGCCAAGACGATGATGAGCGTGGGTCCAATGATCATCCACTTGCCTTCCCAGCGGTTCTGCAAAACCTGCTTGGCTCGGTACGCCCCCGCGGCTCGCTCGGGAGGAGCTTGCTGCGGCATACCGGATCCGGCGGGAAGACCGCCCATGTCTCCGAGGGGCACGAGCTGATCGCCCAGGTCGTCCACGACCTCGAGGTTCGACATGTCGGCGAGGTCGACGATATCGTCGGACATGAGCGGGACGACATCCGCCGCGTTTCCCTCGGTGAACTCCTTGAGCAGGCGCAAGGCTTCATTGCGAGGCAGTTCGTTCTTCTCGATGAGGTACTTGGCGAGCCGTTCGGCGGAGACCGTCTTGCCGGGCTTGACGAGCTTGCTGCGGATACGACTGGCTCGCGCGTCATCCAAGACTCCACGCTGCAGCAGAAACTCCAGAAAGTCCAAACCGCTCATCTATCACCTCATCGCGCCGCAATCTCACGGTCTCTACGGCGAACCTGGTTGTTCTGTCGATCGACTGGGATGTTCATCAAGGAGAGGGAAAACGCGAGCGTCACTCTCCGGGCTCGTATCAATCTTCGTCATGGAGGTCGGCGATCGAGCAGGGTGGAGTGGGGCCCCGGACCCAGGCTCATGCGAAGCCAATCCTCAAATCCGCATCGGTCACAATCCGTCTTGTTCGGTCAGCTGCACTTGCACGTCAACGAGACCGACTTCCGTTCCCGCATCCATCGCCGTGATGACTCGTTCGTGCGAACACTCCGCGTGAGCCTTGATTAGCAACTTCTGCGGTGGCACGGGGGTATCGATGGCGCTGCGAAGCTGGATGTAAAGCTCCTGCACACTGGGAGCCTCGGCGTCGACGGCTCCATAGAGCACCGTGAAGGAATCGAACTCGTCGATGAAAATCACCACCTGATCGTCCTCGACTTCCTCGACGCTATTGAGCGATGGCTCCTCGGAGGTCGGCGGCGGTTGTCGCTTGGTCTTCATCATCGTGAAGTTCGCGGTGACCATGAAGAAGATCAGGAGCAAGAACGTGACGTCGACCATCGGCGTCATGTCCATCTCGACCGACTCGCGATCCCCCTTGCCGCCAAACTGAACTTCCTCTTGTTCGTCTCCGTCAGGTTCCTCGTCGAGCAAGTCATTGTCGTTGGGCTCGTCGCGCCAACGATCGACCGCCTTCTTGTCGGCGGACGGATTTTGCCCCGCGAAGCCGGCGTCCTCGTCGGACGCGAGCGGCACGAGTTCGTCCCCCTCGGCGATCGGCCGCAGGGGTTCCAAGTCACCGAGCGGTTCCTGCTCGGGCTCGTCCGCCGGATTGTGATTGGGTTCGGTCATTCGGTTACTTTCATTCCTCGGCTCGACCGCTGGGGAAACTCCCTTGGCCGCGATGTCGTCGGTGCGTTGGACGAGATCCCCAGGTGTGACGTCGACGAAGTTAAAACAATCGGCGCAGCGAACGCGTCGGCCTACCACACTGGCGGACGCAAGCCGCTCGCAGCCGCATTCCGGACAGCGGAAGCGGACCGTGGCGGGCGTCAATTCTTCTTTTCCTCCACGGCGGTGTGGAGCATGATGCCGGTCGATTCGTTGTCACCCAACCAGGCGCGAAGTCCATCACCAGCCGCGGCATAAACGAAATGCACGTGTTTGTATCTCACGTCCTTCTCCGCCTTGATCAGGACGTGTTTGATTCTCTTGCCGTCGAGCGTCTGCGAGACGTAATCGATGATCGCCTGTTCCATCTCCTCCTCGGCGCCGGTCAGCTTATTGGCCGCCTTGCTGGGGCCAAGATGAATATCGGGCAGGTCGGGGTTGCCCGTATCGACCAACAGAATAATGCACGCATTCGACTCGACGATCGATTCACCAAACTTGGCCTGCGGCGCG
The DNA here is from genome assembly GCA_020426595.1 of Planctomycetales bacterium. Taxonomy (GTDB): domain Bacteria; phylum Planctomycetota; class Planctomycetia; order Pirellulales; family Pirellulaceae; genus UBA11682. The sequence continues at coordinate 9,133 of JAGQPS010000072.1, forward strand.
TTGATGATTCGATTGGGGTCGGGGCGTGAAGCGACGATGAAGAAGATCAAGAGCAGGAACGTCACGTCGATCATCGGCGTGATATCCATCTTGGGCTCTTCATTCCCACGATTGCGACGCATGCGCCGCAGATCTTCAATGCTCGAATCCAAACTCGTTCTCCTCGGGTGAACACCGAGACGCGAGATCAAGGCTGGATCGCGACCGGTCCCATGACCATGATCGCGCTCGCCCAGCCCTATCGACTCAACCGTGAAAGCGTTTACTTATGCTTGGCGAGCGAGTTACGGAACACATCGAGAAACTCGCTGAAGCCGACGCTGATCAAGTCTTCCAACTGTTTGATCTTGTTGTTCACCGACGCGATCGCCATGACCAACGGGATCGCGATCACGAGCCCAATGGCGGTCGTGATCAACGCGAAGCTGATCGTTCCCGCGAGCTCACTCGGCTCGGGTGCGTCCGAATTGGCCAACTTGGCGAACGCACCCATCATGCCGAGCACCGTACCGAGGAGCCCCATCATCGGCGCGGCCGCGATCACGGTCTTGATCCAGGTGATTCGGTAGTCGAGGTCGGCCAACACGTCGCGTTCGAATCGATCGAGCAGCATCGTCTTGACCTTGGTGTAGCCAAGATCTCGGTTCTCGACCGCCATGCGAACCATTTGCACCAAGGCTCGAGGATCTCGACCACACACCTCGGCCACGTCCTCGAATTGCCCTCGACTCAACGGCTCCTCGATCGCCTCGAGAAAGGCTTGTTGCTGAGCCTCGGAACGAAACCGCTTCGCTTTGACTCGGCCCCACACCATGACGACGCAGTAGAGTCCCCATAGGGCGACCAGCGCCATACTCGCGTAGATAAAGTAGCCGAGGATTTCCGTGACTTGTTCACTCATGGTTGCGTTGCTCTCTCCAAGCCAATCATTGCCGACGCATCACCATCGTGACGCCGGCGAGTTGAGTTTGATATGTGGACAGGGAATCGCTTACGACGTTGGATTCGTTATTTGTAGGTCTGGTCGATCACGTAGAACTCGAAGCTGCCCCCAGCGGGCCGCACGCCGAACACCGTGCGATACACTTCCTCCACCGTTCGCCCTCCGAGCTTCCGGCGTTCGAGTTCCAGCAACGTTTGCTGGATCGTTGGTGGGTAGAACTGCACGAGCAACTTGTCGCGCAAGTTGACTCCGGCCGCCTCCGCGAACTGAATATCCCAATCGCGCAGCACGCCTCGATTGTAGTTGAAGAAGACTCGCTTCTCCTGGCTCTTGGTACCGCTGCGAGTCGCCATGCCGCGGGACAGATTGGTGATGTAGACGATGGCTGGTCCTTCCCGCTGGATCGCTCCCAGTTCGATGCCTAGCCCGTCGAGTTGCTGGGCATAAGCGTCACGACTCGCGGTCGTGTACCGAATCTCCCAGCGTTCCCAAGGGCCTGGGCCGCCGTTTCCAAGCCCACCGCCACCGCGAGAACCAAGTCCGCGTCCAGCACCCATCGCTTCGGCCGAACCGTCGACTTCACGATCGCTGGCGGCGATGTTGGAGACCGCCGACGACAGAGCTTCCAGGGCATCGGCGAGTTGCGGAGTTTCCACCTCGGGAAATTCGCTGCCGGGCTCCTCGATGTCATCCGCCTCACCCTCGGGCTTTTCGTCCTCACCGAGTTCCGGCCCGACGACTTCCACCGCGGTGTTGATCCGTGCCCTACTGGCCATCACGGAGAGCCACAACAAGAACAATACGGCGACGATAAAGGCCAAAAAGAAGACGCCGGCCGAAATCAGACCCGACACTTGATCGTAAAAGGAGATCGCCGTTTCCTCGGTATACTTCGGGCGTTTAACCACGGGACCCGACGCCATAGCTTTTCCCTCAAAATCAAGGCCGCGTCACGACCGGCCGCAAGCTCAATTCTTAAACCAACGACTCTCGGCACGGCCTACTGCAAGTTGACGGACAGGCTCGCGCCGGGGCGAACGGACAAGTACCACTCGATCCAGTTGTTGCGCACGTTATCGAGCGCGGCCTTGTTGTAGCCCTCGTCCAGTTCGAACTTCGGATCGGCGAACTTGCGCGCGATCCGCTTGAGCGCTGTATTGGCCTCGATCACGACATCCTCGGCGGGATCGGTCAAGGCATAAATCAAGACCGGCACGTTGTCGAGCGTTTGCACTTGCCCCAACGCGCGGACCGCCAGGAAGCGAGCATCGAAATTGGGATGCCCCACCATGGCTCGCACCGTCACCAACTGCTGCGCAAGCGCCTCGGGATCGTCCTTGTTGAGCCGGATGCTATCGATGCCCGACATGTTGGCGAAGTTGCTATCGTCCCCTTCGCCCTCGAGCTGAGCGGTCAGATCATCCAAATCGCGGCTCACCTGCAGGCTCACCACGCGGCCACCCCGCATGGCGATCGCCGCGTCATCGCTCAGCCCTTGACCGCCGACCAACGCTCCACTGGACCACTCGCCATCATCGAGCGACTTCTTGGTACTGCGCACGAGGAACAGAATCGCGAACGCCGTGTGCACATGCGGTTCCTCCATCGTGTCGGTGAACGAACCGTTCGCTTGTTGGGCGCCGCGAATGAAGTCGACTCCCTTGTTGTACCAATCGGGTTCCTCCGGCGCATTGGCCGTCGATGCCTCGACAAAGCTCGCATAACGCTCGTAGCCGTAGAGGTAGTAGTACTGCCACTGGCCAATGCGGACCGGGAAATTGCCAAAGTAGCCGCCGACCCGGCCTTGTGCTTGTCTTAGCCGACCTTCGTCGAGCTCGATCTTCTTGTCGCCTCCAGCGCGACGCGCCCGGCCTTGCTGGTCGGTTCGCACGAGTCTTACGCTCGGCGGGAGGCCCTCTTCCTCGGGCAGGCGTCGCACCGCGCCTTCGTCTTGTCCATATCCCAGCCAAGCGGCGATGATGTAGAGCGAGCCTCCACCAGCGGCGGACAGGGACGGCGTGGAGCGAACGTCTTGGCGAAACGCGCCTTGGTACGAAAAGCCACCATCGGCGGTCTGACAAGCTTGGAGATATTCGAGCGCCCGCTTACCGCGAGCCGGATCGACTTGAAACCCATGCTTGTCGGCGGTCCAGTAGGCCAAGACGCCGTACTGAGTCTGGGAAACGTCGCCGACCTTTTGAAACGGGTAGGCGAATGAACCGTCATCGATCTGACGGCTGGCTAGGATATCGAGACAATGCTGGATCTCGGCCCGGTACGCTTCGTCATCCATGTCGCAGAGGAACATGATGGTGATCGCGGCAGGGTAGACGTGAGGCGGATCGTTGTCCGCCAATCCGGCGCGAACATGCGCCAAAACGGTTTCAAGAGCCAGTTGGACGCGCGGGGAGTTTTTTCCCTGTCCCGCCTTGATCAAGGCGTAACCGACCAGGCATTCGTGTTCCCAAGTCTGTTTCGGCAAGCGGACCAAATAGTCGACCGCTCGGTCGACGATCGGCTGAACCGTCGCATCACCAGGTCGGTGCGCTTGAGCGGGACGCGTGCAAACGACCCAGCAAGCCATGCACAAACCGCCCCACAGCGCGATCTGGCGAATGGAATTCCAATGCATCAACCTCGCCTCCCTTGCAAACACTCTCACGTCGCCCCGTGCATCATCGGCTCGCTCGCCAACTCCGTGCGACCCGGGAGGATCGATTCACGACTTGGCTTGCTCTCATCGGTCTCCACCCCCGGCACCCCAATGGCGCCAAGAACTCGGAACCACGCACGAACGAGCTGTGTGGATTGAGACAGTCCTGCGATCAAACTCGCAACCAAGCTTCGACAACCGGGCGGGACTCCAACGGTCCCCATCGGCGATTCGCTCCGCAAATGCGGCGAACGCGAACCGCGTCATCCAATGTTGTTCGACGCATTGATTCAGGCTTATCGCGGGAGGAGTGAGGCCACTCTTTCCACCCACGACCCAGAATAGCGACCAGATCGGTAGCGCCGTTGCGTGAAAAGATCGCTCCGCCCTCCATCCACCCTGCGCTCTCGCCGAGGTGACTGGACAGGCATCGGCCAATCTCCAAACCGATACGAACGGGAAAAGTTCCGTCAAGGTAATTGATGAGCCGCCAACAGTCCACGATCTGGAGGCCCGCACGGCTAAAACTGAAAGGGAACGGAGGGGAATGAGCCGAGTAGATTGGGTCATCCGAGGGGCGACCTAGTGGGCCCGGAATGAACCGACTTTGGAGCATCCGACGAAGGTCGGTGCTTTGAATGGATCGGACGAAAGTCAATCGCCTCGCCCAAAGCACGCGAGTCGATACATCGCCCCCACCAGCTCTCGTGTCGCAAGCCAAGGTCTTGAGGATGCGAGTCGCGGGAGGCGGGGCGGCGGAACCCCGGTGAACTTGGCCTCAGGCAACCCACCCCCGAGCGACTACGAACCTGGCGGAAGCGTGAGTCAGGGAACGGTCACAGACAAGCGGCAACCGAGACGCCGCGAGTGACGCCCAACAAACCCCGAGCACGAAGGCGACGCCTCGATGCCGAAGAACACGCCAGCCTTGTCCAAATGTCCAAATCGGCACGAAATCACGGCCGACGGGGGGGCATCAGCCGCTTGAGCGGGGGATTCCGGTGCCTTCTAGGGCCTTCCTTGGCGTAAACGGCCACCGTACTCCCGCCGAAGCCCCCGTAATAGGCACGGCCCACTACCACTTGGCCGCCTGTTCGGTTTTCCCCTCTGATCGGCCCGCGCCACCAGGAGCCCCGCTGACCTAGTCGGCGAGAAATCACGCCCTCCCCGCGACGCCACGATGCCTCGCGAAACCTCGAACCAGAAACCTTTGGAGCGCCCCAATGAGTCCCCAAGAGATCGTTGGCCGCCGAGTCCTGTTGAAGCTCTAAGCCCACTACCGCGACACCAGCGGCAGTCGGTTCAGGATCGACCCCAGGTGGTCGGAGAACCTCGGAGGGCTCGCCGAGCGATTCGGAGCCGAGCGCGTTCTCAACCTCGCGATCAGTCGTCTCGTGGTGCCTGAGCCGGCCCCAGTGAGACTCTCGCCGAACCTTCCGCCGTTCTTTGTCCCGACACCGGCCGCCGTCGAATTGGCGCTACGAGGGCTCGGAGACTGGCTCCAGTTGATCCAAGATCGAAAGGGCTGATCGATGGACAACTTCGAGCTCGTCGGCCGTAGGATCTCGATTCGGGTGGAGCGTCTCTTCAACCCGGTCCCCGAGGGCTTCTTCGTCATCCCGCCGATGTTCCATCGGTCGCTCGGCCGGCTGGCCCACTACGCGAGCGAGGAAAGGGTCTATCAAACCCTGTTCGCTGGCCTCTACGATGGCGACCAAGTCGAGGTGACGGTTCCGAACTTCGGTTTGCCGGTATCGGTCCCGAGCCACGACACTCTGATGTTCGTTCTCGTCCACCTGCCGAGGCACCCTTGGATCCAAGAAGCGATCGAGATGCGGAGGAAGCAGGCCGAGGATGATCGCAACGAGGAGTGGTGACGATCAAAGTATTACTGAGCGAGAAGGAGGAGGCATCGTGAGTCAGGCCAAGAACACCCAAGAAAAGAAGCCACTGCGATTCAAGGACGACAAACCAAGGAAGCGCTGGTGGGCAGGCGTTTTACTACTGCTCTATGTGGTCTTTGCAGGCGTTCCGATTGTCCTGGTATGGATTGGTCGGTGGATCTCTTTTGCAACGAAGGATCAAGTAGAAATCGCTGGCACGATCGGAGATTCGTTCGGACTGGCAAACGCCACATTCTCAGCGATCGCCCTCCTTTTGGTTGCCTACACGCTAAAGCTTCAGACCGAGGAACTCGAGATTACTCGGGACGATAACCAGCAGGCCCGTCTGTTTGCGGCAGAGACAGCACAAGCGAACAAAGAGATTTCCAAACAGCAGAGCCAAAACGTGGAGGCCCAGATAACAGGCCTGCTCGTCGAACAAACTCGATTCCTCCTACAGCAGGCCGACCCTGAAGAGCGATGGACCTACCAGTATCATTTGAACCGAGCGGCAAATCAGTTCTATAGCGACGAGTTGAAGAGGCAGCTATCTAAGGACAGCTCGCGCCCTTACCAAACTGCGGAGTTCCGACGAAGATTTTCCTCACTGCGAAACCTCCGTGGTGAGCTAAAAAGCAATGAGACCTGTAGTCTGCTTGCCAACATCCCTAATCGCGGATTCAACGAACTTCAAACACTGCTTCAGAAGGTCGCGTTCAATTGCGCATATCTTCTGCTCTGCCTTGGAACTACTGGGCCTGATGAATATCGAGAGCCACTGATTGCCATCCAGAACAAGCTTGAACTCTCGATGATTCCTCTACGAGGGATTGAGTCTCGGCTTCAAGCAAACTCGGCAACTGAAGCGTTCACCATTTGGCGAGCATTCATCCAAAAACTGGTTGAGGCATTGGACGATGACGTTCTGAGTGGCGAATAAATTAGGCCTCGCCCGTAAACGTCAACCCCGTGATATCCCGCAAAACTTCAGTGTTGCTCGCGACGTCGTCCATCGTGTCTTCGAGTCGTTCGAGTAATTCAATCTGCCTTTGCTCGACTCCGCGGGTCTGTGCGAAGTTGCTGACCGCATTGGCGAGAAAACCAGAGAACGAACCCGACGTCACGCTGCCTTCGAGTTGCCGCGAGATCGCCCGCTGCACTTCCTCGCGCTGCTTGTCGACCGCCGCTCGCCGCGCCGCCTCTTCTGCCTTGCGTTGTTCAACTTCGAGGTCGGCCTGTCGTTGCGCTTCTCGTTCTTTGAACTCTCGGTTGCTCGCGTCGATTCGATACTCCAGCGCCCGTCGCTCGTCATCGATCGCATGTTGCCGCGCCGCGCGTTCCTGGGCGAGTCGTTCCCTCGTCCATGACGAATTAGCTTCCGTCTGAAGGCCGGCCGCGTTTGCCACTGCCTCCGAAAATTGGGCTGACGCGAGCTCGATTCCGCCCAAGATGTCAGAGCCAACCTGCGACGCATCCGAGAACAATTGATTGAATCCGAGTTGAGCATTGCCTGACGTCGCCATGACCATTCCTTCGGCGTTGCCAATCTCGAACGCCTCCCGCATTGAATCCGCGAACTGGTCGATCGACTGCCGCATTTGTCCAAGGTGGTTGTCGTAGGTCGTGCGGAGACTCGCGAGCGATCCACCGAGTGTCGAGATCCCGGCAATCAGCGAGCCCACGCCGATGACAGCCAGGCCAAAGGGGTTCATCATCGCGAGGGTCGCAAACTGGCCGATCAGGGAGCCTGAGAGCGTCAAGAGTGAGACGAACGGACCGATCCCGAACGCGAGCGCCTGAAGCGCCATCCCCAGGAGCCAGACACCCGTACCGACGGCCAGCACGACAAGGACCGTTTTCCCGATTGACGACACAAGCCGTTCGTTGTCTTGGATCCAGTTGGTAACGAGCGTTGCCGCCTTGCGAATCGTGTCGACCAAGTCTCCAAGGTCTGAAGTGATCGCTTTCCCGAAGGTGTTCTTGAGGGCGTCGCCGATCGACTTAACTTGAGACCACAGGAAGCCCTGAGTCTGATTGAGATCCTGAGTCGCCGAATTCAGGAAGTCGGTTTCGGTAGTGACTCGCTTCAGTCGATCGTCGTACTGATCGAACGCTGCGACGATTGCCCCGATGATCCGAGAATCCCGCTTCTGGTAAACTTCGTCGAGGTTGACTTGGAACTGATCGGATCCGAGTCGTTCTCGAGCCGCTCGAAGCTGCCGCATCTGATCGACGAACGAAGTTAGAAACCCATCGGAGTTCGCAACGTCGACATCGAATAGCTTCTTGAGTTCCTCGGCCTTGGTCCGAGTCGTCTGCATCGCATTGGCGAGACCGGCACCCGCGCGAGAACCCGCACCGCCACCGCCCTCGACGATCAGCTCGAGTAGCGTCGCCAGTTCCTCGAGTTCGACGTTGGCCCGCTTCGCTGGACCGGCAGCGTAGGAGAGAGCGACACCAAGTTCCTCGGCGTTCTGGGCCGTCGAGTTCGCTGCGATCGCGGCGACGTTGGCAACTCTGCCGAGGTCCGCCATGTCAATTTGCATCGCCTTCGCGGTTCGACTGAGCATCGTCGCCGCGGCAGGAAGTTCCATGTCGGCAAGCATCGCGAACTGCGCGACGCCAGGAAGCGACTCGGAGACTTGGTATCGGCCGGCACCAGAACGGGCAAGCTCCAGCGCCGCCCTTGCAATATCGGCCTCCATGAACGGCAGCTCGCGCGCGGTCCTTTTCACCGAGTCGCGGAGAGTGTCCATCGAGCCCGTCGCGTCGTCGGTCGTGACTTTGACGATGGCGAGAGTCCGCTCGAGGTCAGCGGCGGAATCAGCGGCAGCAATAACAGGCGCAGCGAGAAACCCGCCTCCCAGCATCATGCCGAATCCGGCACGCTGAAGACGCGTGATGAAGCGGTTAAAGTCCATCGAGGCTTGGGCGAGCCCCTGTCGGACCTTGTTGCGAACGGTCAATTCGATGTAGGCCAACCCGGCCCGAACGTCAGAAGCGGTCGCCATTTGCTACTCCACTCAATGAACGAGTAAAGCAGCTCCCCAAGGGCCATCGTCATTCTAACGCCAATCGAAGACTCTGCACCTATTCGTCAATCATTCGCGAAGCGTTTCAAGGCTCTGATTGCAGCGTTACCAAGATCGGGGAATAGCGACGAACGCGTAATGCCCATCGTTTCGCAAAGTTCGAGGGCCCTGCCAGCTTGCTCTCTCGCGAGCTCGAACTTCACCAAAATCGACGTGGGCTTGCCTGCCGGCCTTATTCCACCCCTCTTCATTGAGGCTTGCAATCCAGAAACCTCATCCTCGATACTCGCTGCCCTGAATTCAGCGGCTGGAATCCGCACAAGGTTCACTGATGTAAACAGACCGTGCTGGGCATGTAAGTTTCGATTCGTTCCCCGAGGAACAGTAATGAAGTCGATTCCTGCACCGTAGTAAAGCGTGGAATCACGTTGAATCTCGTGCACAAGAGTCTGGTTAAGTGCGTAAACATGAATCGAGGGACTATCCGTGTCAGGATTCTCCGCAGCGAAGTAACACGCACAATAAGGCGAGCGTGTCCAGTCAAGAAAACAAGTTGGAACGCCGTAGTGCTGCGCAAGTGAAATCTGCGAGTGATACTCCTCAGAATAGATTGAATCTGTAGTCGAACCGAGGTCCTGAAGAGAATCGCTTTTTAGATACTCGACCAGTCGTTTAATGCGGCGGTGAAGCCTTCTCCTCGAGTTGACTGTGTCATCAGGCAGTGCGAGGCCCGCGAAGTCAGCTTCGGACAAGAAGTTGTTCAAAAGAAAAGCCTCTACCAACTCCTGCTCGGCGTTACTTTGAGCTTCTTTACGATTGAGCACTTGTTGCCGGATCGCGTCCATGACGCTAGTGCTTCTATGCGCAGCCGGTTTGCACGAGAATTTCTCGCTCCCATGCCCCCGAAAGCACCACTTGTCCGACGGCTCCGCCTTTCGAAAAAACGGCCCAAACGGAGAAATGTCTTGCAGAAAATCCGCCGCATCATCGTGCGGACGGGTCACTATCCCTGAATCTGTTTGCGGTTCGGTCATCGATTCATTTCCGACGTTGTTAGCACGGCGCTCTCTACTAGACTTCAATGTCGTCCGACGTCCCGTGGAGTTGATCCGGGCCAGCGCTTCGCACCTTCACTGGATAGAGCCCACCTGCCGTCTTCTCGATTCGGTACTCAACGCCCCACGGGTCGAACTTCATGAAGTCGATGTAGGGCCCCTTCCACGATTCGCCTGCCGCACCGCTGGGGCGCTTCCACAAGTCGTCGAAGTTCGTGGTGACTGATCCGCAGTCCTTCTCGAACGCGAGAACCGCCGTCCTGATATCGCGGCACGTTGACTCCGCCGTTGAGTCGCGACGATCGCCAAGCGAGGCAGAGAAAGCCTCAGAGCCTCGACGGGCGAACGTGTAGGCACCGACGGCCGCGAGGTCGATGAAAGCCAGGTGCGCTGTCGCAAAGCACGAACAAAGCGTCAAGAGAATCAGGCAGGTATTCCGAGTCTGAGCAAGGCGGATCATCCGATAGGCTTGCTTGGCGTCCATGAGTCAACTCCCCGAAGTTGGAACGTGGTATCGCGTTAAGCTCCAAAGTATCGACAATGGATGGCTCGCGCGGCTAGGGCGACGGCCCGAAATCCAGCCACCCCGCTGGCTGCCGCGTTTTCTTT
>JAGQPS010000730.1 GCA_020426595.1 Planctomycetales bacterium
TCTTCGATTTTGGTCGTTCCGGGATAGTCGTCTTCGGTCAATCCGAGTAAGCACAAGTGGCCAGCATGAGAACTCGGAAATCCGGAGACCTCTACGTCGTAACGCATGACATAGTCGTCATTGGAAAGCGAGTGAACGTGGCCGTCAAAGAACTGCTTTTGGTGATACCAACACGGCCCCCAGGAGAGCACACAGCCGACGTTGAGGTCTTCGCCGAGAATGTGGCGCATCATTGCTTCCGGAGTCACCCCTTGTGTTGGAGCTTCGTAGTGCGCGCAGCCTGCCGCATGTACGTGGTGATCGCCGGAGTACCATTGGTGATCCGCCAATTTGATCCAGCGCGCAAGTCGAAACGATTCGGTGTGCTTCGTCTGATCGGGGACAACAACGCTCTTGTGCAACACGCGGTATTCCGGACCTCGCGTGTACGTGACTTCGTAGGGACCCGGCGGCAGCAGAATCGATTCGCCGTTGTGGCGGTACACTTGATCGTGGAAGAAAAAGTCAGGGGCCAAGCGTCGGGAGCGGGCTGGGTACACTCTGCCGCGTGGATCGCGAAAAACGAGCTGTCCCG
>JAGQPS010000731.1 GCA_020426595.1 Planctomycetales bacterium
CAACGCGATCCTCGGGATGGCGGACCTGCTCCTCGAGGCCGAGCTCGAGCTCGACCATCGCCAGTACGTCGAGATCTTCCGTCGCACGGGCCGCAACCTGCTCTTCCTGCTGAACAACGTCCTCGAGCTCTCCTGCGTGGAGTCGGGTCGCTTCCAGCTGCACGAGGGCCCCTTCGAGCCCGTCTCGCTCGCGCGCGCGGCGGTCGAGACCTTCGCCTATGCCGCCCACAAGAAGAACCTCCACATCGCAGTCGACCCGCGCATCGACGCCGACGCGCGCTACGTGGGCGACGAGGACCGGATCCGACAGGTGCTCCTCAACCTCGTCGGCAACGCCGTCAAGTTCACGGACGCAGGCCACGTCTCCCTGCGCATCCAGGAGCGGGTGGGCGAGGGCGGCACGGTGCTCGAGATCGAGGTCGAGGACACGGGACCCGGCGTGCCGGAGTCGGCGCGGGCCTCGATCTTCCAGTCCTACGTCCGGGCGCGGCATGGCGCACATGCCAAGTCGGGCACGGGGCTCGGGCTCTCGCTCTGTCACGAGCTGATCGCGCGCATGGGCGGACGGCTCTCG
>JAGQPS010000732.1 GCA_020426595.1 Planctomycetales bacterium
GACAGTACTACGACCTCTGCTGACTTCCGTCGATCACGAGACGTGTTGACCACGAATCGCTCTGCCTTTGAGCAAGCTCTTCTGACAGATACGAACGACGGATCTCCCTGGATAAGACGTGTGACTTTCGCTGCACAAGCTCCGGATTTACCAATGCGGATGAACGGAGACGGTTTCGTGATGATTGGCTCACTCACCTGTCCGCACCGGCCTTGTATCCGGTTTCTGTTCGTAACCTCGCAGCTTTGACGAGAATGCGGCTGACGACGATTCTTTGTCAGCTTACCGGCGCATTCGCAGGCTTCCTCCCCACGGCTCGTTACCTCCCCGCAGTTGCCCTCGTCTCGTACTTGATTCATGCTGTCCAATGGATGTACCATCAACCAACAAGACCTCCATTCTCGTACAGGGGACTCACACCCCATAAAACACACGCCATGCCAGGCGTACCAATAAAATGCAGCCGAGTTGGCGTCGGCGGTTTCTCACATGGTAAGTCAACCTCGCCAACCGGCTGATTTTCGTCGTTCTGTCGCTAACGAAACGTCTTCTCACATCAGATGAATTACGAA
>JAGQPS010000733.1 GCA_020426595.1 Planctomycetales bacterium
CTGACTTCTATAAGCACGATCCGGGTCACCCCGGTCGCCCCGCCTTTCGGGCAAGCCTTACTCACGGGTACGCGTTACAGATCTCCCCGAATAAGAGTCGTGAACTGTCACTGCGCAAGTACGCTATCTACCATGGAGTCTGTCGGAAACGGTTTCGCCGTCCCCGGCAGGCACACCTCAGGATCTCACTAGGCCTCAATAACGTTTCTGTTCGTTACCTCGCAGCTTTGGCGTGATGTCTCATGGCGGTGCAGTGCTAGGTCTTACTACCCTGAGCTGGCACCACCTCCGTGACATCGCAGGCTTCCTCCCCACGGTTTGTCGCCTCCCCGCAGTTGCCTTCGCCTAGTACTTATGCTTGCATGCTTTACATTTGGTAGAATGCCTTTCAATACAAGTTCCGTTTTCGTACAGGGGACTTGCACCCCACAAGTTCACGCCCATGTTGGGCGTACCATGCACCGGAGGCCGCGAGTTGACGTTTTTGAAGTGCTGGGTCGTTCGCGCGGCCCCTCTGAACCCTATCGTTATTTGGCAATCAGGCATGTGACCGTGATCAACCTGACCCCTGT
>JAGQPS010000734.1 GCA_020426595.1 Planctomycetales bacterium
TCGTTGGGCTTGCGCACGGTCGGGTTCGGGTTCCGCAGACGGACCATGTAGGTCGTCCGCGGGCGGGCGTTGAGGTAGCCCAGCATCTGATAGGTGCGTCCGTCGCGCTTGGCCTGGCTCACAAGCGAACCCGCGCCGTTGTTGGCGTCGTTGTCGTAGATGTCGCCGAAGATGATCGCCTCGCTCGGGCACGCCTGCTGGCACGCGGTCGTGACATACCCATCGGGGATTCGCTCGAAGCCGTCGATTTTCGTCTCGACGCGTGCCTGATTGACGCGCTGGATGCAGTAGGTGCACTTCTCCATCACACCGCGGGAGCGGACCGAGACATGCGGGTTGTATTGCATCGTGCGGACCTCGGAGATCTTCTCGCGGAGGCGCGGCGGGACCATCTGAGGATTCGGCTCGGCGATGCCCTCGATGACCGTCTGGCCCGCGTACTTGCCCTTGAACTCCTTGGTCGCGTAATCGAAGTAGTTGAAGCGGCGCACTTTGTAGGGGCAGTTGTTGGAGCAGTACCGCGTGCCGATGCACCGGTTGTATGCCATGTCGTTGGTGCCTTCCTTGGAGT
>JAGQPS010000735.1 GCA_020426595.1 Planctomycetales bacterium
CCCACGAGAAATCACACTTGACCAGATGAGGGGGAGCCCCGTGCCCAAGGCCAAGAAATTGAGTGACGAAGTGAAGATGGACCGTCGCACCAAGAAGGATCAACGTCAAAAGTCGCGCCGCACCAGCAACACGGCCGTTGCCGAAGACCAACGCCAAGGCGAGCGACGCAAGAAGACGCCTCGCCGGCGACAGATCGACCCCACGACCTGCGAACGTGATTACACGGACGACGAAGTGGAATTCATGCGAGCGATGGATCTCTACAAGCGGACTAGTGGCCGCATGTTCCCTACCTGCAGCGAAATCCTCGAAGTGGTTCGCGACCTGGGCTACGTGAAGCAAGATGCTTCGGCTGCTGAGAGTTCGCCGGCTCCGTTGGAGAGCGATGCGAGCCTGACGGAGAGTTCTGTCGGAGAAACGATTTAGTTTGCGGCTTTATGGGTGGAGATGTGCTAGTCTCCCGTCAGGGGGGAGCGGCTGCCAGACTGACCATCGATACGGGACTCGGCGCCTCAGGGGCTGCGCCGGGTCCCGGTTTTTTTTTGATAGCATACCGGCGCGAGAATCTTG
>JAGQPS010000736.1 GCA_020426595.1 Planctomycetales bacterium
TGGCGGACCGTAACCGGGAGGAATCTGGGACATTGCGCTCGACAGTCGTTCCGAGACCAGTTGCCGCGCCCAGTAGATGTCGGTCCCTTCTTCGAACACGATGGTGACCACGGAAATTCCGAACTTCGACACACTGCGGACTTCTTCCAGATTTGGCAGCCCGCCCATGGTCAGCTCGACCGGTGAAGTTACATAACGCTCCACTTCCACCGGCGAGAGTGACCCGGCATCGGTGATGATGGTCACCTGCACGTTGGTCATGTCCGGCACGGCGTCGATGGGCAACTGGTATGCGGCATTGATTCCCGCCGCCGCCATCAGGAACGTGCCGATCAGGACAAGGAATCGATTCTGGAGGGAAAACTCAATCAGTTTGGAAAGCATGGCGTGCGTTCTCGTTCACAGGAGGAAGGACACAAGGCAAGACGAGGACATCGGAGATTCCGAAATCGTTACTCTTCGCCTTCCAGTAACAGCTCCGACTTCAGAGCGAACGCACCATGCGAAACCACCGGAGTCCCCACCTCAATGCCAGTCACTGCGGTCCAGCCTTCCGATGACAGTCCCGGT
>JAGQPS010000737.1 GCA_020426595.1 Planctomycetales bacterium
GGTGCTTGCCGCCCAACGCCAGCGCCTGGGCTGCGCGAGCCGAGGCCCCATAGCGCACGTAGCGCTTCACCAGGGGCCCGGCCTCCTTCGCGTCCGGCCGCGTGGCCGCGACGAGCCGCGCGATCCAGGCCCGCACGCGGCTACCGAGCGGTACCTCGCGGGCCAGCGCGCGCATGGCGCGAACGCGTTCGCCGTCGAGCACGCGACGCGCCTGGGGGACCGCCGCGCCCGTCGTGCGATCCAGGATGGCCTCGATCTCCGCCGGGCTGGGGCCCGGCACCAGCACCTTCAGCAGGAAGCGGTCGAGCTGGGCTTCGGGCAACGGGTAGGTGCCTTCCATCTCGATCGGGTTGATGGTGGCCAGCACCACGAACGGGTCGGGCAGCGGGAAGGTCTTGCCGCCGGCGGTGACCTGGTGCTCCTGCATGGCCTCGAGCAGGGCACTCTGCGTCTTGGGCGTGGCGCGGTTCACTTCGTCGGCCAGGACGAGATGGGCGAAGACCGGGCCCTGGCGGAACGTGAACTCGCGGCGCCCGTCGCGCTCTTCGACCAAGTACGTGCCCACGAC
>JAGQPS010000738.1 GCA_020426595.1 Planctomycetales bacterium
GATCTGGCCGAAGGGTTCGGCCCTCCGGCGGGCGTGTTCGGCTTCAACGATCACATCGTCACCGGAACCCGGCTGGGACTCGACGGGCTGGTATATGTCTCCGTCGGCGACAAAGGCCTCCAGCGCGCCACCGGGGCCGATGGCTCTACGATCACACTCGAGGGTGGCGGCGTGGTTCGCATGCGGCCCGACGGGACCGAGTTGGAGATTGTCTCCTCCGGCACACGGAACCACCTCGACGTGGCGATGGACTCGCTGGACAACATCTTCACCTACGACAACACCGACGATGGTCTCGGCTGGTGGACCCGTTTCACGCATCACATTCCCAGCGGTTACTACGGCTACCCTTACGATTACCACGACCATCCCGAGCGTCATCTTCCCCGCATCAGCGAACACGGCGGCGGATCGCCCTGCGGGGCGGCCTGTTATCGCGGGGCGGCCTGGCCCGAGCGGTACGTCGACAGTGGCTTCTTTTGCGAATGGGGCAAAGGCAAAGTGCAGCGGTTCAGCGTGAAGCCGAACGGGGCGACGTTCACCGCCGAAATCGAAGACTTCATGACGA
>JAGQPS010000739.1 GCA_020426595.1 Planctomycetales bacterium
AGATCACACGCGTTGGCGGAGCGATGCAACTCGTTGATTTGCATCGCTCCGCCAACGCGTGTGATCTTGGCTTTCAGCCAAGGATTGCTTTTTGGCTTGTTACCTAGGGCGATGCCCTAGGCTACGGTGATCCCAGGCCGTTGGCCTGGGGAAGACGGAAGCCGCATTGAGGAATCTGGGTCTAGGCATCCTCGTCTAGGCATCCGCATCGAGGACTCCAGTTTGAGGCATCATCACGCCTGAGATTGGCCAAGGGCCAATCGACACCGTAGCCTGGGGCAACGCCCCAGGTTTTCGTGCCGCCCCGTGATGATTGGCCGAAGGCCATATTCAATCCGCCTCTTCGGGCAACGCGTTGATTTGTATCTCTCCGCCAACGCGTGTGATCTTGGCTTTCAGCCAAGGATTGCTTTTTGGCTTGCTACCTAGGGCGTTGCCCTAGGCTACGGTGATCCCAGGCCGTTGGCCTGGGGAATACGGACTTCGCATCGGAATCCCCATCGATGAATCATCTCGCACGAGATTGGCCTGGGGTCAATCGACACTGTTGGCCTGGGGAGGACCGCTT
>JAGQPS010000073.1 GCA_020426595.1 Planctomycetales bacterium
CCCGACGAGTCGACGAGCGACCAGTCGAATGCCTCGTCGGTTTGCCCCGCGAGCTCGGTGGGCGAAGCCACTCCGATGGAATTAACAAACGCGGTATTGGCACCGATGAATCGACCCTCGGCGTCCTTCCAATACACGGCATACGGAATGAGTTCCAGCACGTTGCCTAGCAACTCGCGTTGTTGCTGCACGAGATCTTCCCGCGTCCGGGCCACGTGAATATCCGCTTGAACTCCGATGAGGCGTCGCGGCTTGCCGTTCGCGGTCCAATCGACGACTCGGCCACGCAGCATTGCCCACTTCCACGTTCCGTCCTGATGTCTCAGACGTAGTTCCGACTGGACCACCAACGTGCGGCGATCGAAGTGATCCTTGAGCGCCAACATGAAACCGTCGAGGTCGTCCGGGTGAATCAACCGTGTCAATGTGTCGATTCGCGGCTCCAGCTCATGAGCCTGATACCCAAGGAGTTCCAACCATCGAGGGCACAACGTGAGGGCACCGGTTTCGACCGACCATTCCCACATCCCCATGCCACTACCGTCGAAAGCCAGTTCCAGTCGCTCACGATAGTTATTCAAGGCCTCGCGGTTGCTGGTCTGTTCCGTCAGATCCAGGAGATTGAACACGCAACCACAGAAATCTCCCGACGAATCAAAAATCGGCGATGCGTACACGGAAACAACTCGACTTTCGGCAGCCGGGTCACCCAAGCGATAGCGATCGTCGAGCAGCGGTTCCCCCGTACGTCGAATGCGGTGGAACGGATGATTCGATCGGTCGACCGCCTCGCCGCCAATCGTGGTTACCGAGAAAACGTCTCGGATCAGCAAGCGGCCAACCGGGTCTTGCGGGCCAAACCAACGGCGAGCCAATCGATTCGCGCGGCGCACTCGACCGTCGGCGTCCACCACTAGCATCGCCGTGGGGCTGGCATGGAAGATCGCCTCAAGATGATTGCGCTCGAGCTGCAAGTTCTCGAGACGCCGACGAAATTCGGAAATGTCGACGCCGGTCAGTAGGAAGTGCCCGTCGCTACCGGCGTTTCCGTCAAAACTGAGTTCACCCTTGAGCACACGCGGGTGACGGTCACTCCCCGCGCAGGTGAATTCGCCGATCCACGTTCGCTTGAGAGCCGTTCCCAACGCGAGATCCGAGACAAGCGGTTGCCAATTGCGGCCCGCGTTCAGCACGCTGTAGTGACGTCCGCGAAGGTACTCAATGCCGTAACCCGCCCACGAACAAAACTCGGGACTCGCTCCTTGAATCAGTCCCTGCTGATCGAATTCGAGCCAAACGCCACGCCGTGGTTTCTTCAGCTCGCCCGAGGGCCGGTGGGTGCTCACCGGGTCCCCAGCTTGAATTGCCGCGGAATGCGAAGAGTCGTTCAGAAGCTTTTGTCTCTGAGTTCGGCGACGCTGCAAGCGACGCCGGAGCTCCCGCGCTTCGTACAAGGACGATCGCTCAAGTCGGGCCATGCCGATCAAGGCGATGCCAAGTCCGCAGGTGAAGACAACGAGCGGGATCGCCGCGAGCTCCTCAAGAGCCAAGAAACCAATGGCGGACGCGGCCGTCGCGGTAGTCCATCCACAAGCGATGAACCAACCGGAACGAGCACGCCAACCGTATTGGTGGCCCCTGAGCATCGCGACAAGACTCCCCACGAAACAGTGACGGCGGAAAACCACATTGGTCTAGTTCGGCCATCGACCATCGCGGCAAGCTGGCTTTGGTACGGCTAACCGTTCTTGTTAGGTAATTGCCGAAGTCCCCGTAGCGGACGCCGAATGGGATGTCGCGTCTGAATTTGTCATTCCATCCAACAAGGAAAACCTTGCCGGCTGTGACGAGAGGGCAAGGCGACGCGCGGTCACCGCTCGTCGAACTGCAGAGTGCCGGCGCGGCACAAAAAGAACGCGCGTGGTCCTCACGCGGCGCGCGAACGATTCCGCGAGATTCCGCGGATGGAACCAAAAGGCCCAATGTTGGCAAGACAGGCGGCGCGGCTCAGGCCAATAGGTCGCGGATCACTTGGCCGCCGACATCGGTAAGGCGGAACTCACGACCGTTGTAGCGATACGTGAGCCGCTCGTGATTCAGACCCAGCAAGTGCAGAATCGTCGCGTGGAAGTCATTGAGATGGACGCGGTTGACCGCCGCCTTATAGCCAATCTCGTCGGACTCGCCGTAACTGAAACCGCCCTTAACACCGCCACCCGCGAGCCATGCGCTGAAACAGTGCGGGTTATGGTCCCGGCCGGGCTGGGCCGAGATCTGCGCGATCGGCAACCTGCCAAACTCGCCGCACCAAATGACCAACGTCTCGTCGAGGAGCCCACGTTCCTCCAGATCGCCGAGCAAGGCCGCGACCGGCTGGTCGGTTTCGCCAGCGAACTGGGCATGGTTCCCCTGAATGTCGTTGTGCCCATCCCACGAGCGTTGGTTTTCCATGCCGCCCGAGTAGATCTGCACGAATCGCACGCCTCGCTCGACCATCCGCCGGGCCAGCAAACATTGACGAGCGAAATGGTCGCACGCCTCGTTGCCGACGCCGTAGCGATCGAGCATGTGTTGAGGCTCTTGCTCGATGTCCATCGCTTCGGGAGCGGTCGACTGCATGCGGTAAGCGAGTTCGAAGCTCTCGATACGAGCCGCGAGTTCTTCTTCCCCTGGTCGTTGCTCCAAGTGCTGACGGTTCAGCGCGCCGATCAAATCGAGTTGGCCACGTTGGGTCGCCTCCGAAACATCTGCCGATGGATTGAGGTTGTCGATGGGATCGCCACTCGGCTTCAGGTGCGTCCCTTGGAACACACCAGGCAGGAATCCGGCCGACCAGTTAGCTGCATGCCCCTTCGGGAGACCGCGTCCCTTGGGGTCGCTCATGACCACGAACGCGGGGAGATCGCGACTCTCACTGCCCAGACCGTAGGTCGTCCAGGATCCGACACAGGGAAATCCCATGCGAGCGAATCCGGTGTTCATGGCGAACAACGCGGGGCTGTGGTTATTCGATTCGGTGTAGCCCGAGTGGATGAACGACATCTTGTCGACATGCTCGCCTAGATGCTTGAAGATCGAGGACACCGGCTTGCCACACTCACCTCGCCGCTCGAACTCGAACGGGCTTTTCATCAAGTTGCCCACGGCGTTCTTGAAGAAGCCAGTCTCGTCGGAGAAAGACGGGTCGAAATCACGAATCGACTTGCCGTCCCAACGTTCCAGTTCCGGTTTGTAGTCCCAAGTATCGACTTGGCTCGGACCACCATTGATAAAGAGCCAGATCACGCGCTTGGCCCGAGCTGGAAAGTGAGGGGCGACTTCCGCCAGAGGATTGAGAGCCCGCGCCCCTAATTCCTCCCCACGCGATGTCGACAACAGTCCTTCGTCCGCGAGGGCTCCCAACAATCCCAGCATGCCAAATCCACACCCGGTACGACTCAGCCAATCGCGCCGGGACCAAGTCGCCGTCTGGGACCGCGATGAATTGGGAAGCTTGCTTCGCATGGCTCTATTCCTGCTTACAAAGGCCGAGTTCCGTTCAATGGGCACGGCCCGATCAAAAGTCGACAGTCGGTCTGGAACGCCGCGGCGCTGGTGCGATCAGTCGTGTCGCCTGACGGATCAATCGATGTAGACGAACTCGTTGAGACTCATCAGGGATTGGCAATAGTCGACGCGCGCGGATTGAGCTGGATGCGGATGCCCCGCCTCCACATGTCGCTGCGCTTGCCGTCGCAGAAACTCCAGGCCGAGTTCTCGTTCGTCGTCACGCGGGGATCGGCCAAAAGCGAGTCGATACGCCTCGTCGATCGCCTGACCGTCATCGGCCGTGTCCAAGCGAGCCGCCAACGCGCCGGCCATCGCCCTTCCCTGCGGACTGTTCATGAACATCAACGCTTGAGGAGCGATCGTGGTTGAGGACCGCTGTCCGATGCTCACCAAATGCTCGGGCCAATCGAACAGCATCATCATCGGAATCAATTGGCTACGTTTGATGAAGAAGTAAACACTTCTTCGTTTCATGTTCGAGTCGAGCGTGCCAGGACCGTACATTCTCGTATCCAGTTGGCCCCCAATGCTCAGCATCGAATCGCGAATCGCTTCCGCCTCGAGCCGTCGGGGTTCTCGACGCCAAAGGGTCGTGTTCTCCGGATCGATCGACGCGGCGGGCACCTCGGACTCGACTCGCGACTCGCGTGCGTACGCCGCGCTCAATAGAATCCGGCGATGCATCGCCTTGAGACTCCAATTCGATTCAATCAATTCCCTGGCCAGTTGATCGAGCAGCTCGGGATGC
The DNA here is from genome assembly GCA_020426595.1 of Planctomycetales bacterium. Taxonomy (GTDB): domain Bacteria; phylum Planctomycetota; class Planctomycetia; order Pirellulales; family Pirellulaceae; genus UBA11682. Next base: position 4,298 of record JAGQPS010000073.1, read on the forward strand.
GTGGGAGCGGCACCGACGGCACCAAAGTCGTTCGGAGTCGCGACAATGCCGCGACCGAAATGGTGTTGCCAAAGTCGATTCACCATGACTCGGGCCACCAAGCCACCCGCGCCTCGGTCGACGTCGACCATCCACTCGGCGAGGCCGCGGCGCCGCAGGCTCGTTCGATTGGAATCGTCGCGTGCTTGCTCCCAGGTCGACGAATCGCACGATTCATCGATCAGAACTTGCAGGTAACCCGCGGGAACCACTTCGACTTTTTGATGCACGTCACCTCGACGCAGCTGGTAAACCTCGGGATAGAAGTGAGGAAAACCACGACCATCGGCATGGTGCGAGAGATGCGGCAGTCCTTCACTCGTGACCAACACTTTCGCGAGTTGGATACCTGGACCAGCGGCGCGCAGTTCCGCGAGTTGGCGGTCGGCCTCTTGCCAAGCGGGCCGAGTCGTCGCGAACCAGGCGAGAGCCAACTCCAGAGCTTGCTCGTCCTGGCAGTCCGTCTCTCGACACTTCTCGACCGCCCGCACGATCTCGACGTTCGGTCCGCTCGCTCCAACCTCCACCGGGGCCTCGGCGAGCCCGGAGACCGATGTTCTCAAGCGACCGGCGACGTGCATTCCGTTGGGATGTTCAAACACGAGAGTCACGACCAGCTCGTCGTTCTCCGCCGCTTCCCATGTGTCGTCAAAGGAGAAAACCGCCGCTTGTGATTTCCCGATTTGCCCATCGATCGCCCAGCCGCTCGTGCGGTCGTCGTCGATCGAGGCGGCCACCGATAGCGAGGAGTTATTTTGCTCATGAGTCGCGCGAGCCGCGGAGATCGAAAGGGGCACCTCGGTATCACCTCGCTTCACGGCGACTCGAATGTCACCCAAGGCGAAGTTACCGTTGCCCGCACGACCAGGTCCCCCGTGGGGAAGCGAAGCGTCGGCTAACGTTTCCAATCTCAGCGAACGGAGCGATTGACCCGCGAACAACGGAGCCCTGACGACAAGCGTCTCGCCTCGCGGCGCCGCCGAAGTCGCCAGCAACGATCCATCGCCTTGAGGTTCGTAACGAGTTCCCGCGGAGGATTCGATCGAACCGCCGAGGACGAGCCAGGCTCCAGCCGCCTCCGCCAACGACTCGTCGGTCGCCAGCCAATCTCGGAAATCCGGCAGGCTGTCCGCGACCAGTTCTTGCCGCCGCTCCAGCAGTTCGCGTTCACGCGCCTGATAGGCGTCCCGTTTCTCTCGATTTCCAGGTGGGTCGAGGTCGAGTTCCACCTCGCTTCGAATCGCCGTCCGAAATACGGACGCCATGTGATAGTAGTCCTCGACCGGGATCGGATCGTACTTGTGATCGTGGCACCGGGCGCATCCGATACTGAGGCCAAGAAACGCGACTCCCACGGTGCTCACCATGTCGTCGAGTTCGTCGTATCGAGCCGATTCGAATTCGGCCTCGGTCAACTGAGTCGGAAAAGCTCCGGCTCCCAGGAATCCGGTCGCCATCATCGCGAGTGGATTGTTCGGTTCGCATTCATCTCCGGCGAGCTGCCACTTTACGAACTGGTCGTAAGGCAGGTCTTCATTGAAGGCTCGGATTAGGAAATCGCGATAGTGGAACGCGGTTGGGCGATCGTAATCCTGCTCGTACCCATGGCTCTCGGCGAATCGCGCGACATCCATCCAGTGCCTCGCCCAGCGTTCTCCATAGCCGGGATGGTTCAGGAGGTGATCGACCAACTCTCCGTAGGCGGCGAAGTCGATCGAGCCGATTGAGTCGTCACGCGTCAGACGGTTCGTCCAATGATCGATTTCATCGGGAGTCGGTGGGAGACCGACCAAGTCGAACCATACGCGTCGCACGAGCGTGCGAGCCGAGGTCGAGGGAAGGGGCTCGATTCCCTTGGCTCGCTGTGCCTGGCCGAGCCATTGATCGACGTAATTCTCGGGCCAACCCGCGGGACGGCCCATGCTTGGTTCGGTGGGAGTGGCGGAAGACAGCGGGCGGAAGGACCAATGTTGACGGCCCGCCGCGAGATCAATACTGGGCCGAACGATCGGAGCGCCTCCGGCACGTGGATCGGGAGCTCCCATTTCGATCCAAGCGGCGAAATCCGCGATGACCTCATCGGGCAGCCGACCACTCGGTGGCATCTCGTAGTCTTCGTGACGCATCGCGGACAACAACGTACCGGCTTCGGCATTTCCCGGCTCGATCGCCGGCCCGCTCTCGCCACCCGCGAGCACGGCGGCTCGGGAATCGAGTTTCAGTTCGCCTCGCAACTTACCTTCCGCCGCCGCTTGGTCGCTGTGGCAAGCGTAACAGTGCTCCGAGAGGACAGGCCGAATCTTGGCCTCGAAGAATTGCAATTGTTCGGCCGTGGGTTCATCGGCTCCACAGCGATGCGACAGCGCGGTCAACGTCACGAACGCACCCGCGAGAGCCATTACCCAAAGGCAATTGGCGAAACGCCGCGTGGACAGCGACGGGATGAGCGTCAAGAACGAGCCAAGGGAGTTGGAGGCCCAGTCTCGGGTCATGGCAAATGCCTCAAGCCAAACGCATGGTCTCGTGGGGCCGAGAGGAAATTCGTCGGCACGTCGCGAAGAGCGGCAGCGAAAGCAGCTCAAGGACCTAACGTCGGCGTAGGGTGGGAAGCGAAGCGGGGGTACCGAGGGCTCGGTGAATGGTGGTGAACGGGATCTCCGTCCAAGCCAACTCACCCACCGAACCCCATTGTACGAGGCCCGCCCCCGCGCATGCCAGCCTCGCGTTCCGACTCGCGTTACTTCTGGCTACAGCAGCTGGCTCGCCAGATCGGCGAGTTCGGATCGCTCCCCTTTTTCCAGCGTGATGTGCGAATAGATCGGTTGACCCACCATGCGGTTGATCAGGTAGCTCAGGCCGTTGCTGAGCGTGTCGAGATAGGGGTGGTCGATCTGATGAATGTCACCGGTGAACACGATCTTCGTGCCTTCGCCGGCTCGCGTGATGATGGTCTTGACTTCGTGCGGTGTCAGATTTTGGGCTTCATCGACGATGAAGTAGATCTTCTGCAAACTGCGACCACGAATGTAGGCCAGTGGCGTGATGAGTAACTTTTCGTTCTCGAGCATCTGATTGATGCGCTGCGCGTCGGGATCGTTCTGGTCGAACTGGTGACGGATCACGCCCAGATTGTCGTACAACGGTTGCATGTACGGATCGAGCTTGGCCGAAACGTCTCCGGGCAAGAAGCCAATGTCCTTGTTGCTCAGTGGGACGATGGGGCGAGCCAATAGGATCTGGCGGAACGTGCTGCGCACATGCAAGGCGGCCGCGAGGGCGAGCAGAGTCTTCCCGGTGCCCGCCTTGCCGACCAGCGTCACGAGGCGAATCGATGGATCGGTCAAGGCGGCGAGCGCGAAGGACTGTTCGGAGTTGCGCGGCGTGATGCCGTACGCCTTCATCTTCTCGACTCGGCGCAGCGTTTGGTCGGCCGCATGGTAGGTCGCCAGCGCCGACTTGGAGCCTCCGCGGATCACGAAGTTCTCGTTGGCGACCGGTTCGTCGATCTCTGGAGCCTCGCCAACCGCCAAGATCCCGTCGGCCTGATAGAAGCGGTCGACCAAGTCGTCGCTCGTCTCGACGAATCGTCGGCCAGTGTAGAGTTTGTCGATGCTCTCGACTTTGTCTCGAATGTAGTCTTCCGCCGTGATTCCAAACGCCCGTGCCTTGGTCCTTACGTTGGTATCCTTCGAGACCAAAACGACGTCCCGGTCACGCACGGTTTCCGTCAGATGCAGCGCGCAATTGACGATGCGATGATCGGGACAGTCGTGCAGGAAGGCGGTTCGGAGTCGTTCGTCCAGCGGCTCGCCGAGAACGACTCGCATCGACCCACGCCCCTCGCCGATCGAGGCTCCTTCGTCGCTAGTCACGTCTCCGGTGAGCGAGTCGAGACGCCGCAAGAATTCTCGGGCCTGGAAGTTGATGTCCTGGTGCCCCTTCTTGAACTGGTCGAGTTCCTCCAGCACTGCGATCGGGATCGCCAGATCGTGCTCCTGGAATGAATTCCAACAATTCGCATCATGGAGCGGTACGTTGGTGTCGAGCACGAAGAGCTTTCGTCGCTCACCCGCTGTCTTGCCGCGAGACGACTTACGACGCGCCATGGGTCCCTCCTAGCGAATAGCACGAGCGAGCGGCCGGCTCGTTTCGCCGGGCATCCCGCGCTCGGGCAAGTGTGTCGAGCGAGCTGAATCTGCTCGCCTAGAAACGTTAGCTTGTCCCTCCGTTTCGCCCCGAACAAGCGGGCTTCACCAAACGATCATCTCCTGGGTCACCGATCACGGCCCGGCCAAACTGCTCTTTTCCGATAAGTGTCGTTCTTGTATGTCAACAACAGGACGATCGCGGTGGCTTGAGTTCCACCCGAGGTGTCCCGCATTGCGCCCCATCGAAGCTGCTTCCTTGAGCCACAGAGCAATGGGTTTCTCGTCCTCGCACGAAGAGATACCGATATGGCTCCAGCGTTGCCTCAAGGCCATGGGCATGGCTTCCCGTCCGCCGAGCTGATTCACGGACTTCAGCCTCGTCTCGATTGGCTCGATCCCGCCGAGCATCGCGAGATCGTCCGCCGAGTAGCAGCCAGTTACCGGGCGGCCAAGGCCGATCAGCAACGCGCCGACTCGGCCTATCTCCCCTGTGGGGCTCGGGCTGAATTCGTCGACGACAACCAAGAATTCTTCGCCGCGTTGCTGGCGCAAGACCACGCGTTGGCGGAGTCGAGTTTGCGGCGATTCCTGAGATCCGAGTTGGGAGTGTTCTGTAAGGAGTACGCCACCTTCGATCAGCTCGTAAGCAGGACCTCACCGTACCTCGATCGCTTCGAGACCCAGGTGCGGCGTAACTTCGCGGCTTGGAGTTCGCTCTTCGAGATGGATGATCGGGTGCTCGAGGTACCCGATGTCGGCGAGCCTTGGGGATTGATGATCGAGGGCCGTTTGATCACTCCCAAGGCGATGCGGTTTCACGCCACTTCGCAGCAAATCGGTGAGTTGGTCCGAGGCACCGCGCGACCGGTGGTCGCCGAGATCGACGCGGCGGGAGGTGGCCAGGCGTATTTCGTCCTGAGGGACTATCCCCAGGTCAAATACCTGCAGTTCGATCTGCCCGAAACGATGGTGCTCTCGCAGTACTTTCTGCTTGCCGCTTGTCCCGACCGAGAGATCACGCTTTATGGCGAGTCACGCGAGAATCTGAGCTCGATCTTGATTGAAAGCGATGTGGTGCTTTACCCCAACCATGCGGTCGAACAACTCGCTGAACGATCGGTCGATGTGTGGCTCAACTCGCTTAGCTTTGGCGAAGCCTCGTACGCCAACTTGGCGGCTTATTGCGACGCCATCCAACAGAGTCTCAAGCGCTACCTGCTGCTCTGCAATTCCGACCGAGCCAAGTTGACTCGCCACGGCTTCGAGAGGACTCCGCTAAGCCGCTATCCGCTGCGGCACGATGAGATGCGCTGCTTGAGTCGGCGATTCGACTTGTTCCTGGGCGCGCAAAGCGATCTGCGGGAAGTCCTGTATGAACGCGTTTGATCGCCGCCTTGTTTAGGCACGCCCGTTGATCAAGGAGAGCACCTCGGCGCGGCTCGCCGGATTGGTCTTGAAGGTTCCACGCAGCGCGCTGGTGACCGTCATCGTGCCAGGCTTCTTCACGCCGCGGATCGACATGCAGCTGTGTTCGGCCTCGATCACCACGGCGGCGGCCGAGCAAGCCAAGCGGCTTTCGACTAGGTCGGCGACGACCTGCGTCATCCGCTCCTGCACCTGCGGACGCCGCGCGACTTCCTCGACGACTCGCGCGAGTTTGCTCAGCCCCGTGACTCGACCTTCGGGGATGTAGGCGACATGAGCCTTACCCGTGAAAGGTAGCAAGTGATGTTCGCAGAGGCTCGTGAAGGGAATGTCCCGCACGAGCACGATCTCGTCGTATTCCTCGGGGAACGTCACTTCCAAATGCCGGCCTGGATCGAGATGCAGCCCTTGAGTCATCTCGGCGTACATCTTCGCGACCCGACGCGGAGTATCGAGCAGACCGGCTCGGTCGGGATCCTCGCCAATCGCCTGCAGGATCACACGTACCGCTTGTTCAATCGCCGGCAGATCGACTTCCATCGAGTCACTCATTTTCGTTGCTCGCTCCTGACCCGTCGCGGCGCGACGATCCGCCTCGCAATCATCTCGTTCCAATTCATCTTCGCATTCAGAGGAACAACCGAGACTCATTGCATGGGTCCTTGGGGTGCGGGAGACCGGTGGGAGGGGGGCCGCGAACGGTTTATGGAAGAGTGCTCCACGGTACCGACCGTTGGCCGCTGACGCCTTCACTTTAGACACCCTGTCTTCGATGGCAACCAGCGTAACAACATCGGGAAGCCGAGATTTTCGTACGCTACCAAATCAGGCACTCTGGGGTGGGCTGAACGAAGCCGCGAACCTCGACGAATATTCGGCTTGAGCCAAGGAAAGAGCGGCCGAGTTAGCAGGTTAGCGGAAGTCGATCGAGCACCCGATCCGGCAATACGATGGCGTAGGGATCACGATTGGGGAGGAACCGACAACAGGCGACAACCAGTCGCCCACGAGCCACCGGTTTCTCGTTGACCCGCATGTCGAAGTCGTAGGTCAGCCGCTTGCCGTCGTTCTCGGCGACTCGCAGACGCGTTTCAATCACGTCGCCGTAACGCGCGGGATACAAGTATTCGCAGTGCGATTCGAGTCTGGGGAATCCGAGCTGCCCCTTCGCATCATCCATGATGACGTCGAGCCCGATCGAGCGAAGAAACGCGTACTCGGTTTCTTCCATGTAGGTCAGGTAACGCGAGAAGTGAATGAAACCCGCGAGGTCGGTCTCGGCAAACTCGACTCGCCGCGCATAAGAGAACGTCTGCGACATGGAGGACTCATCATCGCGCCGCGAGACCGAGGAGGTCCGCGGCGCCATCGAAAAGGGTTGAGTGGGGGACGGACACGGGGCCCAACAAGAAACAAACCGAGCCGCCCATTGTTGGCGGCTCGGTCGGTATTGGACAGGTGACGGAACGAGGCATGTGGCGACGGGCATCGCATCCGGACGCCGCCTCGCCACGCTTGCCTACGCACCGGTCTACTACGCGCCGGTCTCTTCGACTTCCCAGGTCTCGCCCGCCTCGAACATCTTTTGCAAGTCGCCAGCTCCCGGCCTTTGCTTGGCCAGATCGACTTGCTCGGCGATTTGTACCTCAAGCGTCGGGCGTTGCACGTTACGGAAGACGCCGATCGGCTCGGGGTACTCCGGATGACGCATGCGCGAGAGCATGAACGCGACGTGCGGTGACGGTGCGGTTTCATCATGGAACAGCAGGTCGTCCTCGGTCACGCCAGCTCCTAGGCTGACGACTTCCGGAGTCAAACCGTTGAGGCGAATGCCCTTGTCGCGATCCTTGGCGAAGATCATCGGCTTGCCTTGCTCGAGCACGAGCAAGTTATCGTCCTTGACGTCGCGGTTGGTGGCATACTCCCAAGCGCCGTCATTGAAGACGTTGCAGTTCTGATAGACCTCGACGAAGCTCGTTCCCTTGTGCATCGCGGCGCGATGCAGCGTTTCACCAAGATGCTTGGTGTTGAAGTCGATGCTGCGCGCGACGAATGTCGCCTCCGCCCCAATCGCGACCGACAACGGACTCAGCGGATAGTCGACACTGCCCATCGGCGTGCTCTTGGTCACGTGCCCTTGGGGACTGGTCGGCGAGTACTGACCCTTGGTCAAGCCATAGATGCTGTTGTTGAACATCACGATGTTCAAGTCGACGTTGCGGCGGATGCAGTGCATCAAGTGGTTGCCGCCGATGCTCAGCGCGTCGCCGTCGCCCGTGATGACGAACACGGTGAGGTCGGGCCGCGAGACCTTGAGTCCAGTCGCGAACGCCGGGGCGCGACCGTGAATCGAGTGCATTCCGTAGGTGTTCATGTAATACGGAAAGCGGCTCGAGCAACCGATGCCCGAGATGAACACGATCTTCTCTTGGGGCAGGCCGAGCGAAGGAAGCATCTTGCGCATCTGCGCGAGAATCGAATAGTCGCCGCAACCCGGGCACCAGCGGACCTCTTGGTCACTGGCGAAATCGCTGGAGTTGAGGACGGGAAGCTGAATGTTCATGACTGAGGCTCGAAACCGAAGGAATGTTGGTCGGGAGAGTGGAACGGTCGGCCCAAGGCGGTTTCGCCTTGGAAGTTGGAACGGATTCAGTTCGCTTGGCCATCCTCGACGATGGCGGCCTGAATCCGCTCGACCAGTTCACCCACCGTGAACGGCTTGCCCTTGACCTTGTTGTAACCCTGCACGTCGACCAGGTACTTGGCGCGGAGCAACATGCGGAGCTGTCCCATGTTGAGTTCCGGCACGAGCACCTTGCGATAACGCCGCAGGACGTCTCCGAGATCGGTCGGGAATGGATTGAGCCAACGAAGGTGGCAATGAGCGACGCTCAATCCTTGAGCCCGCGCTTGGCGAGCCGCTGTCATGCAAGCGCCGTAGGTTCCACCCCAGCTCACCACCAACAAGTCGCCGGTTTCTGGACCGTCGACTTGGCAAGGTCCCGCGAGTTGAGCCGCGTTGGCGACCTTCTGCGCGCGGATGTGAACCATCTTCTGGTGGTTCTCGGGATCGTAGCTGATGTTGCCGGTGCCATCTTCCTTCTCGAGTCCGCCGATGCGATGCATCAACTCGGGAGTCCCCGGCACGACCCAAGGGCGAGCCAACATCTCGTCGCGTTCATACGGACGGAAGGGAAGACCGACTTCCTCGGCCGTCGGATGGTGAATCTTGATTGGAGGGAACTCCGACACATTCGGAATGCGCCACGGCTCGGCGCCGTTCGCGATGTATCCGTCGCTGAGGATGATCACGGGAGTCATCAATCGAACGGCGACTTCCCATGCTTCTTGAGCCACATGGAAACAATCACCAGGGCTTTGGGCGGCGATCACCGGAACCGGACATTCGCCGTTGCGACCAAACAAGACTTGCAGCAAGTCGGCTTGCTCGGTCTTGGTCGGAAGACCGGTGCTCGGACCGCCACGCTGAATGTCGATCACCAGCAACGGCAACTCAAGCATCACGGCCAAGCCGAGCCCTTCCATCTTGAGGGCGATACCGGGACCACTCGAGGTCGTGACTCCCATCGAACCGCCAAACGCGGCTCCAATCGCCGAGCAAATCGCGGCGATCTCGTCCTCGGCTTGGAACGTCTGGACTCCGAAGCCCTTGAACCGACTCAGGTCGTGAAGGATGTCGCTGGCGGGCGTGATGGGGTAGGAGCCGAGGAACAGCGTCTTGTTGCTGCGCTGAGCCGCGGTGACGAGCCCCCAGGCCAATGCCTGGTTGCCCATGATGTTGCGGTAGGTGCCGCCGTGTAGTTTGGCCGGACCGATATGGTAGGTCGTGGCGAAAGCCTCGGTCGTCTCGCCGTAATTCCAGCCGGCGTTGAGCGCTCGACGGTTCGCCTCGGCGACGCTCGGCAGCTTCTTGAACTTCTGATCGATGAAGCGGAGCGTCGATTCCATCGACCGACCATAGAGCCAGAACACGAGCCCCATGGCGAAGAAGTTGCGGCAACGATCCGCCTCCTTCACGCTGAGCCCGAGATCTTCCACGGCTCGGCGAGTGAGCGAAGTGATGCCGACCTTGATGAGCCGGTAGGCCTCGAGCGAGTCGGTATCGAGCGGGCTGGCCTTGAGCTTGGCCAGCTTCAAATCCTTCTCGGCGAAGCTGTCCTCGTCGACGATCAAGATCCCGCCATGCTTCAAGTCCGAGACGTTCGTCACCAACGCGGCCGGATTCATCGCGACAAGCGCGTCGAGACCATCGCCGGGCGTGAAAATCTCTTCCGAAGCGAACTGCACCTGAAATCCGCTGACGCCCGCTCGCGTGCCGCGCGGGGCGCGAATCTCAGCGGGGAAGTCGGGAAACGTCGCCACGTCGTTGCCGGCGATCGCCGAGGCCTGCGTCAGCTGCGAGCCGAGGAGCTGCATTCCGTCTCCCGAGTCACCAACCAGACGCACGGTCGCGCCACGCACGGTTTCAACGGAGTGACCGGAGGAGTGATTCCCTGAGCTGAGAGTCGTTGACATTTTTTCGGTGCTTGGGAGGGAGAAAGTAATGCGGGCGAGACAGGTAGCGGTGCTGGGTAACCAAGCGGCCCGCCGCCGCCGAAATCGATCGAGCCTTCGTTCAACCACCGCGTCTCGCGGCGAAAATGGAACACCGCGAGCAACTCGTTGGCTCGACGTCACCGGAGGGTGCAAGCAAAGCAGCAATGGTCGCAGAGAGCGTTTTTTCGACAAGTGCGAAAAATTCGCTAATGCTTCAACTTGGCTTCGCTCGCCAAAACACCTGACGTCCCTCCAAAACCACCAAACCACTTTTTCTAACCCCAAAAACCACCTTGATGGGCTGGTTCTGCTTAAGGGGAAGTGAAATGGGGGCTTTGGGATGTGCCGGTTGAGTCGACTTTGACGATGGTAACGAATCAGGAGCCTTTTCGGCCATTCCTGATTGTATTCTTTCGTCGACTGCCGCGAAGATGGCTCAGAGCCAGCGAATCGGTCATCTTTTTCTTGTCAGCACCGTTTCTTACTGCCAGCACCGAGCGGTCCGCCGAGATCTCGTCGACCGGAGCTGAAATTACGATGCGCGTAGCAGGGGGGCGAGGTGCCCCGTCGATGGGCCCCACCCATCGCCCGGCATGCCGTGGATAACGGCCAGAGAAGGGCGATGGGGCGAAATCGGACACGGCATCAACGGACCAAGACCATGTTTTGGGGCAGGGTCTCGGTCCGCTCGTCCCAGGAACTTTCGCCGCGTCGATGTGGTGACTACTCGTCGCTGGCCTTGAGCCACGGAGTCAAGCAGGGCTCGTAGCCGAACACTTCCTCGGGCTTGAAGTAGAGAGCGATTTCGCGAGCCGCCGCTTCCGGGCCGTCGCTGGCGTGGACCAGGTTCATTTGGCGGCTCGAGCTGTAATCGCCGCGGATCGTTCCGGCCGCCGCCTTCAAGCCACTCGTGGCTCCCAGGATCTCACGCACCACGCGGATGACTTCCAGACCTTCGACCACCAGAGCCACGATGGGCGAGGCGGTGATGAAGGCCTCGAGCCCAGGATAAAACGGCTTCTCGACATGTTCGGCGTAATGCTGCTTGGCGAGGTCCGGAGTCACTTGCAGCATCTTCATCGCGATGACATTGAGGCCCTTGTCCTCGAAGCGAGCAAGCACACGACCCATCAGACGACGTTGAACACAGTCCGGCTTCAGCAATACGAGCGAGCGTTCCATGGAGCGGCTTCCCAAAGCAGAGAGCGAATGGGCCGCTGATCCACCGATGCGGCCCTGGCAAACTTCCTGATATCGGAACGCCCCACCCGCGCTTCACGCGACGGCATCGCGTAGGGATAGATGGGAGCGAAACCCGAACACACGCCCCGAAATTTACCAAAAATACAGGGCTTCGTAAGGGACCCCTCGCCACGCGACGCCCGATTGGATCCGGCTCGCTACACGACTCGTGGAGGTACGGCGTCGGGGCCGGCCGGTTTGCCTTTCATTGGCGGAGCCGAGTCACCGGAAAGGTGTGAGCGGGCGTTGCCATCGCGGCCCCGTAGTCGCTGCCAGGCTCGCCAAGCAAACCGCAGGCAAACAAAGAACAACAGAGCCGCGACGATCGCCGCGATCACCGGCAACAGCATCGCCAACACGGTCATCAGAAAGGCGACAATCATCTCGGCAAACGAGACACCTGGATTCGCCACGCCACCCGTGGTCACGGTCGAGCCACCTCGAATAAACGCCATGCCCGCCTTGATGACTCCGGCCGAGCCACCACCCGCGATCGCGGCGACCGACCATTTCACCCACGGCCCGACCTCGATCAGGCTCGCGGCCACGACGATCACTCCGGCGATCACGGCCGCAGGAGTCGCCACGGTATCCAGTAGGTTGTCGACCCAAGGGAAGAAGTAAGCGCCGATTTCCGCGACCGTCGCGACGCTCAGCAAGATGATCGCCGGCCAAGACCCGAGCCACTCAAATCCCGAGGAGACGTCCATCCAGCCAATCTTGGCTCCAATGCTCATGCCGAGCATCGGCAGGAAGACTCGAAACCCACACGCCGAACTGAGGCCGACACCGAGGCACAACGCGACCACCACCTGCAAAGTCGTCTCGAGATCGCTAAACATCCTCGGCTTCCTCCCAGCAAACTTCCGGCTCGCACGTTTCTAGCTCGCGGCATCCCACGTCCACGCCACGCGCATCCCCGGCCCGTCGTGAATCCCCGGCTTGGCGTGTACGACCATGTTCGTCGATGAGGTCGTCAGCTTGCCGCTCGACTCCAAACTAGCGGGCAATCCACGACGATGTCACCCTCGGGTCCGCATCCCTTTCGCGGCATGGCCGAGAATCCAAGGGGTGGGGGGCCAGTGAGGTTGGCTGGCTTCAAACTGGCGGAACTCTGCGTTTTGCTCTCGTGCGGACCATGTTTCCCACCGCAATCCACTCGATTGCCGGAGGGAGTCGCTTGTTCGGTGGGCGGAGCGGATCTAGGATGGGCTCGTCGTGGAACCGAAGGGTCCGTTTTGGTTTCGGTCGAGGATTTCACTTGATCGAGAATCGAGTCGACCCGGGGTCGCGCTCGGCGAATCGTTGACGTCTTCAGGCCGGAATTGGGTCTGGCGAAATCCGTCGCTTTTCGTTGACGACAACCTTTCCTCCCCGGATTCGGTTCCAGGGATTTGCGGCCGCTTGCAGCCTTCACTGCTAAAGAGCCTTGCATTGTGGGGATGACGTCAGGTCCTCCGATGATCGCGCGTGTGTTGCCGATCGTCGCCGAGACTCGCCCTGACGGTGAGCCAGATCTCGTTCCGAGTCATGACACTCGACGAGAGCCCTCGACGGCACGACGATTGATACCGTCGTGGTTGCTTCGGGCACGCCATCGTTTCTCCTGCTTGCTTGCTCTCGCATGTCTGGCTCAACGACTTCGCCTGTCTCCTTCGGCACCAGCGTCTCTCACGTCTCTTTCAAGGGTGGAGCACCGTGTCCATGGTTTCCCCGCGTCGTGATTCGGCCGACTCGTCAGCAGAGCCCCTCAACCAGCCTCCCGGAGTTTCGACGCTGAGCGTCCATGCCGGCGAGGATCGGCAAAAGGCGACGAACTCCCTCACCGACCCGATCGTTTGTGCGTCGACTTACTCCTTCGCCAACACCCAGGCGGTCATCGACTACATCCAGAAAAAGGAGAAACGGGGCGAGTATGGTCGCTACGGCAACCCCAACGAATGGGTCGTCGAACGCAAGCTCGCCGCGCTCGAAGGGGGCGAGGAGGCGATCGTCTATTCCAGCGGCATGGCGGCGATCGTCGGGCTGCTGATGACGAAGCTCAGCAGTGGCGACGAAGTCGTGTTCTTCGACGAGTGTTATCACCGCAGTCGAGAATTCTGCTCCAAGCATCTCGCGCGGTTCGGCGTCGTGACTCGGCAAGTCAAGGCGTGCGACTACGAAGCGATGGAGCAGGCGATCACGCCACGCACTCGGATGTTGGTTTCCGAGAGTCCGACCAATCCGCACTTGAGCGTCGTCGACCTCGAGCGCTTCGCCACGATTGGGCGCAAGCACAAGGTCGAAACGCTGATCGATGCCACTCTCGCGACGCCGTACAACCTGCAACCGATTTCCTACGGCGTGGACTACGTGCTGCATTCGGCCACCAAGTATCTCGGTGGACACAACGACTTGTTGGCGGGAGTCATCGTCGGTGGAGCCGAGCAGCTGGCCGACGTTCGGAAGATGCGCGGCATCCTCGGCTCGATCAACTCGGCCCACAACCTGTACTTGCTCGAACGTGGATTGAAGACGTTCGAGCTACGGATGCAGCGGCACAATGAAAACGGCCAGAAGGTGGCCGAGTTTCTCGCGGCTCATCCTCGAGTCGAAAAGGTGCTCTACCCGGGTCTCGATTCACATCCGTATCACGAGCTGGCTCGTGAACAGATGCGTGGGTTCGGCGGACTCATCACGTTCTTCGTCAAGGACGCCGATTGGCGAGCGACGGCCGACGTGGTGGACCGAGTCAAGCTGGCCCGGATCGCCCCGAGTCTCGGCGGCGTCGAGACGCTGATCGAGCAGCCACTCGTCATGAGTTATTTCGAGGTTCCGGTCGCCGATCGGCAACGATTCGGTATCCCCGACCACATGATCCGCCTCTCTTGCGGCATCGAGGATACGCGCGACTTGATCGATGACTTGGCGCAGGCGCTTGACGGTTGAACTCGCCCCGGCCGGCGCCGATCAGAAGTGGCGGCGGGGCGTTTGTTTCACCGCCGAGTGCGAAGAATCCCTCGCTCACGCTTCGGGTTTCCTTTGGTTTTTTACGTATTGAACTGGGTTGCCTCGGCTGGGACTTCTAGAGCGCGAAGATCAGAACTGTCACCGCGGTCGCGCATGATGAAAGCGCTGGGTGGCCATGGGGCTTGTTCCGATTGGTAGGTCCTCAGAGCTAGTTGGGTATTCACGGGAGACGATGGATCCATGGAAGAGTCTGGCTGGTCGTTTCGAACTCGGGCCATTCATGTCGGTAACGAGCGAGACCCTCGAACAGGCGCGATCGTGCCGCCGATTCACGTCGCCTCGACGTATGTGCTGCCCGGAGCGGGCGAGCCGGCGGAGTTCGACTATTCCCGGACGGCGACACCGACTCGTCAGCGCCTCGAGCAGACCGTCGCGAGTCTCGAGGGAGGAGTCGGCGCGTTGGCCTACTCCTCGGGCATGGCCGCGACTCATGGAGCGATGTTGTTGCTCAAGGCGGGCGATCATGTGTTGGCT
>JAGQPS010000740.1 GCA_020426595.1 Planctomycetales bacterium
CTCCCATCGAGTTCGATATTCCAAAATTTGTTGGATGTCGAATCCATATAAATCAACTCACGTCGTTCCATCGGCAACTCCGGCTGGATATAAGAAAAGAAGATTGAAGTTTATGACTTAATTTACCAAACGCGGATGGCGTAGTGGATGAGGCTGCGAATTATGTTGTGCAGGACCGGTAACCTCGTCCACCACGAAAATCCATATAAAACGTTGAATACTCACGTCTCAATCTGCGGCCGATAAAGCGTTGGATCCTCAAAGCCAGCCATCCATGCGGCGGCTTGATGGCACGTTTCGATGGTTGGCGGCACGCGCAAAAAATACTGCCGATCCGTGGACGGACAGCGGCACGCCAAGCCAACCAACGGCTCGTCGTCAGCCATTTCGATCCTCAAAAGCTGTCGCTTTCCGCCAGCATCGGTATCTTCATCCAGCGTCTTCGCGCCAACTTCCTGCGAAAACCGTAAATAGCCCATCCGCTCGATCATTACGCGACGAAGCTCGGCATTCTTTTCCGCCAAGACCTGCTTGGACGTAATCTTGTCGGGCTCAAATGCAATTTGG
>JAGQPS010000741.1 GCA_020426595.1 Planctomycetales bacterium
TGACGCCGTAGCGGATCGATCGCTTGGCGACCTCGGGAGCATCGCGCAGCTCCGGATGAGTGGCGTTGATCAACCGCGCCACGAAATCGACGAGGTGGGAACCGATCGGCGTTTGCCGAGCCAGTTTGCCCATTTCGAGGATTTCCTCGCCGCTCGCAGTCACGCGAGCGTCAGGTGCCTGCGACGCGGTCGAACGCCGGATGATCTCGCGCAATTCATCGAATGCCGGGTAATCGACCTGCATCTTGAAGAAGAATCGATCGAGCTGGGCTTCGGGCAAGGGATAGGTGCCTTCCATCTCGATCGGGTTTTGCGTGGCCAGGACGAAGAAGGGCTCGGGCAGGTCGTGCACGGTATTGGCAACCGTGCAGCTCCCTTCCTGCATCGCTTCGAGCAACGCCGACTGGGTCTTCGGAGTCGCACGATTGATTTCGTCAGCGAGGACGAGATTCGCGAAAATCGGGCCGGGCTGGAAGAGGAACTGACGTCTCCCCTGCTCTTCCATCAGCATGTTGGTGCCGGTGATATCCGCCGGCATCAGGTCAGGCGTGAACTGAATCCGGCTG
>JAGQPS010000742.1 GCA_020426595.1 Planctomycetales bacterium
CCTGCGCCAGCTCGCCGCGGTCGAGCGCGCGCCGCGGGTCCGCCAGGGCGCCGTGACCCGCGACGGCCGCGGCGAGGTCGTCACCGGCATCGTCATGATGCGGATGGGCGCCAACGCCCGGCAGGTCGTCGCCGCGACCAAGGCCGCGCTCGCCCAGATGGCGCCGTCGCTGGCCCGCCTCGGCGTCACGGTCGACCCCTTCTACGACCGCACCGAGCTCATCGACCACACGATCGGCACGGTGGCGCGCAGCCTGATCGAGGGCGGGCTGCTGGTGATCGTCGTGCTGTTCCTGATGCTGCGCAACCTGCGGGCCGGCCTGCTGGTCGCGATGGTCATCCCGCTCGCGATGCTGGCCGCCTTCATCGGCATGCGGCGGTTCGGCGTCTCGGGCAACCTGATGTCGCTGGGCGCGATCGACTTCGGGCTGATCGTCGACGGCGCGGTCATCGTGATCGAGAACTCGGTCCGGCTCCTGGCCGCCCGCGCCCACCAGCTGGGCCGCCCGGTCACCGCCGCGGAGCGCACCGCGACGGTCCACCAGGCCAGCCGCGAGGTGCTGCGCT
>JAGQPS010000743.1 GCA_020426595.1 Planctomycetales bacterium
TCTCTTCTTCCGTTCCTTTCTGATGGCCCAGCAGCCAATACGACAGAACCGGCGTCACCGTCAGCGATACGAGCAACGATGATAGGATCGAGACGATATAAGCGACTCCCAGTGGGGCGAATAGTCGCCCTTCCATTCCTGATAGAGCGAAAAGTGGCACGAAGACGAGGATCACAATTATCGTTCCAAAGACTATTGAGTTACGAATCTCAACGCTGGCCCGAAACACAACGAGTAGTGCCGGAAGCGGGTTGCTCTTTTGCCGATTCTCCTTCAGACGCCGAAAAATGTTCTCGACATCGACGATCGCGTCATCGACCAGCTCGCCGATTGCGACGGCCAGTCCGCCTAACGTCATCGTGTTGATCGACAAATCAAACACTCGGAAAACGATGGCCGTGCATACTAGCGAAAGAGGGATCGCCGTCAGCGTGATGAATGTTGTACGAAAGTTCATCAGGAAGAGGAACAAGATGATGACCACGAGAATGCCGCCATCACGCAGTGCCTCGATAACGTTCTCAATTGCGCGATCGATGAAGGATTGTTGGGCATAGAGTGGTTC
>JAGQPS010000744.1 GCA_020426595.1 Planctomycetales bacterium
CCAAGACGCGGCGAAGGTCGAGAAGAACGAACGCATTGGGTACCTGCCCGAAGAGTCGTATCTGTATCGATTCTTGACGGCCGAGGAGACGCTCGATTTTTACGGACGTCTGTTCGACATGCCGGCGAACGTTCGCCGGGAACGGACCCAGCAGCTCATTGAACAGGTCGGCCTAACCCATGCTCGGCGCCGACAGCTCCGCGAGTATTCCAAGGGTATGACTCGCCGCATCGGTTTGGCTCAGGCTCTGATCAACGATCCCGAGCTGATTTTCCTTGACGAGCCGACCTCGGGTCTCGATCCGCTCGGAACTCGGGAAATGAAGGACCTGATTCTGCGGCTCCGCGATCAAGGCAAGACGGTGGTGATGTCGAGCCACCAATTGGACGACGTGCAAGACGTGTGCGATCGCATTGGCATCCTCTACCAAGGCGAGCTCAAGGAGCTCGGACGCGTGGATGAGTTGCTGCGAGTCGAGCAAGAGACGCAGATTCGCACGAGCCGTCTGTCGGCGGAAGCCGAGGCGGAGATTCGAGAAGTCATCGCCAAGCATGGAGGCGTCGT
>JAGQPS010000745.1 GCA_020426595.1 Planctomycetales bacterium
CATTTCAACACCGCAACCCACAGCAGAGGTCATAACATCGCGAAAGTAACCGAGCAATTGTTCGGCAAGCTGACCAGCATCGATGCCGGCCATTATGGCATCGTCTACCATCCTTAACACGGACGCTGCGTCGCGATCGATCAACGCGTTAGCAATCTCCGAAAGCCTTGCATCGTCGGCCGTACCCAACATCGCATGGACTTGATCAACAGTGATCGTATTGGTTGCAAAGCTCAGTATCTGCTCCAACAACGATTGGCTGTCTCGCATCGAACCATTGGCACGGCGGGCCAGCAAACGCAAAGCCTCTTCATCAGCGGTGGCTCCTTCGGACTTGACGATCTCTCGCAGTCGCCCCAGAATTTCATCTGTTTCAATTGGGGCAAAATCAAATCGCTGGCAACGACTCAAAACCGTGATCGGTATTTTTTCCGGATCTGTCGTGCAAAAGATAAACTTAACGTGCTCAGGCGGTTCCTCCAGCGTCTTCAACAACGCATTGAAGGCCTGCTGAGTGAGCATATGGACTTCGTCGATAATATAGATCTTGTAACGAGCGCGGCT
>JAGQPS010000746.1 GCA_020426595.1 Planctomycetales bacterium
TAGTGGCATCTCCAAAGAGAGGTCGCCAAGTTCGGCGATGTATCTCTCGGCGAGCTCGCTCCTTCGCAGGTGCATGCGGTCGGACCGGCGCAATTGAACCCTGCCAATCGCCGCAGCGGTATCGGGCATGTTGTACTTATAGCCTGCGGCAGTTATGTCGTAGAACCAGGCGGGCTTAGTGGATCGGTATCGGTCGAAGGCGTCTCTGTCAATCCCGTGAAGGCGCATGATTCGGCACCGAGACGCTATCTGTGGGTCTCTTGTCGTGATCATCCCTCCCTCGCCCGTCGTCATCGTCTTCGTGGCGTAGAAGCTGAACACGGCAGCATCGGAGTCCCGACAGGCACCCACCGTTGACCCGTTGGAGACGGTCGGCAATGCGTGCGCGGCGTCCTCGATGATTCGAACGCCGCTTCCCACGATCGTTCGCAGTGCCTTCACGTCAACGC
Organism: Planctomycetales bacterium; assembly: GCA_020426595.1. Lineage (GTDB taxonomy): Bacteria > Planctomycetota > Planctomycetia > Pirellulales > Pirellulaceae > UBA11682. Next base: position 450 of record JAGQPS010000746.1, read on the forward strand.
CCATCCCCGCCAAGTGAACGGGGATGACCGCTCGGGTTGCCGGAGACAGCGCGGCTCCGACGCAATCGAGATCGAGATTCAGAGTGGTGGGATCGATGTCAACCAGCACGGGAC
>JAGQPS010000747.1 GCA_020426595.1 Planctomycetales bacterium
GTTCAGCCGCGCGATACGCAGATCAGGTACAAATGACTTCTGGCTCGTCATTTCCGAAAGGGCCGTCACCCAGAGAAAACACCCGCATGCCGGACAGACTGAGTCGCCCGGTGGTCTCGATACGCTAACGATTGATGACTTGCCACAGATCTCGCAACGTACCGGAAAGCCGTCATCGGTTGATGTGGATGGCGCCATCGTTTGCGTACGAACGTTAGACATCACGGGGGACGGGAGTTGACCTTGAATTCATATTCCGCTGGCCACCGCCGCTTCCGTGCATGCGATGGTTCGCAATCTCTTTTTCCGTCGGTTCGCGCCAATTGCGATAGACTGGCTTGATCTGCGTCAAGGTTGCATTGTTTGATTCGTCTACGATAAACCACAGGCATCCTTTCCGCATGACAAAACGCAATCCGCAACGTGATTCGTAGACGTGACCGAAAATTGAATCGCTCTTACCGTTGAAATGCGTCCACTCCTTCTTCCCACAATTGCATCTTGGCGACAACCTCGCGTGCCGTGCATTTAGGTTGGCCCAAGTCGTCAGCGTACAGTATCC
>JAGQPS010000748.1 GCA_020426595.1 Planctomycetales bacterium
GCTGTGTGCCGTCGGCGACTGTGATTTCACCGGTGCTGCTATTGATCGCGAATCGACCATTCGCGTCGTCCAGCAAACTGAACGTAAAGTTCTGCGTCACATCGACGTCAGGGTCAGACGGGAGAACGTAACCAACGCTCGTTCCGTTGGTCGCGTTCTCGATAACATGCAAGTCGTCAACCGGTGTGCTGGCCACGAAGCCTGCCCCGCTGGCATGGCCAACGCTGAGATTGTTCCCGCTGACAACATCCACGACTTCATTCGAGCCGTTGAAGCCGTCCATTTGCCAGTTGACGATCAGTCCCGCAGGCAGACTTCCGCTATCGAACTTTTGTTGGTAGTTTTCCGCGATTTCGGTACTGGTTCGCGTATCATTCCAGATGCGAACGTCGTAGAGGGCCCCACTAAAAACTTGATCTGATGCGAATCCGCCTCCGACAGAATCCTGATCCTGGCCCAGAACAATGGTTCCTCCGATATCTATCGTATGTCCTGTTGCAACTCCAGTGACCGTTTCGACAGATGCGCCATCTACAAAAATCTGAACAGCACCGTTGGT
>JAGQPS010000749.1 GCA_020426595.1 Planctomycetales bacterium
GGCGCCGACTTCGACGCGCTGTTCGCGCGCCGCAAGGCCGAGGCCGACCGCTACCACCTGACCGCCCGCGACGAGCCGCTCGACGACGCCGAGCGCCACATCGTCCGCCAGGCCGACGCCGGCCTGATGTGGTCGAAGCAGTTCTACCACTACATCGTCGAGCACTGGCTCGAGGGCGACCCGGGGCAGCCGGCGCCGCAGCGCCGCGAGCAGCGCAACAAGACCTGGCGCCACCTGTGGGCCCGCGATCTGATCGCGATGCCCGACAAGTGGGAGTACCCGTGGTTCGCCGCCTGGGACACCGCGTTCCACTGCGTCGCGATGGCGCGCGTCGACCCGGCGTTCGCCAAGAAGCAGATCCTGCTGCTGTGCCGCGAGTGGTACATGCACCCCAGCGGCCAGCTGCCGGCGTACGAGTTCGCGTTCGACGACGTCAACCCGCCGGTCCACGCCTGGGCGGCGTGGCGGGTCTTCCAGCTCGACGCCCAGCGCGGCAAGAAGGACCGGCTGTTCCTCGAGCGCGCCTTCCAGAAGTGCCTGATCAACTTCACGTGGTGGG
>JAGQPS010000074.1 GCA_020426595.1 Planctomycetales bacterium
GCCTTGACTTGATTCATGTCGACGTAGCTCATGCAGGTCAGCACGGCTCGTTCGTCAAGCAACTCACGCGCACCAAACCGCTCGTCCCAAAACGCTCCCGATCGCCCAGCCTCGGCATTGCACAGCTTAGAAAACGCTTCCTTGATCCGAGCCATGAACCAACTCAGACTCCCGAGCCCCTTTCGCGCGAGCTCGAACTTCTTGGGATCGTCAACGAGCCGCTGAATCATTCGGTCGTCAACCTCGCGCGACCAAGTCATCGCCTCCTGGTCGAACTCGGGCCACGCCAACTTCCATCGCGCGGCGACCATCTCATCGCTCCATGTCTCGACAATGTCGGGACGCGTGCGGACCACGAGATGAAAATGGTTGGAGAGAATCGAGAAGTTCGCGAGATCGACCGCGAAGACTTGGGAGTGATACCGCAAGAGCGACTCAAGCCACTGGCGACGATGACCGAAGTCGATCCGCCACTCCTCCTCTTGCCCCATGAGATGCCACTGCTGAGCACAGCGGCTCCACACATGGTAGATGCCGACCTCGCCCTCACGGACGACGTCCTTGCGCGGAAAGGCCACCATACCGAGTCCTCCTCGGATGTTGAGTGGCCTGCTATTGGGAAACGTCGAAAAAATGGGCCTTGAACCAGCACCATTCCCTGGACTCTATGACTTGGATACGCGCAGCACAAGATCCCTCGCCGATCCACGGACACATTCTCAGAGCGTTCCATGACCGCAGGGAAATATCAGTCGGTCCACCAAAATGCCCAACCGACCTGACGGAGCCCCTTCAACCCATCGTCTCAACGCTTTCGCCCCGTTTCAATGCGAACCTATCAACCGACGAAACCTCTCACCAAATTCCTAATCCATTCGCACTCCGACTTGCAACAAAATATTGGCATAACGCTGCTGGTCGGCTGTCTGCACCGTGAGAACGTGATCGTCAGTTGCGACCGCCTTGTAGAAGTCCCACTTCTCGATCGCTTCCAATTCGACATCCAATTCGGCCCGCTGAATCGTCTCGCGATACTCGGCCCAAACCGGTGGATCCTCGGCAAGCGCATAGGGCCCACTGGTCTCGTGCATCATCGTCTGAATCGACTCCACCGGAATCGCCGAAAGGATCGCTTGCAGGACCTGATTGCAAGTCACGACCCCCGGCATGAGATTAAGCGAAATGACTTCCGCGTTCGGCCCCTTCTTGCTCGATGCCGGATAGTTGCCATCCGCGATCAAGATCGTCGCATGATGCCCCGCCGAACCAAGAATGGCGTTGATTTGAGGATGGATCAATTGGTGCCGCAACACGATTCACTCCTAGCTGTTCAGATGGTTTATCCTCGGCCAACTCATGCAAAAAAAAGAGCAATGGCACGAGCAATGTCGAAGGGCGGTCGTCTCCGCGGGGCGCGCTCCTACCCTTCCGTCGAGTTTGGCCAGCCGCTACCTAAAGTCCACTGGTCCAATAGCGAAATGCCCGCATCGTTTGTTCGGCCGCTTCCGCGGGACTCGGATAAGGGAACGCCTCCGCACTCAAATACCCCGCATACCCAGACTCCTTGAGCGCCGCCACGATCGGCCCAAAATCCGTATGACCAAGTCCCACGGGGCGGCGATTGGAATCGACGAAATGAACGTGCCCCACGAACTGGCCAAATCTCCGAAACGCCTCCGCGACGTTGGTTTCCTCAATCCCCATGTGAAACAAATCCGCAAGCAACCTGACTCGTTTCGTTGAGAGCTGGGAAAGCAATCTCGCTCCCGCCTCCAAAGTACAGGCTTGGTCCGTTTCGTACCGATTGAGAGGCTCGTAGATCAAGTCGACCTCTCGAGCACCGGAATACTCACCGAGCTCCTGCAACGAGTCACAAAGCCATCCGCTGGCCGTCTCACGAGTCACTCCGTCTCCACTACGCCCCTGCATCGACCCAATGATCGCTGGAGCCCCGAACTCCGCACCAAAGTCAATCATTCGCTGAATGAACTCGACCGCCTCCCGCCGACGTTGTGCATCCGATAGAGCCAGATGAAGCCTGTGCTTGACCCAGCCCGCGCCCGTCCCCACGGCAGCTAATCGCAGGCCCAAATCCGACAATAGCCGACGCAACTCAGGGCGAGAAACATGGTCGGGACCTGGAGCAAAAATCTCCACCGCGTCATAACCGAGTCGCCGAGCCAACTCGCAGCTCGCGGGTAACCCATCCCACAGAACAAACGGTCCGCCGCGAGCCTCTTCCACCAAGCTAATCGTCACGCAAGACTTCATCAAAGAACCCTCGTTTTCACCGTTCCTAACCGCGACCTCACCCATCGAGCTCGACAACCGCCTTGATCACACCGGACTCGGGACGCAACCACCCCGCGAACGAATCGACCATCTCGTCAAACGAGGCGCGATGAGTGATCCAAGGCCGCGTATCGATCGCTCCGGTTCCAATCAAGTCGATGATTCGCGTGAAGTCTCGGCTCAGCGCATTGCGACTCGCGAGCAACGTCAACTCCCGGCGATGCATCACCGGCGCGTGAGGAAACACCAACTCGTCCTGAGTGATGCCAACGTACACGAGTCGCCCCGCGAACGCGCAGAGATTCAGGGCCGACGTCATCGATCGAACGCTCCCCGTCGCGTCGATCACCACGTCACAGAATCGCCCATCGGTCGCGCGTTCAATCTCCGAAACATGAGCCCCCTCAGGCGTCACAAGAAACGTCGTTTCCACTCCCATCGCCTCGCGGACAAACTCGAGTCGCTTGGCGTTGGTGTCGATCACTATCGTTTGGGCGCCGGAAAGTTTGGCGAACTCAATCGCGCTTAGCCCGATGGGGCCCGCTCCAATCACGAGAATCGTCTCGCCCGCTTTGGGAGCTCCTCGATCGACCGCGTGACAGCCGATCGCCAAAGTCTCCACCAAGGCACATTGCGCGCTCGATAGCCGCGGAGCTCGATGGAGCTTCCTCGCCGGCAAGGTGTACAAACGCTGCAAGCCTCCGTCGCAGTGTACGCCCAAGGTCTGATGATGCTCGCAACAATTGGTATGTCCCCGCGTACAGGAATAGCACTGCTGGCAATTGATATAAGGTTCCACGGCACATCGATCGCCCACCGACACCTGAGTGACGTCCGGACCGATCGCCACGACTTCCACACCTAGTTCATGGCCTGGAATCCGCGGGTAGCTAAAGAACGGCATCTTGCCCAAGAAGCCGCCATAATCAGTGCCACAAATCCCCACGCAATCCACCCGTACAACCGCCTCGCCTACACCAGGCGCGGCCGGCTCCGGTACGTCGATGTAACGAAACGAGCCGGGTTTCTCGAGCTGAACGGCCTTCATGAAAACTGCTCACAAGCAAAGTGCGGAATGAGACGAATGAAAAAACGGCACGGCGGACTTCCTTAAGCCTCACGAGTTCAGCGAATGCCTCGAATCCGTAGAACGAAACGAACTCGGTGACAATCAGTTGTTCTCGGGGAGTCCTTCCCTATGGCCGATGTTCCTAACGGGTGCGAAGATCTTGAGTACTTCGTCCAGCAGAACCGAATCCATCGGCTGCGAGGCCCAGTCAACCCACTTCCGGATATTGTCCGGATTCGCACTGCCCGCGATCGTTGTCGCGATTTCGGGATGAGCCAAAGAGAACTGCAATGCGAGTTGAGCAATGTCGACACCACGTGCCGCGCAATGAGCAGCGGCGTTACGTGCCGCGGCCTTCACCTCCTCGGGCTCCTTCAACCAAGCAGGGAGCGGCGCGTTCGTCAGAAGTCGAGCGCTGAACGGACCCGCGTTCATCGCCGCCACGCCATGCTCCTTGAGCAACGGTAGTGTCTCGTCGGCGAAGCGAGTGTTTTGCAACGTGTATTGGTTGTAGCTCAAGACACAATCCACCTCGGCCTGCTCCAAGATGAATCGGAAGATCTTCTGCGGGTAGCCACTAAAGCCGATGAATCGCACCTTGCCCGAAGCCTGAATCTTACGCAACGCGGGCAGCGTCTCATCGACGATCTGCTGCATCGGCACGAACTCGATGTCGTGGCAGAGAATTATGTCAAGATGATCCGTCCCAAGCCGGTGAAGCGAGACATCAACACTCTCGGCGACTCGCTTCGCTGAGAAGTCGAAGTGCCCAAGGTCGTATCGTCCGAGCTTCGTGCAAAGTAGGTACTTGTCGCGTGGAATCCCTCGCAACGCCACGCCAAGCAATACCTCGCTCATGCCTCTCCCGTAAAACGGACTCGTGTCGATCAAGTCCAGCCCAAGGTCGAGCGCCACCTGCACGCTTCGCAATGCCTCATCCAGTGAAACCTGCCGAAACTCCTGCCCCAGACTCGAAGCGCCGAATGAAAGAATGGGGACGTCAATTCCTGTTTTTCCCAGCGGGCGGCGGAGCATATTCATTCCTGCACGGCGTGAATGGAAAGCTGTTTGTCGGTGTCAACGCGAAATCGGGCGGATGGGAACATGCCCGTTCAAGCAAGCGAGCCTAGTCGAGGAACAGCGGCGCCATGTGACGGTCGTAGATATTCTCGGTTACCTGTTTACCGACGATATCCGCGTTGGCCTCGAGTAGGTCCAGGTAACGACGCCCCTGCTTGGCGGCCACCTTGAAACTGACATGCAACAGCTGTCTCACATGCGGATTGAAATCCGGATTCGTCGGAATATGCCTTACCGAACTCGCCAACTTCGCTCCTTCCCACGAAGCCACTTCCGCGGGGACCGGCAACTTCGATGAATCAATGTCGATCACCGATGCGTAGGGAGCCGTGAATTCGTCCAGATGTTCGTAAGCGTAAGCGTAGATCTCTCGCGCGAGCTCTAAACCTTCACCACCCGCTTCCGCGAGCCCGATGATCTCCTCGAGCCAAGTGGTTCCCGCTGTCTTGATGTGAAAGCCAGCGCCGGTTTCGGCCGACGCACGGCGAATGATCGGATAAAGCGAGAATTTGTCACTCCCGCTATGAACGCTCAGCTTCAAGTTGCCTGGCAAGCCATAAGCACCGATGGCATGCGCGATCACGGCCAAGTCGTCCCGATACTCCTTCTCGAACTGGACTAGGTCTCCAACGTAATCGACACCTTTGTTGAAGCGACCCGTGAATTTTGGAGCGATCGTTTGAGCTCGAATTCCCTGATCGGCCATCGCGGCCAAGATCACGAGTAGCTCGGGCGGAGTTTGCGGCGCGTCCGTTTCATCCATCGAAACCTCCGCGACGATGTTCCCTTCACCACCCTTGCGCTCCACGACGTACCGATAGATCTCTCCAGCCTCTTGAACCGCGGAGAGGTATTTGCGAGCCGTCCTCTCGACTTGCTCCAAAGTCATCTGAAGAGGCTCGGCGATGCCACCAATCTCCACGGTGCCGATCAACTCGGGATGCCGGTCCAAGAACGAAGCCAACGCATCAGTGTCCGGAGCTCGTCCAATGCTGTCCGCGACGTCGATCGTGAAGAAGTCGGACGGATCCAAGAACCGGTCGACGGTTTGTCGTTGGATATGATCGGCGTCGACATGCCAAGCCCCTCGCCAACCCAATGCCCTCACGGCTTCTTGGGCCGCCTCACGAACGCTGCTTGGCTCGGAGCCAATGAACGTGTGTTCCCGATTCGACTTGTTCCACACCGGAACCACTTCGATTCCGCGCTCGGCCAACTTCTGGAAGGCGCGGAGCTGCGCGGATGCTTGGTGAGCGAATCGGTCTCCGACTCCAAACGAAAAGCGTCCCAAACTGAGCATCAAACCAGACTTTCATGCGTCGACGAATGAGATGACGGGCACTCGTTGTTCGCCCGACCTTTTCGACGCCAACAAGAGGGCAAACTCACCCCAAGATAGACGCTCTCGGGAGCCTCTGGGAAGATGGCGCAGCAAGGCAAAAAACGGCTCCCAGCATCCACCTTACCGCTGGGGCGAAGTCCCGCCCGAAATGAACCGGTCCCCAGAAACTCACACCCAAGCCATTCAGATCCACGTCTTTTCCTGGATCCGTTCGGCGGCCTTCGCGATGGCGGCCTGGCAAGTCTCGAGCAAGATGGCTCGGTCGATTGGCTTGGTCGCGTATCCGTCGCAGCCAGCCGTCAGGCATTTCTCGCGTTCCCCGTTCATCGCATGAGCCGTCAGCGCGACAATCGGAATACGACAACCCGCGGCCCGCAGCAAGGTCGTCAACGAGTATCCGTCCATTCGAGGCATCTGGATGTCGGTCAAGACAAAGTCGAACGGCTCGTTAACATCAGGGGATTCCAAACTCGCGGAGTCCCCGGCGACAGCCTCGAAAACAGGCTCGGTCGAGGCGGGTGTCTCAAGGCTCGCGATCTCTTCGAAGTCGCTACGTCTGCGCCGGTCCGGCAACTGATCGCCCTGGGCGGATAGGGAAGTACCTCGGCGATCAAACACCGAAGGCAGCGCCGATTCCGCGCTCGTTGGGATCTGGTCCGGCCCCAAACCAAACATCTCCAACGCTTCCATGCCGTCATTCGCGACCGTCACGATCGCGCCGTACTTGCGCAACACGAACGAGATGAGCCGCTGGTTATCGGGACCGTCCTCGACCAACAAGACGTTCAGTCCGCCCAACGGACTGTTGGTCACCACTTGTCGTTGTTCTTCCTTCGGACGAAGTTCACGATCGACGATGATGCAGGATTCCACCGTCGCGGTGGGAGTTGACGAGCCTAGCTTTAACGGCCGCTCGGTCTCCACGGCAGGCAAGCTCAACGTGAAAGTGCTCCCTTGGTCGAGCGTACTCTCGACGGAGATTTCACCGCCCAATAATGTGGCCAGTCGATGACTGATCGCGAGACCAAGTCCGGTGCCTCCAAACTTTCGCCCCGCCGATGTGTCGACTTGCTCGAACGGAGCGAAAAGACGAGCCGCCTGAGACTCCGACATTCCAATGCCTGTGTCCGAAATCGCGAACTCAAGGACCGCCATTTCTTGCGCAAGGTCGACTCGAGTCCCGACATGCACCGAGACTCGGCCGATCTCGGTGAACTTGATCGCATTGCCAACCAAGTTCATGAGAATCTGACGCAACCGAACGGGATCCGTCAAAACCCAATCTGGAATCAAGTCGTCCCGGGACCAACAGAGTTCGATTCCCTTGGCCTTCGAACGCACCTCCAGCGAATCCGCCACATCGGCGATGATCGTGCAAACGTTCGTAGGCTCCAGGCCGAGCGTCAATTTGCCCGCCTCGATCTTGGACAGGTCCAGCACATCGTTGATGAGACCTAGCAAGTGACTTCCATTGCGATGGATCGTCGCCAATGCCTCGCGATGTTCGCTCGAGACGTTCTTGCCGTCTTCTCCCAAGATCTCGGCGTACCCGAGGATCGCGGTCAAGGGCGTGCGCAGTTCGTGACTCATGTTCGCCAGGAACTCGCTCTTCGCGCGACTCGCCGCCTGGGCTTGGTCGCGGGCTCGTAGAATCTCGGCCTGCGTTTGTTTGCGTTGGGATATGTCTCGAGCAAACGCGGCGAACGCACGGGTGTCGTCGACTGTTACGGAACTGATGCTGAGTTCCACCGGAAACTCGGTTCCGTCGAATCGCAGTCCTTCCGTTTCAATGCGTGTCCCGGCGGAACCTTCCTCACGCGCCCCGAGGAAACGATGGATACCCGCCGCGAAGGCACGGCGATGCCGAGCGGGAATGATCATGTCGACCACATTCTCGCCAATGGCATCATCTCGTTTCCAACCAAAGATCGACTCGGCTTGTTCATTCCAAGCCGTCACTCGTCCCCGCGGATCGAACGTGATGACCGCATCGAGAGCCGTATCAATGATCGCATCGGTGCTTTGCCGCAACGCGACGGCCCGCGCTTCAGCGGTTCGGCGAGCCGTGATGTCGACTCCAATCCACATCACGTGCTGATCGCCACTCTCGGTCACTAGAGGAACACAAGTGATATCGAGCCAAAGGGATTGGGTTTCGCCACGATGGTCCGACGCGTTTTCCGGTCCGCCCGCATCGAGAGCCACTTCCCCTCGCCACGGTTCCTTGTTCCGCACCGCCGAACGAATCTCACGCTGCACGACGGCATCGACGATCGGCGGATAACTGCCGACCAAGTCGTTGTTCGTCCAACCGATGAGCTGCTCGAATCGTCGATTCACCGACACGATCTTGCACGTTGCATCACAAGTTAGAACCACCGCCGATTCATCCACGACCCACTTGAGTCGCTCGAGGTCTTGAATCGCGTTGTCAATCCGGCTCTCCACGCGTTGGAGAGTGAGCTCCAAGACGGCAAGCTCATCACCGTCGAGATCCTGGCCATCCTCTGGATCCTGCCAACGCCTTAGGGACTTCGCCTGGAGCCGCTTCACCGGGCGGACGACGAGGAAGTCGAGCAACAAGAAGACGGTCGTCACGAGGATGGCGATGATGGACATCTGGGCACGCAGGGAGCGATCTCCCCACGCGGAAACGACAGGCAAGAGCTGATCAGGCCGCAACTCAACGAACACGGCACCCGCGCTCACGTCCACGCCACCCAACCGCGGTCCACACGGAACGATGACCTGTCCGAGCAACGAATCGGGCTCGAGTTCAAAACTCTCCCGATCGAGACGAATCGCGTCTTGAACCCGTTGATAATCAGCACTGTCGAGCGACGCATCGCAGCTCTGACCAATGCGCTCGAAGACATCGCTCGCCAGAATCCGATCTTGGCGACCGTCGACGACCAACACCTTGGCGACGCCCGGTTCAGCGCTCAACGCTTGAGTCAGACGCTGCAAGTCCGAGACATTCGTTATTGTCTCGGCGGTCAACGCGATCGACCGAGCCAACTGCTCGCCCCGCAGTCGAACTCGTTCCTCAAGATCCATACGGACATAGCTTTGGCTGGCGCGAGACGTCCAAGAGATCGCGGCGAATCCCGCCACACTCATCAAGACCAGGATCTTGGTACGAATCGAAAGTCGATCCACCCAACTTGAACGCCGCGGTTCACTCACGGGCCCGCTCCTTCCGGAGCAAGCGACGAGTTGGCCGAAAAGAACTGGTCAACCGATTGCTTGTGAGTCCGTAGGCCGTTGATGAACGAGGCATCGAGCATGTCTGATTGGTCCGTCGCGCGGACCAGCCGAATGTCCTCGACGAGGGCACGGTGAAATTCCTCGTGCGACAAACCAAGTCGACCCGCTAACATCGTCAAGGCGACATCGGGATGGTCTTCATGGAACTGGACCGCTCGATCGAACGCCCGGCGAAAAGCTTCTAGCTTGACGCTATTCGCGGCCGCGATTCCTTGTTCGATGACGAGCAAGTCGACAATCTCCGAAGGAATGTCTCGCGATGAGAATACCACGCGCGCGTCCACGACTTCCGCGTAATCAAGCGATACCGGCGGATAAGTGACGATGGCATCGAGCTGACGCTCGTTGAAGAGTGTGGCGATCTGGTCCTGCGAACCAGGCACCAGTTCAATATCGGCGACCGTCAATCCCGCTTGCTGCAGCGCTCGCGCCAGCAAGTACTCGTTCACCGTGCGTGGCTCGTACCCGATTCTTCGTCCTCGCAAGTCGCTGACCGAATGAATGTCGGCCCGTCCAATAATGACATCCCCGCCATCGCTCGTGTCGCATATCAAGACGGGCATGGGATGGCGTCGATCTCGCCGTTCAATCTCGAAGAGCTCATGGGTCGAACAGAATAGGCCGTCGGTTTGTCCCCGTTCAAATGCGAGTTGCGAGTCGCCAAGCGACTGGAATTCCACCAGCCGAATGTCGATTCCCTCGTCCGCGAAGTACCCCAGCTTCTCCGCGAGAAAGGCAAACTCATAACCGGGCCAGGGATTGATGCCGATTCGCAACGGCTGAGGTCGGGGAGCCACACGCTGATCGCTGATCGACCACAGCATCAGCACACCCGAGCCAACCACGACGGCGAGGGCCGCGAGTCGTACGGTGCCAGAACGACGGAGGTTGGATGGGGGTGTCATGAGTGTTATCCCTGTGCACGAAAAGGCCCAAGCCTTTTGCCGACAGGAAAACCTCTATAGGCCGAGATTGACCGATGGGTCGGGCGACTCACATCGGATCAATTAAGATTCGATCAACAGACCGAAATTAGGCGACTCCATCGCGGCTCACCGTAACCGTGAGCCCGTGTTCACGCACCCAGATAAGCACGCCGCGGAAGGTCGCCGCGCGCCGCCCCGGCACCTCGAGCGGCACTCTTTGCTAATCGTTCAACCCCTCGCCAAGTTGGTTCAACGAGTAGAATCCGGAAGCCGTTGCAGATTGCCGTAGCGATGCACGGTTTCCGAGATCGCTTGCTCGCGCAGGTACCATGTGAGTTCGCGTCGGCCCGTCGCGACGACCGGTTCACCAACAACCGGAATATTCGATTCAATCGAAGCGACATGGAGCTCGGGTTCCGGCGGACCCAAGTACCGAACCACTCCGTCTCGCATCGTCCTGATTCGCTGGGCCAATTCAGCCGCCGTCTCGATCGAGGTTTTGATCTGGCGATGCGTGACAAGTAAATCACTCCAAGGAGTCGGCTCGCTGAAGCTGACTTCTGGAGTGCAGCCAACGCGTCGCGCCGCCAACAGACTGATGACCAAGTCGTCCACCTTGGATGGACTCTCCTCCCCGGTCACTCGCAGCACGCACCAGGGACGTGGGCGGTAGCGAAAGTGATTCGTTTCACCATGCAAACGAGATGGATCATGTTCGAGCGAGAACTCCAACGTCCAGGCATGCTGGATGCTGCCCGCCGCCGCCTTGATCCTTTCGCTACCGTTGTCGGAAAGAGGAAGCGTGGCCAAGAGTCCTTGCATGAACTCGTGTTCGGAATCGGGCAGGGGAGCCGTGGAGCGGGGCAAGCCACGTTCGTGCCATTGAGCGAACATCGCCACGTAGTTCGGCCCGCCCGCCTTGGGACCCGGCCCAATGCAAGAGTGTTTCCAACCGCCGAACGGCTGTCGTTGCACGATGGCGCCAGTCGTGCCTCGATTGATGTAGGCATTGCCTACCTCGACTCGCTCCCGCCAAAGCGCGATCTCGTCGCGATCGAGTGAATGGAGTCCACCGGTGAGGCCAAACTCGTTTTCGTTTTGGATTTCAATCGCTTGCTCGAGAGAGTCAACGCGCATCACACCCAAGACCGGGCCAAAACACTCGGTCCGATGAAACCACGATCCCCGTTGCACGTTCCATCGAATACCGGGCGTCCACAAACAAGGATTGTTCTCCACCGCCGCCGGCTGGAGCAGCCAGCTCTCTTGCCCGTCAAGCTGGGTCAGCCCCCGTTTCAGTTCCGAGCCCGGTTCGCGGATCACGGGTGTCACCACCGACGAAGGATTCCAGGCCGAACCCACCGTCAGGCTTTTCGCCGCGTCCTTCAAGGCACGCGCGAACTTGGGGTCGTCGAACACGCTGGCTTCCGCCAACACGAGGCTCGTCGCGGAACATTTTTGACCGGCATGACCAAACGCTCCCCGCACGATGTCCTTGACCGCCAAGTCGAGATCCGCGGCGGCGGTCACGATCATGGCATTCTTGCCGCTTGTCTCGGCGCAAAGTCGCATCGAGGGGCACCATGACTTGAAGAGTGACGCGGTCGAGAATGCTCCCGTGAGAATCACCGATCCAACTCGGGAGTCGGTCAGCAGGGACTGCCCCTCGGGGCCATCGATTAGTGGCAAGAACTGCAGCACCTCGCGTGGCACTCCGGCTCGCCAGAGCTGTTGCACCATGTGCCATGCGGTGAGGACCGATTCTGGTGCTGGCTTGAGTATCACCGCATTACCGGCCATCAACGCGGCCATCGCGCCCCCGGCGGGAATGGCGTAAGGGAAATTCCACGGCGGCGTGACCACCACGAGCCCCAATGCCGAGCTTGCGAGCCCATCCGACCAAAGTGGATCGTCGAGTGACCGAGCGTAATAGTTCGCGAAGTCAATCGCCTCCGAGACTTCGGCATCCGCCTCGAGAACCGCCTTGCCCGCGTCGAGCATCATGCAGCCGATCGTTTCGCCTCGCTCTTGAGCCAGCGTGACGGCGACTTCCCGGAGGATTCTCGCGCGGGCGGAAATGCCTAGCTCTTCCCACGACGATTGGGCCGTCAGAGCCGTCGTGATCGCCGCCTCCACATCGTCCGAATCGCCAACGGAGTATTGGTACGCGACCTGGCCCGGGCGTGATGGATCGAAGGCATCGACACGAACGTCACGAGTTTGAACCTGCCCGGCGATTCCAAGAGGAAGCACTTGCTCTTGCAACTCATCGCGTTTGCATCGCCAACGCTCGACAAGTTCCTCGAGCCATTGGCGGTTCGCGGGCAACGAAAAATCCGTATCGGCCGCGTTCACGAATGGCTCATCGGCCGAGACCACGGAAAGCCTCTCATTGCCGCGGTCCTGTTGACGACGAGGCCGATCCGAGAGTGACTCGGAAAAAGATGTCTCCAAGGCTTCGCGAAAAGCCGTGGACTGCTCACGCCAAGCCGACGAGCCCTCTTCCAACGAGAACAACGCACCCAGGAAACTACCGGGAGCCGTGTTCTCGTCTAAACGTCTTACGAGGTACGCGACCGCCGATTCGAAGTCGGCGTCCTTCACGACCGGAGTGTAAACCAACAAGTCGCCCGTTCGGCGTTTCATTTCCAACGCTTGGGCGTTGGCCATCCCCTCGAGCATCTCGAATTCGATCCGCTCCGCGACTTGGCGATGCTCACGTAGCAGCAGCGCGTAGGCGATATCAAACAGGTTATGACTCGCGACTCCAACCCGCACGGCCTGCGCGTTCTCTGGCTCGCACGCGTAGCGCAGCATTCGTTTGTAGTTGGCGTCGGTTTCGAGTTTCGAACCATAAGGAGCGACCGACCACTCGCGGAGGGAAGCCTCGACTTCCTCCATCGCGAGGTTCGCCCCCTTCACCAGACGCAACTTGATTCCCACGCCGGTTCGAACAAAACGCTCGCGCGCCCACTCGGTAAGCTCGCGCTGCATTCGGGCTGAGTCGGGCAGGTAGGCCTGCAAGACGATTCCGGCCTCAAGCTGTTCGAATTCGGGTTCGCTCAACACTTCGCGAAACACGTCGACGGTGAGCCGCAAATCGCGGTACTCTTCCATGTCGAGGTTGACGAACTTAGCCGGAGCTGGGCCCACGGGAAGCGCCACTCGGTAAAGCCGTCTCAGACGCTCCTTGAGGTATTCCACGGTATGACGATAGCCCGTCATGCTGATCTGACTGGCGATCGACGAGAGTTTCACGCTGACATACGTGACTCGTGGGTCGCGCAGTCGGTCGAGATAGGCGTCGAGTCGTTTCTCGGCTTCATCCTCGCCCAGCACCGCCTCACCAAGCTGATTGAGATTGACTCGAATTCCCGCGCGTTGCCGTTCCGCCAGGTAACGCGATAACGGGGCTTCCTCGGCCGAAATGATCACGTGCCTGGCATCCTTGCGGACACGGCGCGAAATGGCGGGCATCACAAGGCCGGGAGTCAAGCGTCCCGCGAGTGCTCCCAGGGATAGTGCCTGCTGATCAAGCCAAGGTAGATACTTCGGAAGGCCGTAGAGTCTCAGGAGCGATTCGAATCGCTCCGCCGCGCGGCGCGGATCGCCGACCCGCAGCACTTGATCGGCCAACGCGATCGTGAATTGCTTGCCGGCGGAGTCATTCATCATCCGCGCCATGCGGGCCGAGCGACCTCGTTCGTCGCTGGTTTCAAACCGACGGGAATCTCGCAAGATCCGAGCCGCCAGCGCGATCACCTCATCCGCGGTCGGACGCTCGATGTTCATCATCGAGTCGCGGGGCTTCTCGAGTTCACGGTCCGACTCGTTCGAGCTAGAGCTCATGGAGACAATCCCATCAAGACCTTCGAGATAACCAATTGCGTTCGGAAGAAATCGATACCGCTCCGAACGGTCCCTATCCAATTCGCGTTCACGTTCGAGTCGAACACCAGGAAAGCTCGGTTCGCCGCGCCTACCGAATCAATCGACGAACGCACGCTGAACCAACGAAAAAACCCGCCTCGACGAACATTGCGTCGAGGCGGGTAAGCACGGCTTGGTTGGTACCAAGGACATGGACGAGAACCGAAGTGGCGATCGCGGCGTCGGGGCGAACAACGTGCGACACGCCATGACTCCCTTGGGAACATCATCAGTTCCAGTTTTCCGACTCTCACGGCTACAAACAACCGACCGACCTACTGAGCGGCCACGACGGTTGAGTTGTGGAAGTCAGCGGCATCCAACGCGTTGAGGGCGGCCTGCAGGTCGAAACCAGGCTTCAAGGCGATCTCAACTTGGGGGTTGTCGATGATGTTCTCATCCTCTTGAGGCGCGAGAGTCACGCTCTCGACACCCGGTTGCTCCTGCAACACCTTCTCGACCTTGGGCCAACATGCGAAAGGACATTCCATGTCCGGCACCTTAAGCGAAACATGAGTCGCGTTCGCCGGAATCTCGGTCATCGACGTTTCGGTGGTCGATGTCGACTCCGAAGAACAACCCACGGTCGCGACCAACAAGCCCACGATCAACATCCAGCTCTTCATCGAATACTCTCTCCATCATTTTGGGTTACGAAGCCTTACGCACGGTTGGCATCGAAAGCAGCGTTCCACGCGGCCTCCAAATGACCATCGCCAATCGATCGGCACGGACAGGCTCGCACCCGTCCAACCGACGATCCTGGCGACTTCACGCGCAAGGGATCGATTCGAATTGCCAAAACAGCGGCCCCGAAAAAACACAGGGCCCGCAGTCATTCGTGCTTTTCGCGCCACGACATGAACCAACCTCAGCGGCCACAAGGCCTTGGGGCATGTCGCAATGACTCCGGATCCATCCTAGGCGGCGGGCCTCCAACCGGCCAGCGGGGAACACAACCCGACGAACCAATTTCCTGGGACCGGCAGGGCGCCGGGGGCCCGGCAAGACCAGTGGGAGCGATTCGATGATGGGCCGTACGGTGAATTCCCGCAGGGACCGGATCGATGGCCACCACGAGATTTCCGCCGGACACTTCCGCGTCCGCCGTGAGTCGCTTGTCCGTTAGTCGCTTGACTTGAAGCGAAAGCCGAGGCGGAAGAAGCATGCCCAGACGGAGAATCGATGGACCGTGATCGACCCATTGGGGACGACGTCACCGTCCGTGAGATGCTGGCTCCCTGCTCGCGACTCGGCTACGCTAACGAGCCAAGATGGGAGATGGTGACTCCCCCGAAACCCGCCAAGACCATCGATCGGGCGGTTACCACGCAAGCTCCTCGTCCGGTTCCTTTCAGCGGGTGACTTCGAGATGTCCCCAGAAGCTCCGCTTCCACAACTGACGCGGGAGGAATACCGACAACTACTCGCGTACGTTCGTCGGACTCCGTCGAAATCCAAGGCGAGAGAGTGGAGCGTACTGCTCGCAGCCGCGGTTTGTTGGGGCCTTGGTGTTGGCCTGTTGGCCATGCCACGATGGGAGACGTCCCTGACGAGCGTGCTGCTGTTGTCTTGTGCCCTGTTGTGGCTTCAGATCTTGCTGCACGAGTGCGCCCATGATTCGCTGTTAAGCCCAAAGCGATTGAATCGAATCGTCGGCACTGTCATCGGTCTGTTGGTGCTCATGCCGTTTGGCGGTTTTCGGCGCGGGCACCACGCGCATCACCGCCACGCTGGAACCGAACTGGATCCGACAGCGGCGCCGCAAGGACCGAGGCCCGGAACGCGGCTGATTGAAACGCTCGTGGCTCTCCGTTTTATTCCGGTACTGTATGGCGG
The DNA here is from genome assembly GCA_020426595.1 of Planctomycetales bacterium. Taxonomy (GTDB): domain Bacteria; phylum Planctomycetota; class Planctomycetia; order Pirellulales; family Pirellulaceae; genus UBA11682. The sequence goes on from JAGQPS010000074.1 coordinate 15,746, forward strand.
GGGAGTGTTTTGGCCCTATCTCACGTACGACCTGGCAACTTCGACACGGCCGTCCCGGAGTGCGTTACTGACCACGCTCGCCTCGTTGTGCGCGATGGCGGTGCTACATCTCATGCTGGCTTGGCAATTCGGATTTGCTCGGTATCTGGTTGTCTATGCCCTCGGTCTTTGGGCCGCCGGCCTGTTGTACGAGTATCTGTTCACCCAGAACCAACACGTCGGTCTACTCCCCTGCCCCGCTCGGCAAAGCGCCTACCGGTATCGAGAGCAAATCAACTTCACGCGCTCCGTGCGTCTACCGTTCGCGCCCTTGTTGTTGCATTTCAATCTGCACAAGGAGCACCACCTCTTTCCTCACTTGCCCGGTAGCTGCCTTCCTCTCGTGCACCAGTGGTTACGGACTCATCGCCCCGACCTGTTATCGTTGACCGACGAGCACCTCGGCCTATTCGAGCGGCGCCGCCACCTGCGTCTTTTTTCCCCTACCGTGGGCGACCATGACCAAGCCGTTTGATTGGGTGTCCACTTCACCAATCGCTCTACCCGATGAGCGTGAATACCGATTCCGTTCCTTGGCCGAGATGTTGTTCGCCGCGAGCGAACAAGACTCATGCCGGCCCGTGTTGATCGGAGCTTGGCGCGACGAGATTCGCCGAATCACGCTGCGTGACCTGCGGTCGATCGCGCGATGCTGTGAAACGTGGCGGATCGCCCAGGGGCTCGTGCGTGGCCAACGTGTGATTCTTCTCCGATTGCCTTATGTTTCCGAGCTAGAGATCGCCGCGTTGACGGTCGGACTCATGGTCGCCGGAATCAGTGTCGTGCTCCCCATGCACTTCGACATGAACATGCTCGAGGATTGGCTCGAGCAAACTCGCCCCAAGGCGATCCTCGCGCCTGTGGAATCGTTGCTGCGCGAATCTAGCCGAACTCGAGATCTTCAATCCGCGATTCAGCGGTTCTGCGCGGACCGACAGATCGAAAGCCACGCGTCCTGTCTCTCGTCCGACATCCGTGCAATCGAACCGCGAACCGCCAGTGACGTTGACGCGCGCCTGACATCCGCCGAGCCGCTCGCGGAAGCCATCATCTTCTCGACTTCGGCCTCCACTGGCCCGCCCAAGCTGGTGCGTTATTCGGAACGTGCGTTGCTGGCGACCGCGGAGTCGTGGCATGCGGCGGGCCTGATGTCGAAAGAGGCGACGGGAGGAGCGTCGCTCTGTCCGCTGGTCGCCCACAGCATGGGCATGCGCAATGTGCTGCATGCGATTTGGAATCGACAGCCAACGTTGCTTATTCCACCCGAGTGGATCGTCGAGCGTCCTCAACGAGTCGTCGACATGCTTGCGATGGCTCCACCTCAACACTTCACCGGCGGGCCAGCTCTTATTGGGGCATTGGCGCAAACGACTCGGCGAATGCCCGAACTCTCGCGCCGACTGCGCAACCTTCGAACCATTGTTTCGTCGGGAGCGACTTGGTCGGAGTCGATCCGCGGACAGTTTCCTCGAGCCAGGTTCGGCAACGCGTTCGGCATGACGGAAACCCAGCAAGTACTGTCGACCCTGATCGGTAGTGACGGTCGATTTTCCGAGGCATCGCCAGAATGCGGTGCGACCGGTGAACCCGAGCCGTTGGGCCGACCTTTGCCGGGAGTCGCGATCGCTGTCCGCTTTACCGATCGCCAGAGCCGATTGGGCGAGTTGTTCGTGAAGTCACCGTTCTTGGCTCGTGGATACGTTGGGAGCGAGGAGTTTGGGGAATGGTTCGCGACGGGCGACTGTGTGCGCGTTGATGCCGACCGCTTGGTTTACGTCGGCCGCATGACGAGCGACTTCGTGAGCCTTGGTACCGGCATCAAGGTTTCCCTCGCGGACGTGGCACGTCGCTACGCTCGACTCGACCAGTATTTCGTTCAACTCCAGTTTCGCTACAGCCCGAATCGCGAAGGCCTGGTGGCGATCGGCTGGACCGGTCCGCGAGACCCTCGTGATGTTGAATGGGTCAAACTCGTGACTAGGTCGGTGCGAGACGCGGATGAGCGGGAATCGAGTCAGGGAGATGGTTTTGGAACGAGGCACGGTCGGCTCGTCGCCTTGGGCTGTATCGCTGGAGACCCGCCGTTCACCGGACCCGGTAAGCTCGACGTGCGGCGTATCGAGCAAACCGAACCAGAACTCCTTCTGTCGCTCGATGATGAAACGACTCGCCATGAGCGTGTCATTAACCTTCCGGCATCGGTGGACGTCGGTGCCACGACAACAGGCGAAACAACATTGCCCGAGCTCAATCGCCTCATCGCCGCCCTGGGACTCGACGCATCCTACACTCGTGGCGACGGCGACTTGTTGTGGAGAGACGTAAAGGGAGAAAGCCGAGCCACGTTGGATCTCGTGGGAGGATATGGTTCCAACCTCTTGGGACATGGCCGACCCGATCTCTTGCGAGAGGCCGTCGAAGCTCTCCAAGTGGTACCGATGCTGGACCAATTCAGTCGACGAGACAGCGCGATTTTGCTGAGCGAGCGACTGACTAAGTGGTGGCGGGAGTTGACCCAGCGCGACTATCTGTGTTTGCTGCACTCCACGGGGGCGGAGGCGGTCGAAACGGCGATCAAGCACTCCGTGTATCGCTGGCGGTCGCGTCTCGCACGATGGACCGAAGAGACTCGACAACAAGTTGGGAATGCGGCGCCTGATTTGCTCACCCAGTGCATGGAGCACAATCGGCGAGTCATCGAACAATGCGTCCCCATCATCGTCGCGATGGAGCGGAGCTACCATGGCAAGACGGCGGGCGCCGGGGCGGTTACCGACTCAAGTGATCCGGCCGGGAACTCCGGACACGTTCAGGGATGGAATGTCCGCTTTGTTTCGCGGCAGGCCACACTTGATCCTCGACGCACGATCGAGAGTCTACGTGAGGAATTCCAGTTAACACTTTGGCGGCCTGTTCACGCCAACTCGGTTTGGCGAATCGAGGAGATCGCGTGGACCGCCCTTGCTGCCGCGATCGTCGAACCGATTCAGGGTGAAGGCGGCATCGAGGAGCTTCCCGAGGCGTGGCTCGCTACCCTGCAGCAGTTGGGCGTTCCGGTAATCGCCGACGAGATTCAGTGTGGGCTCGGTAGGTCGGGGCGCACGCCTGCCGCGGGTCCCCTTCCGCTTGACTATTGGCTGCTAGGCAAGGGTCTCGGGGGCGGCATCGCCAAGATCTCGGCGACCTTGATCGCCCAGGATATTTATGGCGAGGGGTTTGATCGACACGCGGTTTCCACTTTTTCAGGCGATGCGTTC
>JAGQPS010000750.1 GCA_020426595.1 Planctomycetales bacterium
TCGGCCCGCGTATCGGCGACTTGAGCCAGGAAGCCGCCGTCGATCTGCCGATATTCGATCGGAGGAGCCGCTTGTGGTTGAGTCGCGAGCTCGAGTAGCCGTACGTTGGTCTTCCACTTGGGGCGAGTGGTCAGGATCTCGAGCGCGGCCGCGGAAAACTTCGGAGCGATGATCGCCTCGATGAATAAGCCGGGAGTCGTGAGGAACTCGGCCGTCGCCTCGTCGACTTCTTGGTTGAACCCAAGGATCGAACCAAAGGCGCTCACTGGATCGCCGAGCATCGCCTTGCGGCAAGCCAGGGAAAGTTCTCCGGCCGACGCCGCTCCGCACGGATTGTTGTGTTTGATGACCGACGCCGCGGCATCGGGCAGGCTGACCGCGATGCGCCATGCGGCATCCAGGTCGAGATAGTTGTTGTAGGAAAGCTCTTTGCCGTTCAATTGAGTCGCGTCGACCAGCGAGGGGCGACCGTCTCCGTTGCGTCGATACAAGGCGGCGGGTTGATGCGGGTTCTCTCCATATCGCAATCCGCTGACCTGCTCCAGCCGCAGCGTGACT
>JAGQPS010000751.1 GCA_020426595.1 Planctomycetales bacterium
CCTCGATGGGCGTCTCACGGCCGCACGATGCGGCGCGTCTGCTTAAATCAACAGTCCGGTGAGCGAAGGATTCTTCACACGGTCGCATGTCACTTCTCATCGCGAGTAGTTGGCATGTTCGGGAAAGGCGATGATCCGTCGCTTACGCTTTTGGATGTCGCGGTTTCATGGATGGCGCGAAGGGGAAGTGTTCGCGGTGTGACGAGTTGTGGGCTGGTTTGAGAATGCGAAGAATCCCTCGCTCACGCTTCGGGTTTCCTTTGATTTGCCACGCTTTTGACTTGGTCGGCTGGGGCGGAGCGTGAGGGTCGCGACATCGGCCTTTGGGTGTCGGGTTCTGTTGGGATGATCCCTTCCTTAAGAAACACCGCCGTTCTTCCCCGTGATCGCCACGAACGAATAGACTCTTGGAAGAATCCGCGATCCGTCTCGCGTGATCGATGTGGGTGGGACATGGACCGGACTGGACAGACCGTGTTGGCGTGGTGGCGGTAAGGGCGCAGGGAAATGGTTGAGAACCGACAAGAAATCCTCGAGGAGATCGAGTCGGTCTATC
>JAGQPS010000752.1 GCA_020426595.1 Planctomycetales bacterium
CGTGTGGTTCGACGCGCCCATCGGCTACATTGCGAGCAGCCAGCAGTGGTGCGATCGGAACGGAGAGAAGCTCGAGGACTGGTGGCAATCGAGCGAGTGTGAGGTGCGCCACTTCATCGGCAAGGACATCACCTACTTTCACACGCTGTTCTGGCCGGCCATGTTGAAGACGGCGGGCCTCAGCCTGCCTTCTCGCGTTCACGTTCACGGCTTTCTGACGGTGAACGGCGAGAAGATGAGCAAGTCGAAGGGCACCTTCGTGATGGCGTCCACCTATCTGGAGCATCTGGACCCGGCATACTTGCGCTACTTCTACGCCAGCAAACTGGGCCCGCGGCCGGACGATCTGGACCTGAACCTGGAAGAGTTCGTCAGCAAGGTGAACTCGGACTTGGTCGGCAAGGTCGTGAACTTGGCGAGCCGGAGCGCGCGCTTCGTCGAGAAGGTGGGCCTCGCGCAGCAATATCCCGAAGACGGCGGCTTGTTCGCGGCGGCTGCAGCCGCGGGCGACGAGATCGCCCAGGCGTACGAGGCGTGCGAAACGGCCAAGGCCATT
>JAGQPS010000753.1 GCA_020426595.1 Planctomycetales bacterium
AATCGCCGCTGAGTCGTCTTCACTTCCGCGGCCGGCTTCTCGAAATCTCTTACGAATGAAACCGTCCCCGTCAGTGAACCCGGATCGACCTCGGGACCGGGTCGATGAACGTCTCCCTTCTTCAGCAGATTCAAAGGCGAGGGCTCTTTGGTGATGTCGGTCCATCCGAGTACGTCGTATCCCAGTTCTTCCTTGGTAGGCCCACCCTGAAGTTCTCTCGCCCGGTGAGCCACAGGCCCCCCCCAGAACGCCGCTCCGATTCGATAGTAGTCCGTCTGTGGGATCGCATCGAACTTGTGGTCGTGGCAGCGGGCACACTTCACCGTCATTCCCAGAAATGCTGTTGTCGTCGTATGCACCAGATCTTCCAGCCGATCATATTTGTATTCCTCGACGTCGTTCGGCTCGTCGTCCCAAGTCCCCAGCCTCAGAAATCCGGTTGCGATCACCGTCGCTTCCGTACGATTCGGCAATTCGTCACCAGCCAGTTGCTCCTTCACGAATTCATCGTAAGGCATATCAGAGTTGAACGCCTGAATCACCCAATCCCGATACT
>JAGQPS010000754.1 GCA_020426595.1 Planctomycetales bacterium
CGGAACTGTCTTCGATGACGACGATCCGTTCGTCTTCCGGAATACTGCAGGACAGGGCATTGAGGAAGGTCGTTTTGCCCGTGCCCGTACCGCCAGAGATGACGATATTTTTGCGGAGCCGCACCGCCAGGTCGAGAAATTCCCGGGCGGATTCCGACATGCTGCCATGCCGGATGAAATCGTCCAGCCCCAGAATATCCCGCTTGAACCGCCGGATGGTCAGGCAGGTGCCCTGCCGGGAACTGGGCGGGATGACGGCATGCACGCGGGAGCCATCGGGCAGGCGGGCATCCAGAATCGGCCGCTCGCGGTCGATCTGCCGGCCCACATACTGGGCCACGTTATGCACGGCCGACAGCAGGGCGTCTTCGCTGGCGAAGCGGGCGGTGGTCTGATACAGCCGCCCGTGCCGTTCGACATAAATTCGGTCGGCCCCGTTGACCATGATTTCCGTCACTGATTCGTCCTCCAGCAGAGGACGGATGGGCGTCAGAAAATAGCCGATGCTGGCTTCAAAAATCGCTTCGCGAGTCACCTGGAAACCTTCCGGTAGGT
>JAGQPS010000755.1 GCA_020426595.1 Planctomycetales bacterium
CCTTTCAGAACAGCGGCTGGGCAAAACTGCCGGTCAACGAACGATCTGCCATCATGCACCGGATTGCAGACGCGGTCGAAGATCGAATTGCTGACTTCGCCCAGATTGAATCGCTGGATTGTGGCAAGGTCTATTCACAAGCCGTCGCCGACATACAAAACTTCGTGGACACGTTTCGTTACTTTGCTGACCTTGCAATGTCTGTCAATTACCGCAGTGTGCTGGCGGTGAAGCATCACGAAGCCTGGGTTGCAAGGCACCCGTGGGGCGCGTGTGGATTCATCATCCCCTGGAATTTTCCGTTTCTGCTCGCAGGTTGGGGCATCGGTCCGGCATTGGCTGCTGGCAACACGTGTGTGCTGAAACCCGCTGAAGACACACCGCTTTCTGCATTGTATCTGTGTCATGTACTGCAGCAGCTTGAGCTGTTGCCAGCAGGAGTCCTTAACGTCGTTACGGGGCTCGGGGAAACGGCCGGCGCTGCAGTGTCGCAGAATCCAAAGTTCCGCCGGATGAGCTTCACCGGCTCACCGGAAGTTGGGCGGCTCGTTGCCG
>JAGQPS010000756.1 GCA_020426595.1 Planctomycetales bacterium
AAGCCCAGACGGACGAAGAGAACCTCTCGGAACTGGTCGAGGCCGGCGCCATCAAGCCGGCCACCATGATGTGGTCGCACGGAATGGCGAATTGGGAGCCCGCCTCGAACGTCCTGCCGCAGTTGTTTCAAGGGGATGGCTCGCCGCCGCCCCTGCCTGTCGGCGGTCCTCCGCCGCTCCAGACCATCGGCCGCCGCTCGCATGAGATCGACTACGAGATCATCGGCGAGTCCATCCAGATGGTGGAAATCGAGCTCGATCCCGGCGAGACCGTCATCGCCGAGGCCGGCGCGATGAACTACATGGAGGATGGCATATCTTTCGAAACCAAGATGGGCGACGGCTCCGAACCCGACCAAGGGATCATGGGCAAGCTCCTCTCCGCCGGCAAACGCGCCATCACCGGCGAGTCCCTCTTCATGACCCACTTCACCAACCGCGGCGGCGGCAAGAAGCGCGTCACCTTCGCCGCGCCCTATCCCGGCACCGTCGTTCCCGTGAATCTTGCGGAGACCGGCAACGAGTTGCTCTGCCAGAAAGACGCCTTCCTCT
>JAGQPS010000757.1 GCA_020426595.1 Planctomycetales bacterium
TGAAAGCCACCATCGGAGAAGTTAGGACCAGCGTGACAGGCACTGCAATGTGCCTTGTTGAAAAAGAGTTCCATGCCGCGCTGAGCAGCTTCAGAGAGGGCGTCCTTGTCGCCTGCCTTGTACTGGTCGTAGGGGGCATTACCCGAGAGGATCGTCCGCTCGAAGGCTCCGATTGCCTTGGCGATGCCGTCGGCAGTGACATCGCTCTGAAACACCTTCTGGAACTGCTCGCGATAGCCCGGAATCTGGTTGAGCTTATCGACAAGTTCCTCGAGCGTCAGATTCATTTCAATCGGATTCTGGATCGGGCCCAGAGCTTGCCCTTCGACGTGCTGAGCTCGGCCATCCCAGAATTGAAAGTACGAATAACCGCTGTTGATGATCGTCGGTGCACTGCGTCCCCCTTTTTGTCCGCCAATGCCGGTGGCCACTGCCTCGTCGTTCGACCAACCCTTCTCCGGATCGTGACAACTGGCACAGCTCACGGTGTTATCGCGGGAGAGTCGCGGATCGAAGTAGAGTTGCTTTCCCAGTTCGACTTTCTCGGCCGTG
>JAGQPS010000758.1 GCA_020426595.1 Planctomycetales bacterium
CGACGCATCGCTCCACACGATCTGATCCAGAAATTGCTCCAGCGACTCGCGTAAATCGGCCACGACAGCCTCGTCGAACTCCGGAAACAAATCCTTATCCTTAGCGAGGTCTCGCTGTCCGATCTCCAGCCAGCCTGCGAAAAATCCTTGCAATTTCTGTCGCGATTTTGGGTCCGCGAGCATCCGTCTTGCTTGTCGCTCCAACTGCTCGACGCCGAGAAGCTCGTCTCGCTCGGCCGCCGCCAACAGCTCAGCGTCGGGCAGCGAATCCCACAAAGCAAATGACAATCGCGATGCAACGGTGTACGCCGTGGGTGCTTGTGACGGCGGAGTAAGATCGACATAGAGGAAATAGGGAGAGCTCAGCACATACAGTACAACTCGCCGCACTACTGCCTCATCACTCGCCTCGTCGACCGTTGACATTTGATCGAGCACGGATCGTTCGGAATCGGTGAGCGGACGCCGAAACGCGGTTTGCGCAAACCGCTGCAAGAACTCGACGACCTTTTCCCGGCGTGAATCCTTTTCATCGCGCAAATCTGCCAGTG
>JAGQPS010000759.1 GCA_020426595.1 Planctomycetales bacterium
TCGAAAAGAGCACGACGAGTGGCCCGCCCGTGGGTCGCGGAACTCCTTGGGCAAGACCACCAAGCTCTTCGCCGCGGTAGCGAATCGAAGCGTAGGCGGGACCGTAGTCAACAAACTCCCATCCGAACGCGCCATAGAAGGCTTTGGCACGTATCAGATCTTCGACCGTCAGTTCCAAATAGAGTGGAGATGGCATTAATCGCGAGTTACCTGGGGTAAAAAAAAAAGGGACGTTGCCGTCCCTTAGATTTTGCTGGTGACCCCAACGGGATTCGAACCCGTGTCGCCGGCGTGAAAGGCCGGTGTCCTAACCGCTAGACGATGGGGCCAGCGGGCGGGACATTCTCAGAAATCACACGGCGACGCAAGCAAACAAAGCTGGTTTGCGTACATTTTGGCGTACGTGGCTCGCCACCTCTGGGGAGGCAAAATCTCACTCAGATGTCGATCACGACAACCCCGCGCTCCACCTCATTGGTTTCTGTACGGCTGCGGGGGGCAGGCTCGGCAGTAGGGATCTGCTCCACTACTCTTGGCCGCTCTGACTCCTG
>JAGQPS010000075.1:0-2816 GCA_020426595.1 Planctomycetales bacterium
TAGACATCGATTTGATTGTCAATACGATCGGCCTCGTCCTGCACCGGATCGACCGGAGCATGAGTCGCTTGATGCATGTACCAAAAGCCAGTCGCAAGCACCGATTCGTTAAAGCCCTCGACGTCATTACGGCGTGGGCTGGGGAGCAAATCGCCCGCCAGGTGCTCCGAGACGAATTGGTCGTACGCCACATCCGCGTTGAAGGCACGAATCAAGTAATCTCGATAACGCCATGCGAAGGGAACCTCGAAATCCTGCTCGTGCCCGTAACTCTCGGCATAACGCACGAGGTCCATCCAATGCCGAGCCCAGCGTTCGCCAAAGGCGGGAGAGGCGAGCAATCGCTCGACAATCTGCGTGCGGTGTCGATCACTGGGGTCGGCCAACCAACGTCGCACCTCGTCCGGACTCGGCGGCAACCCCGTCGTCGCGAGATGCACGCGGCGCAGCCACTGGCTGTCATTCGCCGGCGCCGCCGCGGGAAGACCGCGTTGCTCCAACTGATCCAACACAAAGGCATCCGCTGGACGTTGACTCCAGGTTCGGTCCAACGGGGCAGGGGGAGAGCGAAACTCGACCGGATGCAACATCGGATTGGCGGCGAGGCGAGCTTCAAAGACTTGGTCCCAATGGCCCGCGACGCTTTCTGGCTCGCCCGGTTCGTCACGAGGATCGACCGCGCCATCCGCGATCCACTGTCGAAAGTTCGCCAATACGGACGCGGGCAGCTGAGGCCGGCCCTCGGGCATCCGTAGATCCGGATGCTCATGAGTGATCGAAAGGTACAACAGGCTCTTGTCTGGTTCTCCCGGCATGATGGCCGGCCCTGAGTCGCCTCCGTCGAGTAGCGCTTGACGGAAATCAACCCGCAGCCCCGCCTCCTGAACCTCGGCGCCATGGCACTCATAGCACTCGTTCACGAGAAACGGACGGATTTGTTTCTCAAAGGCCTCGAGTCGCCGAGCGGAATCCTGGCCAGCACCCGTAACCGATTCCTGACTGAATCCAACGCTCACGCTCCCAGCCATGCCGAGAACCGAAACGACGAGTCCGAGGATGAGCGACACGACACTCTTGCATCGTTGATTCGCGAAATCGTCGTTCAGTGGAGCGGAACGCATGTCGATTCAGAATGCTCAGGTAGGAATGGGGCCGGGGAAAACGGGCCTCGGTGGCGGCTCGGCAAGGGGAGACACACGACAGCGTCGGGGAGAGCCAGGAATCCGAAATGGGATCTAGGCCCGCGGCGACTCGTGTTAACCACTCCATTCTACCGACCATGCCGGCGGCTCGCGCTGCTTTCTAGAGGGGGGAAGCCCCGCGTGAAGAGACACGCATCCGAATCATCCACGAACTTCTCGGGTGGCGAGAAAGCATGGCCAACGCGGAACGCAACGGCGTGGAACGCTTAGCGGGAACCGCTCCCAAGAACCGAGATGCAGCGGACGAGCCCCTCGCGGGTCTTGACCAGTAGATGTCCGTCCGCGAGGACGACATGCGGCCAAGCATCCGATGGCGCGCCCAACTCATGTTGTTCGAGCTCGCGATACTCCCGTTGGTCGGGATCGATGTCGACAAGCGCCAGCTTGCCGCGTCCCGCCCAAACGATCATCCGGTCGTCGCTCGTGGCGATGCACGATCCGGCATCTCCGAAACGACCTCCGCGCCAGCGGACGTCGCCTGTGTCCCAGTCGAGACAGAACATCTCATGGCTCGACCAATACACTCGATCGCGATGAATCACCGGGCTGCACACTCCCGAGGCGACTTGTTGTTCCCAAGCTCGTTCGGCGCCATCGAGCGTGACATCGATCCGACAAATCGTCTCATGGTTGTATTTGGTCGTGATCAAGATGCTCTGGCCATGCACGGCCGGCGTCGGAATGTTGTTCGCGAAACTCGTTTCCCATTCGAAGGACGCCACGGTTTGTCCGGCCGAGTCCCCTTCGGTTCGCAACACCCACAGATGCCGCAGCGCGAGCACCGCCACACATGGCACTCCCTCGACAACGATCGGCACCGGTCCTCCCGAATGCCCCGCGGGCTCCTTCGCCTCGGATGACCATAGGTGTTTTCCATCTCGAATCGAGAAGGCCATCACCGTTCCCTCGGAACTGCCGACCTCGACGATCACCTGGTCACCTTGCACGAGCGGCGAGCCGGTCATGCCATAGTCTCGCAGCCCCGATCGACCGATCCGATCGCGTCGCTCAATGGGAAAGTCCTCGTGCAAGCTCCGGCGCCAAATCAACTCACCGTCGCGAGCCGACCAACAGCGGAGTTCTCCATCGACGCTCAACGTGAACAAGCAATCGCTGCGCGAATCGAACTCGGGAGTCGACGACGGCCCGGAATAGAAACTCTCGTCGCCCGTGGCGAGGCGACCGCGGAGCGGCGCTGCGTAGCTCCGACGCCAAACTTCCTCGCCATCGCCCAGACGCAAACAACGCACGACGTCTTGATCGTCTTGCCAACCCATCACGTAGACCCGATCATCCGCAACGATGGGTGAACTCGCGCCCGCCCCCACTTCGGCCTGCCAAACAGGGCGTTCGGACAACCAGCCGTTTGGCGACCAGCCCGAGGGCTCGGCGGAAACGCCATCGCGCCGAGGCCCACGCCAATGGGACCAGTCGTCGGAGAGAGCGGCGGTTGTCGTCATCGACAAGGCCCACAGACAGCCGACGATACTCGGCCGACAACCCAGTCCACGCAGCTGCTTGGTCATCATCTTCGTCCTACGGTGACTCTTCCCTTGGCGTCGATCATCAACCGAAACCCGTGTGACGGCTCACACCGCGAACTCGTTGTCGACG
>JAGQPS010000075.1:2914-6541 GCA_020426595.1 Planctomycetales bacterium
GCGTCATTCGCCGGGCAACTCCGGCCGTAGCTCGTTGCCATTCTCATCGATCGGATAAACGGCGTCATGTTTTTGGAGTTCTTCGATCATCAACCGCATCATGCGAACGACCTGCTCGGGCTGCTCGTTCGTCAGTTCGTGCTGTTCGAACGGATCGTCGGCCAGGTTAAACAATTGGTAGTGTGAACCAGCGGACACGTCGGTCGGACGATAGTGATAGACGATCTTCCAGTCGCCATCCCGCAGCACGGTGAAGTAATCACTGCGATGAGGCGAATGCGGATAGTGCATGAGGAACCGCTCGGGTCGAGCCGGATCGCTTTCGCCGCTCATGAGCCGGGTCAGATCCCAACCGTCGACGACATGCTCCTCGGGTGTTTCGATCTCGGTCAAGCCAAGGATCGTGGGAAACAAATCACAGACGCTTGCCTGTTGCGTTTGAATCGCGCCGGCGGGAATCACCACGCGCTGTTGCAGCGGATGATCGGCTTGCGGCTTGGCCCAAGCGGCGATGAAGGGGACCCGCATGCCTCCTTCGTAATGAGCTCCCTTCTTGCCACGCAGCGGCGCGGCGCAAGCCACGACATGCGGACCGCCCAACGGTGCGTCCGAACCATTGTCCCCGAGAAACAAAATGATCGTGTCGTCCGCGATCCCCTGGCTCTCGAGATGATCAAGCAAGTCGCCAAGCGACTTATCCATCCCTTCGATCAAGGTGGCGAACGCCTGCGCCTGAGCCGACTTGCCGGAATCCGCGTAGTGGGGCGCGAAACGCGGATCGCTGTGAAACGGAGCGTGCACCGCGTAGTGAGCGAAGTAGAGAAAGAACGGCTCTTGATCGGCCACCGCCTGATCGACCGCCGCGATTGCTTCGCGAGTCAGGGCCTCGGTAAGAAACGTCCCGGTCCCGTGATACTTCTCGAGCCCCGGAACGCCATATCCCTGATTGCCGTAGTAGTTCCCCGGTTGGCCGGCCGAGAATCCACCGATGTTCACATCGAACCCAAGATTCAGCGGCTCACTTCCTGGGGTGTCATTCGGACCAAAGTGTCCCTTGCCGACGTGAATCGTGCGATAACCCGAACCTTGCAGCAGTCGAGCCAGGGTGATCGATTCGTTATCGAGTCCTTCCCAATTCCAATCGGGTGGGCCAAACGGACCTCGGTTGTTGGCGTTGGGACGGATCCAGTTGGTCGTTCGATGCCGAGCCGCGTTTTGGCCGGTGATGATGGAAATCCGCGTCGGCGAGCAGACGCTCATCGCGCAGAACTGATTGAAACGGATCCCTTGAGCGGCCAAGCGTTCCATGCTCGGGGTGCGATAGTAGTCGTTCAGCGGATACCGCCGCGGCTCCCCTTGCTCGTCGGTCAAGAACGGCAGGCTCGTGTCCATGATCCCCATGTCATCGATCAGAAACACCACGACATTGGGACGTGACGCGGTTTGAGCAACGACCGTTTGGGCTCCGGATAACAACCCGCCCGCGGCAACAAGCAACAGAGCAACGAAACGCAGCATGGCCAATTCCTCTCCCGGAGCAGCCAATGAACGGCAGCTCCCAATCAGGGATTTCCGGCCCACCTTACGGCGGCACCCAAGTCCAGCGAAGCCCGCAGTCTACCCAAATCTCCCGCGAATCGCTCCTGCATCGGTGATCCCGTGATGTCGCGCCAGGGTTTTCCTCGAAACGATGACCGACTTCGACGCGCGCGCCGCCTAGCGGGAGTGGCGACCTTCGTTCGAGCGATCAACTCGCTCATCGATCGCGCCGCGGAATTCGCTCATGGACTGCCGGACCAAGCGCCGATAGGATGCTGAGCGAAGCCGCACGATCGTGGAGTCACCGGGCGGGCGATGTCGCGCCTTGATGGGCTCACACCTTCCCGGTGGGGTCCCGGCCTGACCGCGATAACTACTAGCGATAAGCTCGCACTTGGTTTGTCCTCGGCGAGTCACCAACTTCGCTCGAAGGTTTGCGGGCATCGTGGCGCGACCATGGTGGTGCTTGCCGACACGGCGATGACTCGGATGTGCGAACGATCAGCGCGGTCCATCGCGTTTGATCGGTCGTGCGAATGATCGGTCGTGCGAATCAATCATTGGGGAGATGTTGAGATGTTTCGGGGGCTCATTGCGATCTTGACCGCGTGGAGCGTGCTTTGGCACGGCGCGGTTGGTTGCTGTGCCCACCATCATCATCAACATGGACCTGAATCGACGTGTCACGACTCGGCCGCCTGCTGTGACGAAACCGCGGAGTGCCCGCACCATGAAGGCGGGCGTGAACATCGGGACGTCGGTCACGCGGGCCATCATCACGCGGATCACTCCGAGTCAAGCGAACACCAGCAAGTGGTGGACTCGGGTTGCCAACTCCTTGAGCCGACCGTGGCCGCGCCTAGCCCGTCTCACGGGACTCACTGCGACGGCCACGACTGCACCTTCTCCGCGGCGGGTCGCGGCGAGGGCGAATCAACGACGCGGGCTTGGGCCTTGCCCTGCGTCGCCGCGATCATCTCTCCCATCGCGATCGCGGAAGCCAAGTCCTCTCCGACGCTCGTCTATCTCGACCAGTGCCGTCCGATCCCACCGGACATTCCTCGGCATCTGTTGCTCTGCGTGATCACGCGTTGAAACGTTCGCTTGGCGTCCGACTTGGTCCATGTCGTTGGGCCGGTCCTGAGCGCCTCGTGAATGTTTCGTTCATGTGCGTTTGGCCCCACGGGGCCGCGTCTTTCCCTCTTGCTTCCTAGTGGCCTCTTGACGGCGGCGACAGTCATCGGACTTCGACCGTTGCTCGGGGCGGGTGTCATCACCATGAATGCTTCAGCCAATCGCGCGTCGCTCGCGCGCTGGGTATCGATCATCGTCGTTATTGGCGTGATCGCGGTCGCCGTTCTGACTCGAGGACTTTGGTGGCCGGCGATCGCTTCGCGCGTTTGGCCGGAGCGGGCCGCGGCGGGGAACGACGCCGAGGACGAACATGCCGGGCACGACCATGCGGGTCATGCCGACGGAAACATGATCGAGCTCAGTCCCGCGGCGCTGAAGAACGTTGGGTACGAACCACTCGTGGTGGCTCCTCAACGATTCGTGCGAACGATCAATGTGCCTGGCATGGTGGTCGAACGGCCGGGCCGATCCCAGATCCACATCACGGCGCCACTCACGGGCGTGGTCACGCGGATCTATCCCATCCAAGGCATTGCCATCGAGCCCAACACGCCGATGTTCGAGATCCGCCTCACTCATGAGGAGCTTGTCGCGGCACAAAGCGATTTGATTCGCACGGCCGAAAGCTTGGACGTCGTGAATCGAGAAATCGAGCGACTCTCGGCCGTGGGCGATGGTGTCATCGCCGGGCGACGCATTCTGGACCAGGAATACGAGAAGCAGAAACTCGAGGCTTCCCTGCGAGCCGATCGCCAAGCGTTGCTGCTGCATGGGCTCAGCGAGGCACACATCGACGCCATCTTGAGCGAGCGACAGTTATTCCAGAGCATGCTGGTCAGCTCTCCGCCGCACACCGATGACGCCGACGCTTGCGAGGGCGAGCACCTCTTTCACGTGCAGCAGCTTTCGGTCAGCCCTGGACAACAAGTCACCGCGGGTCAGCCGCTCTGCATA
>JAGQPS010000075.1:6638-12109 GCA_020426595.1 Planctomycetales bacterium
CGCGGGCGTTTCGGTTCTACGTACGCCTTCCCAACAGCGTCGCGTTGGATCAGATGGATTCGGCGGGCCATCGGTTTCTGGATTGGCGTTATAAGCCGGGTCAACGATTGACACTCAAGGTACCGGTCGAGGTCTGGGAGAATCGTTTCGTGGTTCCCGCGGACGCCGTCGTGCTGGATGGCGCTGAAACGTATGCCTACCGGCAGAACGGCGACCACTTCGACCGAGTCGCCGTGCATGTCGAGTACCGCGATCAAACGCAAGTCATCATCGCCAACGATGGTTCGCTCTTCCCGGGCGACATCATCGCGGCGAAGGGCGCGTATCAAATGCATCTGGCTCTCAAGAACCAAGCGGGTGGAGGCGTGGACCCTCACGCTGGCCACAACCACTAACCGCCCTGGTCCCAAGGAGAGCCCACCATGCTCAACTCCATCATTCGCTTCGCACTGCAAAATCGGCTGCTTGTCCTAGCCGTCGCGGCCGCCCTCATGGTCTGCGGGTCGTGGCAGGCATGGCACTTGCCGATCGACGTCTTCCCCGACCTCAATCGCCCCCGCGTCGTCATCATGACCGAAGCGCCGGGCATGGCTCCGGAGGAGGTGGAAACCCTCATTACCTTTCCGCTCGAAACGACGCTCAACGGCGCCACCGGAGTCCAAGCGGTTCGCAGTTCCTCGGGCGTCGGACTGAGTGTGATCTATGTCGAGTTTGAATGGGGGACCGACATCAACGTCGACCGACAAGTCGTCACCGAACGAATCGCCACGGTCAATGACCGCCTTCCCCCCGGCGTGCAACCTCAGCTCGCCCCGATTTCATCGATCATGGGGCAAATCCAAATCGTCGGCATGTACAGCGACGACGGCACCACGCCTCCGATGCAGCTGCGAACACTCGCCGACTGGGAAGTTCGTCAGCGATTGCTGACGATCCCCGGTGTCTCGCAGGTCATCGTGATGGGAGGCGAGCGTAAGCAATTCCAGGTTCTCGTCGACCCGAATGAGCTCGTGCGTTATGACGTGACGCTGCACCAGGTAAAAGCCGCTCTCCGCGAGAGCAATCAAAACACGGCGGGTGGGTACCTCGATCAACAAGGTCCGAACGAGCTATTGGTGCGAGCCCTAGGGCGACTGAAGTCGGTCGACGACATCGCCCACATCGTCGTCGATCACCGCAACGGCCAGAGCATCGTTCTCTCGCAAGTCGCGAGGATCGTCGAAGGCCCGCAGGTGAAACGAGGCGACAGTTCGATCTGGGAACGCAACGACGACGGCGAGTTCAGTGGTGGCCCCGCCGTGGTGCTCACCATCAACAAGCAACCGAGCGCGGACACGCGGCAGGTGACCGCCGCGGTCAACGAGGCACTGGAGGACCTCCAGTCCCGCATGCCGGACGACGTGCGGATCCTGACCGGACTCTACGAACAACGGGCGTTCATCGATCTCGCCATCGAGAACGTGCTCGACGCGTTGCGCGATGGAGGAATCCTCGTCGTCATCATTCTGTTCCTATTCCTGCTCAACCTTCGCACCACCTTCATCACGCTCACGGCGATTCCGCTCTCGCTGGTCATGACGGCCATCGTTTTCTGGCTGTTCGGTCTCTCGATCAACACGATGACCCTGGGTGGTCTCGCGGTCGCGATCGGCGAGCTGGTCGACGACGCGATCGTCGATGTCGAGAACATTTATCGACGACTTCGAGAGAATCGCCAGAGCGACAAGCCTCGTCCCACGTTGCTCGTGGTCTTCCAAGCGAGTTGCGAGATTCGCAATTCAATCGTGTACGGAACACTGATCGTGGTGCTGGTGTTCCTACCGTTGTTCGCGCTTTCAGGGATGGAAGGAAAGTTGTTCTTCCCGCTCGGCCTCGCGTACATCGTGTCGCTGATTTCCTCGTTGCTGGTATCGTTGACGGTGACGCCGGTTCTCAGCTACTGGCTACTTGGCTCCATTCGCTTGGAGCACGCGGAACGAGAGGGCTTGCTGCTGCGTCTGCTGAAGCGAATCGTCGACGTCGTCCTGCGCGGGAGCCTGCGTCTCGCCTGGCCCGTGCTTGGCCTAGCCGCGATCGCCGTGGGCATCGCCGGTTGGGGAGTGTCTCGACTCGAAAGCGACTTCCTACCCCCTTTCAACGAAGGCGCCGTGCAGATCAACGTCTTGCTCCCACCTGGTTACTCGTTGGCCTCGTCGAATGAAGTATCGCGGCAAGTGGAACAACGACTGGCCGCGATTCCCGACATCATCGCGCTCGCGCGGAAGACTGGGCGTGGCGAACTTGACGAGCATGCGGAAGGGGTGAATGTCACGGAGTTCATCGCCACGATCGACCCCAATACGCATCGAAGCCGCGAGGAAGTGATCCATGAGATCAGTGAGGCGCTTGCGGACGTGCCGGGAATCGTGACCGCGGTCGAGCAACCGTTGGCTCACTTGATTTCACACATGCTCTCGGGAGTCAAGGCGCAGATCGCGATCAAGCTCTATGGTGACGACCTCGACGTCCTGAGACGCGAGGCGCAGAGCATCCAGGCCGAGATCGCATCGGTGCCCGGCGTGCGTGATTTGCAGGTCGAGCAGCAATCGATCATTCCTCAACTGCGCATCGAGGCTGACGGGCATAAGCTCGAGCAGTTCGGACTGAGGCGGTGGGACGTGAACGAGTTCGTTGAAACGGCGATGCAAGGCGAAGTCGTCTCGCAGGTGCTCGACGGACAACGCAGTTTCGATTTGATGGTACGACTCGACGAGGACACCCGCGAGGACATCGATTCGCTGAGACGGCTCGTCATCGAATTGCCGGGCGGAGGCGCCGCGAAGCTGGAGGATGTTGCCTCGATCTACCCGTCGGGAGGACCGAACACGATCAACCGCGAACAGGTGCGGCGGCGCATCATCGTGCAGTGCAATGTGTCGGGACGTGGCTTGGTCGATGTCGTCCACGATATTCGTGAACGGCTCGGTCCGTTGGAGGCGGAGCTACCCGAGGGCTACTTCACGGAATACAGCGGGCAGTTCGAGAGCCAGCAATCGGCTTCGCGGATGATCTCGTTGCTCTTTGCCGTGGCGCTCGTGGGCATGTTCCTCGTGCTCTACACGATGTTCCGCTCGATCAACCTCGCCCTTCAAGTCATGATCGCGCTCCCCATGGCGTTCATTGGGTCGGTGGCGGCTCTGCACCTCACGGGACAAACCTTGACCATCGCCAGCATGGTTGGTTTCATCTCGCTCTGCGGCATCGCCTCGCGCAATGGCATTCTGTTGATCCAGCATTACTTGCATCTGGTGCAGCATGAAGGAGCAACATGGTCTCGCGAAATGATCGTACGAGCCGGTAAGGATCGACTGGCGCCCGTTCTCATGACGGCACTCACCAGCGGTATCGGTTTGGTGCCGCTGGCGCTCGCGGCGGGTGAGCCGGGCAAGGAGATCCTGTACCCCGTGGCCACCGTGATCATTGGCGGACTTATTTCCAGCACGTTGCTGGAGTTCTTTGTGCGACCAGCGCTGTTTTGGACGCTAGGAGTCAAAGCGGCCCAACGTGCGATCGCCCAGGATGATCAACAAATCGAACTGGTCGAGATCGGAGCGACGACGAGTACGACGACGAGCACGAGTCCTAGTGGCGAACCTCTGTCGACCTAGTCCGCTTCGATCCGCGAGTAAGACCGCGATAACCGTCCGACGATACGACTATCCACTCAACCCTGGAGCCTTCTGATGAAACGCTTTTACTCAATCGCCCTGACCTGCGTCGCCGCGCTGTTGATCTCGCCATCCCTCGGTTGCCAGCCGAGTGATTCCGGCGGTGGAACCAACGGAGGTTCGGACGCTCACTTTGAAGGCGACGGCCACGATCATGGCGACGAGCATGCCCATCCCTCGCACGGTCCCCACGGTGGAAGCCTGATCGAACTCGGCAACGAGGCCTATCACGCGGAACTCGTCCACGACGAGGCGAGCGGTAGCGTTTCGGTCTACCTGCTCGACTCGGGCATCGACAAGAGCGTCGCGATCGACTCACCGAGCATCACGATCAACCTAAGTCACGATGGCAACTCCGAGCAGTTCGATCTCGCCGCCGCGCCGGTCGAGGGTGACCCCGAGGGAAAGAGCTCTTGCTTCGTCTCCAGTGACGCGGAACTTGGCGAGGACCTGGAAGACGCGCATGCCTCGGCTCAGCTCGTCGTGACGATCGAAGGCAAGCAATTCCGCGGCACGATCGCCGCGCACTCGCACTAGAGAACGCGCCACGAGGTAGGCACTCGCTTGATACCGTTGAGGTTGCGAGCAAGTGCCTACCTAGGCCGGATGCCGCGGATCTTCATCGCTCAAGCGCGAGACTCGCGGCACGCAGCTCAGTGTTCCGCTTGGACCGCCTCGAGTTGAACTTCGGAATCGGTCACTGAATCGTTGAGCCGTTCCGGTTCTCGCTCGAGAACCCAGCCCGCGCCGGCGGTCCAACGGTAGGCGCGGCCCTGATCAATGGCCACGAGAGTCAACCAGCCGTTACCCGCGAGCTGACTCACGAGTTCGTGCTTCTCGATCACCGCCTGAATTCGCGATCGACGAGCATGGACGATCACCGAGAGTCGTCGCGGTGCGTGCTGGAGTCGTTCACCGTCGTGAACCGACTGCCAGGCCAATCCGGTTGCGAGGTCGCCACCATTACCTTGCAGGATACCGATCTGCCCAACGACGTTGTGGATCGCTTTGTCTCCACTTCCGAACGCGACATTGTCGACCGTTGAAGCGTAGTACTGCAGGTTGATCCAGTTGGCCACGACCATCGGCGCCGTGAGGATCAATTCGAGCACGTTGCCCGTCGGATCCCGGCTCTCGTCGTAACTATGCAGGAAGACTCGTCCCGCCAGGTTCACGCTCGACGTGGCTTCGCGCGGACCGACGATGAACGCTTGATTACCCGCCAAGGCCCACTCTGGCCTCACCTCGGACCAGTCACGGCAGCGCCGCAACAGATCTCGTTCGGTTTGTCCCTGCAACCGCGTGGATCGTTCTTGCCGAGTCGCGGCCGACGCCGCGGCCAGATGTTCATTGAGCCGCATCAGGTCTCGGCCGTGATCATGCTCGGCTCGTCGCGGCGGAAAGAGCCGAACCTCGTCCGTGGTCGTGACGTGTAGTCCCGCCACGAAGAGCGTGTCGCTGGGAATGACGATACCACGTTCGGCGAGCCCTGCTCGAACGGCACCGTCCTCGAGCAAGTCGGCCGCGATGCGGGCATTCGGTTCGCCCGAGTGTCCCCCGCAAGCTCCGCAATCAAAACCCGCCTTGAGCGGATTGTTGGTCACGGCGGAGCCATGTCCGCAGAACACGACGACTCGCGCGAAGTCTCGCGTCAGTCCAAGATTGCGGAGCATCGCCTCCGCGAGATCGATGCGACGTTCGAGCGATATCGCGTGCGGCCCCGATTCGGGCAGTTGAGGCACGACAACCGCGTCGCGCTTATGG
>JAGQPS010000075.1:12207-18485 GCA_020426595.1 Planctomycetales bacterium
CTGAGCCAGTGGCGCTGCGTGATCGCGGAGTTCGAATCGCGGTCTCCGTCCCGCACGACATCGGTGACTCGGAAGGAGGGCTGGAGCAAGACGGGACACTGAGCCACCGAAGAGGCTCCACCCAAATGTTGGTGCTCCAGGGCGAGTCCGAAGAAACCCGCGAATCCAAACGTGCGGAGATGTCGCGATTGAGCCTCGAGATGTCGGCGCAGCACTTCCGATCGGACGTCGATGCAGAAGACCAATTGAGCCATGAGCCGCCCCGTTTCCGGGACGTCCGTTTCACCATGCGATTCCTCGCTGGACGCGCCGGGAACAAGCTTCGCCAGCAAGTCTTCTCGCTCGTGCGATTCGAGGGCGTTGAGAAGAGCGTAGCGAGTTAGCACACCGGCCGAGAAAGGCGTGGATTCCTCCGCGGCATGCTCGGTGTCGACCAGGTCGATCAACCCAGGGTGATTCCGAACCACCGCCAAGTCGTAGGCCATGCGCATCGCGAGCAACGCGACGAAATCATCGTTCGGCTCGGCGTCGACCACATCGCCCGAACGACGAATGAACGAGGCCCAACCGTTGACCGAGAAGGCGAGCGCGGCCAAGTAATCGGCCTGTCGCTCGGGACTGATTCGCAGCTCTCGCAACATGTCGGCCAAGGCGACCAGCGAATCGGAAGGGAGTCGTCGAACCAACAACGTCGTCCCGGCCAACCCCGACCAATCGAGCGTACGATCCACTTCGGCCACCTTGCGCCAGGCATCGTAGAGCGGAGCGGATTGATTGGGGGCCGCCCACGTTGCTTGCCCCTCGTCGAAATGCCCGGCGCAGTGTCGCGATACCTCTTGAACGACGAGCGCGCTGTAATCGGTGGAGAATCGCTGGTCGGCCAACTCGGCGAAGGTCCACACGCGGCGGTCCGAATCTCGTGGCTCATCCGCATCGGCCGAATCGCGCAGGGTCGCGCGGACGAGGAATTCCTCGCGGCTGAGTTGCTCGGCGAATCCTGGCACCTCGGTGCGACAATGCTCCCATGCGGCGAGCAACGTTTGTCGCGAGACCGAGCGCTCCTGCAACTCGCGCTGAAGGTGCTCCAAGCTAGGCAACGATTCACAGCTTCGTACGCGTCGCAGTTGGTGCCGAGCATCCAGAAAGCTGTGTTCGGTCATTCCCACCCAGGGATTGACCGCCACGAAATCGCTCAGCGGCCACAACGGAGCCACCCATTGTCGCACTCGATCGATCCGAGCTCGCAAGTCGGTCAATGATTCACTCACGCTGGGTGACGCTTCGCGCCGCGCGGGTGACACCTTGGTGTTCTGGCTGTTGGGTCGATGAACCGTGACCATTGAGTTCCTTTCCGGAGTCGAATCTTTAGTGCGTTCGATCGAGGCGGACGAGAGCAAGGTGATTACAGCGCGGAGGGCAGGGCACCCAGTCGCTTAATGAAGCGCCGCCAGAACACATCGATGTAGAAGCCCGCCGCCGCATGAGTGTGGAGTCGCGCGAGCCATTGACTGGAGTGCCCCGACTTGACGCGAATGGATAGCAGGGTCATCGCCGCGAAACCAATCATGACCGAGCCAACGAGCAGGGCATCCCAGGGCGACAGCGACTTCGCCGAGTGGCTGACCGATTGAGCCAGCAGCAAGTCGAAGACTCGAAAGGACATGGCATAGGCGATGACGATCCCGCAGGACGCGAGGAGCGCGCGAACCACCAGGGCTGGACTCCGCCGCGTCAGGCTCGAGCCGATCAACTGAGTCAGGGCGAGGAGCATGACCAGCGACAACACGATGGCGCCCGGCTTGTCGGTCCCCAGGATGCCGAATGAGTAGCCGACGATCGAGAGCATCACCGAGGCGATCACCAGGGCGGCCAGATTCGCGACCAGCACGTGTCCCCAGCGCTCACTGCCCCGCCAGTTGACTCGGCGTGACTGCGCGGCCTCGAGAACGCTACCGCTGCTGAGGAAGGCATGAGCCTTGTAGGCGGAATGGGCGACGATATGCAGCAAGGCGGCCGAGAAGGCGCCTAGGCCACACTGCAACATCATGAAACCCATCTGAGCCACGGTGGAGAAAGCGAGCGACCGCTTGACACTGGTTTGAGTCGAGGCGACCAGGGCGCCAAACAGAGCGGTGAACGCTCCGATCAGCGCGAGCAGATCAAGCGCGAGCGTCGACTGAGCGACCAGCGGACTGAGCCGAATGATCAGGAACCCACCAGCGTTGATGACTCCCGCGTGCATGAGCGCGGAAACGGGAGTCGGCGTCTCCATGGTGTTGGGGAGCCAACTGTGAAACGGGAACTGGGCCGACTTCGTCATCGCGCCCAGGACATAGGCGACGGCGATCCAGACCAGTGCCTGGGACCGGCCAGCCGCTTGAACTCCCTCCACCGCCGCGAAGACTTGATCGTAGCGCCAGGAACCAAACTCCCGATAAGTCAGCACCAATCCGAGAATGAGGAAAGCGTCTCCCAGTCGACTGATCACGAACTTCGTGCGAGCCGCGATGACCGCTTCGCGACGGTCGGGATGAAACGTCAAGAGTTGATGCAATCCGGTACTCGTCGCGATCCAGGCCAACGTGAGCGAGAGCAGGTCTCCGACCAACACCAGACTCAACACCGCGGCGAGGGTAAAGGCGAACCAGCGAAAGAAGTACGCCTGTCGAGGTTGGCCGTCGAGGTACCGGATCGCGAACCGAGCCACGACGATCCCCAGCGTGCTGATCAAGGCGGCCATGACCAAGGTCAGGCTGTCGATGTACAGACTCCCGCCGAATCCCTCGAGAACGCCACCTGGCCGGGACATCCCACTCGCCAAGCCGACCGTGAGTCCCGCCACTTGAACCAACATCCAGGCCAGACAGATTTGGGTGGCGCGAGCCAGGACAAGGGGGGTCATACCTAGCCGATGAAGTGGCAATCCCCAGACGAGCAAGAGCCCCGCCAGCGCCGAAACCACCCCAAACCACTCGAAAACCCACATTCCCGTACCCTCCAGCTCGACCGAAAACCGATTCGCGACGACTCCAAGAGCGGCTCGCATTTACCGACTTTATATACACGACATTCGTTTCGTCAATTGGGTATCGGCAATTAATCGTGCCAAGATGAAGCAAAGGCGGGGGCGAGCAACCGGCTGGGGGTCAAGAGCCGCTGGGGCAGCCTTGCGACAATGTCAGGCAAGTAATTCACGATTGCCTGGTCGCTAGTGGGGCGGTAAGCTCGGGTCCAGCAGTCCGAGACGTCCCCCCAATTCACCACTTCCGGCAAGGCCGAGTCGGCCCGAGGCGACTCGCGATACCCATGGCCAAGACCGCCCGCAAATCAACCCCGACGGCCAAATCCAAGCAGAGCGGAGCTACCGCGACTCGGAAAACGGCGGCTCCCAAGAACGCCACCTCGAAAAGCTCGCCGCGCGCCTCGGCGACCCCAATCTCGAACCTGGCGGCGGCGGAAGCGACGAAGTGGACCTTCCTCACCAACCATTGCCACGTTCTGATCCTGCTGGCCCAGGACTCGGAGATGGTGCTTCGCGAGGTGGCTCAGCGAGTCGGAATCACGGAACGAGCGGTCCAGCGAATCATCGCCGACCTCGAGGAAGGCGGATTCGTGATTCGCGAAAGAATCGGTCGCCGCAACCGATATCAAATTCGCACGGAAGTCCAGCTACGACATCCCATCGAGGCTCATCGAACCATTGGCGATCTGCTCGATCTGGTCAATCTCGAGTAAACGCTGGCCGTCCCGCCGCGCTTGGAACGCCGCCCTCCCATCTATCGCGTCGGGCTGAGTGTCCAATCCCCCAAGATGCTCCAGAAATAGACGCGGTTGTAGCCAGCCACGTCCCTGCCGAGTCGCTCGTCGTCGGCCTCATGGCGATAGTAGGCCGACAAGGCCGAACCAAAGTTACTCGTCGGCTCCGCGATCGATTCGGCGAAGCCGCGCGGCGCATCGTAAAAGACCTTGGCTCGGGCCATTAGGGCCAAACCGTTGGCGTAAAAAAGCAGATTCTCCCCGATCTGTTCGTGCCCACCATACGCGGAGTGGTTGTAAGGGACGCGATTGGACTCGGCCGGTGTGTTGACCTCGCACCCGGCGTGCAAATAGAAACTCGGCCCCGCCTCCCGCAACGTGCCGTTTTGCCATAGCGCCCGCAGCAGGGCGAAGTGAATGCGATTTCTCACCCGACCGTCGGTGTAGCTCGGTTCGAATCGCTCATCCACCAAACGCCAATACCAATATCCGCCTCCCGTGAGCGCGTCGAGCTCCTCCATCTCGTATCCGCCGAGCATGATGCTGCACCCCGGATCGGAGTGAGCGCTTATCGCCTTGAGCAGCGCTGGCGTGGCGAGGAAGCGCACAAAGTCGACCGCCGTGGCTCGCCGTACGTCGACCGTCGGCCCGAAATCCTTGGCCACGCCATCAAAGTAACTCGGTCCCACGGTGCGGAGGTCGGTCGACAACACGGCGCAACGCCGCGATTGAGCCGGATACTCACCTGTTCGATACGCCACGTTGCGATCGAGATACTCGATCAGCAAGGTTCGCTCGAGCGCCGCGGAACGATGCAATCGATCATGAGGCGACCCTTGAGTGGCGGGAACAGCGACGGGCCTCCCCACGGCATCGACATCGTCCGGTCCCACCTCCACCGCGATGTGCCGTGGATTGATTCGCGAGACACTGATCTCGGGGCGAGCGATCGGATTGGGCTGCTTACGATCGGCGGCCGTCAGCTCCGGGCGAAGGGGCTGGTACGAGGCCCGTAGAATGGGCGTGTCACCATCACGTTCGGTCAGCTCGAAGTCGGCATCCTCGATCCAAAAGAAATCCTCGAACTTCTTCCGACTCACCGACCAACCCTCGACCTCGAGTGGTTCGTCTCTTCGAGGCCAAGCCATCCCATCGGCGACTCGCGGCAAGATCTTAAGCGATTCGATTTCCGTCTCGGCCTGATGATAGAGCGACTCCCATTCCCCATCGAGGTCGGCGAGAACAAGATCGGTCCGGGGGGCGATCAACTCGGGATCCATCGCGACGAACGTCGCCCGCGGACCACCCCGCGAGTTGTATCGTTCGCCATTGAACACCGCTTCGCGTGAGTCATGCTTCCAGACCCAGCGACGCACGAGACTTGCTTCCGGGAACGAGCCGATCAAGATCACGCCGGAGAGCTTCGGCTCGACTTCCCAAAGTCGTTGCAACAACCGCCGCATCGCGAGCAAGGTCTTGCCGTCCTGATGAGTCGCTCCCGCGTAAACGGACGTCTTCACGAACCACGGTGACCAACCCGCTTGCTTCAAGGCGTCGTCATACGCGCGCAGTCGCTCCTCCAATTCGTCGATCGATGGCCCGGTCGCTTCGTCGAGCGGCCCCAACAACCGAGACTCGATCAGTACCAACAGCGGACGCCCCTCGGGATGGACCGACGGCGAATCGAATAGCGGCGCAAGCGACTCGATCTCGCTGACTCCGTCGGCATCGAAGTCGTAGGCGACGAACGGACTCAACAGCTCCGCGTCGCCCCACTCCCCCGCGCGGGACTCCGCCGAAACAAGACAACCGATCGTCATGACGACAAGTGCCGGCGGAAGCAGGGCCATTCGTTTATCGGTTTGAGTCACGCTAGGTTTCCTTGCCGCCATGAGTCCGCTCGCATCGCGCCGTTGAGTGCCGCGCATCGATGGTTGGAACTGGCTGGAAGTATTGGTGGTTGAACGAAATGAATCACGGTCTCGAGGCGACAAGAGTCCGTCGCTCACCGAGCGGCTACCTCGATCACGAGAGTCGTCCAGCGACGTCGCGGCGTCTCGGAGTTCCCTTACTCGCCCCGATCCTACTCCGTGCTCTCCGAGGCCTCGGTGGTCAACGAGAAGAATCCCTCGCTCACGCTTCGGGTTTCCTTTGGTTTTGCCACGCTTTTGACTCTGGTGGCCAAGACCGAAGCCTGGATACGCGACATCAAGAATTTCACCGTGCCCTTGAACGAGTCGGCCGTTCGTTCGTCGACGGTTCAGGGCTTACTTCGGTGTGAACAGCCCTTGGGCCGTGCGGCGAAACTCTGTCTGAGCCTGGGCTCCCTCACCGGGAAAACTCGCGTGTTGCACGAGCCAGATGAGGATCAAACCGCTTTCTCGATCGGCCGTGGATTGGGTGGAGTACGCGCCGCCATGTCCGAACATGGAGCGATTGACCATGAAGCCAAGTCCGTAGCTGGTCGTAACATCGTCGTCCCCCGCCACTGCCCCAGGACGCCGCCACGCTGACGAGCGGGC
>JAGQPS010000760.1 GCA_020426595.1 Planctomycetales bacterium
TGAGTACCATCACCAGCGATGTCAACGCGATCACGGTTCCAGTGAAAGCCAGCAGGCACCAAAGCAACAGTACAAGGTGTGATGTCAAGTCCATCTGAAGCATGATCGCCACTAGGCCTCTTCTTCAATATCGATGGGCCAAAGTCCCGACGTGATGCTCCATACGTGAACGGGTGGAAAAGTACTTTTGACAGTCATGTTGTAGTCGCCGAACGTTGGCCGTAACCGAACGGCGACGAGGGATATTCCATCTGAAAACCGCCCGACTTCGCCGCTTCGGTTCACGGCATGGTTCGCCATGCAGTATCCCTAGGATTCTGCGAACGTTTTGGCGAGTCGAACGCTGGTCTGATTATAGCCCAGATGCTCGTAGAAGGCGTGTGCCTTTGGCAATTGAAAATTGCTCGTAATTTCAATAATTCCACAGCCACATTTAGTGAGCTCATTTTCTGCAGCGTCAACAAGTTCTCTGCCAATGCCTCCATTGCGAAACGCATCCATGACATAGAGTGCGGTAATTCTGCCAACAGGTCTTGGTCTATGCAAAACC
>JAGQPS010000761.1 GCA_020426595.1 Planctomycetales bacterium
TGCCGACGAAAGCAAGCGTCTGGAAGATCGCCGGAGAGAGATCCTGGAAATACTGGACCAGGCGGAAGCAGACTTCACGGCAAAGCGAAAGTCAGCGGGAATTCGCCCTGTGTATCGAAGCGTGGATACCTGTGGCGGCGAATTCGAAGCAAAGACACCGTATCTGTATTCTGCCTACGAGGAAATGGATGAATCCAATGCAGAGGAAAAGACCGGCCGCAAGGTCATGATCCTGGGTGGAGGACCCAACCGAATCGGTCAGGGAATCGAATTCGACTATTGCTGCTGTCATGCCGCCTATGCCCTGGAAGATCTGAAAATCACTTCCATCATGGTAAACTCTAACCCGGAAACGGTGTCTACAGACTACGATACCTCCGATAAGTTATACTTTGAGCCTCTGACCTTCGAAGATGTAATGCACATCTGCGAAAACGAAAAGCCGGACGGCATTATTGTACAGTTCGGCGGTCAAACGCCCCTGAAGCTGGCAAGCAAACTCCACAAAGCCGGACTTCCCATCATTGGGACTTCTCCGGACAGCATTGAT
>JAGQPS010000762.1 GCA_020426595.1 Planctomycetales bacterium
CACGCTGCGCATTTCCGGTCGATTGTTTTGCGCGAGATGCCCAGTCGCCGCGCCGCTTCCTCGCGGTCTCCATCGGCATCGCGGAGCACACTCTGAATGTGGTTGCGTTCCACATCGGCAAGCGTTCCGCCAGGCGATGCGGGCGAGGAACGCCGGGCGTTCCCAAATCCCTCCGGAAAGTCACCGAGGATAAGCGTTCGCTCGATCAGATTGCGAAGTTCGCGCACGTTGCCGGGCCAGTCGTACCGCATCAGCGCACCGCGCACAGCTTCGTCAATCGGTACCGGCGGCATCCCGAGCTGTTGTGAGAGCTTGCGCATGAAAAGCGCTGCCAATTCGAGCACGTCGCGATCGCGCTCACAGAGAGGTGGAAGATGAATCTGCATCACATTGATTCGGAAGTAGAGATCTGCGCGAAAAGCTCCACGCTCTACAAGCTTCTCGAGATCGGCGTTGGTCGCGAAAACGAAACGCAGATCGACTGGAATTTCGCGCTCCGAGCCGACCGGGCGCACCCGTCGGTCTTCCAGCGCCCTAAGCAGCTTAGTCT
>JAGQPS010000763.1 GCA_020426595.1 Planctomycetales bacterium
AACGAGCGAGCGCGACTCCATCGCATGCGGCGAGTTCTGATTGCAATCGAGCCAAGTAGGCGGGCCAATCCAAAGTCGTTCCGAGCACCGAGAGGACTCCTAAGGTGGGGTTGGGCGAGGAAGACGCGAGCCTAGGCAAACACCAGCCCGCGTCGGAAGCATCATCGCTTGAGCGGTGCCGATCGAGCAAGGTCCCGTCGCGTGAGCGACGATTCGGGGAGCTTTCGCGATCGAGCCTCGATTTGTTGGCAACCAAACAACGCCCCACCGAGCGGTTCGCGGTTTTGAGGGGCGCGGGAACACGCTTTTGCGGAGCAAAAGCCGACACTCTTGCGGCCTATTTCGCAAGGCGGACCGAGACGAGGGTGCCCGTGGTTGAAACTTCACGAAACCAAAGGAAACCCGAGGCGTCGGTTTTGATGTGGCGTTCTTCACGCGTCACCCCGGTCAACCACACCAAAAGCGTGGAAAAACAAAAGGAAACCCGAAGCGTGAGCGAGGGATTCTTCGAAATCTCGAACGAGACATCAACCCGTTGTGCCCCCGACA
>JAGQPS010000764.1 GCA_020426595.1 Planctomycetales bacterium
GCTTGTTGTCGTCCAAACCAAGCAGGTGCAACAGCGTGACGTGAACGTCACGGATGGGATGAACAACTTCGACCGCTTCGGCGCCGATCTCGTCGGTCGCCCCGACCATCGCGCCTTTCTTGACGCCGCCACCTGCAAACCACATGTTCATCGCGTCGGCGTTGTGGCCGCGACCGAGGGACGTAACACCGCCTCGATAATTATTATCGGGGGTGCGGCCAAATTCGCCGGTCCACACGACGAGCGTGCTGTCGAGCAGTCCGCGTTTCTTGAGGTCCTTGATCAATGCGGCGATCGGTTGATCGACACTGGCGATTCGGCTCGAATGTCCACGTTCGAGGTAATCGTGACTATCCCAACCGCCTGAAAAGATCTGCACAAACCGAACACCTTCCTCCACCAAACGACGAGCCATCAAGCACTGCCGGCCAAATTCGGCCGTCTCTTTGCGATCCAGCCCGTACGCCTGACGGGTGTGCTCGGGTTCACTCTCGATGTCGATGATGCCGGGCACGGCAGTCTGCATCCGATATGCCAGCTCATAGCTTT